>NZ_SOGP01000023.1:0-459413 GCF_004403435.1 Cryobacterium sp. TMT1-66-1
AACCCGAATGACACCCCGCCCAACGCCGCCAACAACGCATCCCGAGCCTGCTCCACCGCCGCAACGACGGGGTTCGAGCTGGCCTCGCTCGGGTTTTCCATGAACATGGGCGCCATTGCCTCCTTGATACCCATTCTACCGCGAATCGAACACAAAAACGATAGAACCTCAGAAGCATTTCTGGAAGCAATTGGGAAGGTCGACGCGGATAGCTTTAGCCTCGGTACCCCAGAATGCTTGTTTGCAAGCCGTTCGGGGTGAACTAGTCGCGTGAAGGTTTGCCTTTACGACGGGACAATATCGAATTCAACAGCGGATTCCTCTCACGAAACGTACACGTCAGGGCTCCTTTTGATCGATGCACGCGGCGATCTGTGATGCTGAACCCATCTTCGCTGGGCGCAGCATTTAAATCTTGCTCTCGTTCCGGGCCTAGGCCTCGACCGCAGGCACGGGCGCCCCCGGCGAGACGCAGGCGCAGCGTCTGCCCAGGGCGAGCCGTCGACACAGCCACGCACACAATGACCGTCGCAGCGAGGCGGCAGCCACCGCGCCGTCCGGGGGGTGAGCGCACCACGGTGAGCTACGCGGCCAGGGGAGCGGCTCCTGCCTGCCAGCGGATAGCGCGCACGCCGGCCCGGGTGCCGTGCATGTTGTCATCGTGGCCGCGCCGGCGACGGCACTCGACCAAGTCCTCGGCCGGCGTGATGTGCGGGTCGCGGCACGAGTTGTCGTAGCCGGTGTAGTCGATTTCAAGGAGGAGTTCGTCGTCAGTCATGGTTGAAGTTCCAGTTCAGCGGAGGCACCCCGAGGTGAGGTGTCCCGGCGAATGCAGGTGCCGGATCACAGCGCTTGCCTCGAACCGATCGTGCAGTACACAACCCGATCTGAGGCCCGATGTCACTCTCCGGCAGCGTCGGCGGAGCTGGTCTCTGCATTCGAGGGTAAGTCGCCGCGGTGCGGATTGTCTGCAAGAAAGCGAAAATGTTTCATTTCGTTACACGGTGGTGATGTGGAGGTAACGTCGATCGATCGATCGGTCGGCTCGCCGCCCGGGCGTACCCTCGAATTATGAAACGTGCGCTCGCGCTGAGCCTGGTCACCGTGCAATTTCTGCTGCTGGGGGCTCTGGTCTTTCTGCCCCATGGCTCGCTGTGGTCGCCCGGCGTCGGCATCATCGTGGCCGCCATCACGTTCGCTCTGGTCGGCGCCGCCCTCGCGGTGCTCGGCGTCGTTGGCCTGGGGCCAGCGTTGACCGCGAGTCCGATTCCGCGGGAGGACGCCCCGCTGGTCACCGGAGGTGTCTATGGGCTCATGCGCAGCCCGATTTACGCGGGACTCATGACCGGCGGTGTCGCACTCGTGCTGGTGGGGGCATCCGCTCGGCACGTCGTGGCGTGGCTCGCCCTGGTCGGCCTGCTTTCAGCGAAGACGCGGTGGGAAGAGCGGATGCTCGTGGCCGAGCACCCCGATTACCTCTCCTACGGCGCGCGGGTCGGGCGATTCTTTCCGGGCATCGGTCGGCTGGCCGGGCGCGGCTGATGCCCTTTCATGCTGGTTTCGGGTGTCGGGTAACGATTTTGCCGCCCGAGTGTTGGCCCCAGTATGACTATTCCGCTCTCCATTCTTGATCTCGCTCCGATTGCCCCCGGGCAGACCGCTCGGGAGAGCTTCGCGGCGAGTGTCGCGCTCGCGCAAACGGCCGAAAAACACGGGTACGAGCGCGTCTGGTATGCCGAGCACCACAACATGCCCACCATCGGATCGTCGGCGACGAGCATCCTGATCGGCCACGTCGCCGGGCAGACCAGCACCATTCGGCTCGGATCCGGGGGCGTCATGCTGCCCAACCACTCCCCGCTGGTGATCGCCGAGCAGTACGGCACGCTGGCCGAGCTCTACCCTGACCGCATCGACCTCGGCCTCGGCCGGGCCCCCGGCAGCGACCAGAATACCGCCAGAGCGATGCGCCGCGACCCGCGCGCCTCCGACCAGTTTCCGCAGGACGTCATGGAACTGCAGGCCTACCTGCGCGGCCAATCGATCGTGCCCGGCGTGCAGGCGGTTCCCGGTGCCGGCACGAATGTGCCGCTCTACATTCTCGGCTCCTCGCTGTTCGGCGCCGGCCTCGCCGCCGCCCTCGGCCTGCCCTACGCGTTCGCCTCGCACTTCGCACCCGATGCTCTGCACGAGGCCATCGCGCTCTACCGCCGCGACTTCACGCCGTCGGAGCAGCTTGCCACGCCGCACCTCATCGTTGCCGCCAACGTGATCGCGGCCGACGATAAAGCGGATGCCGTGGCCCAGTTCGAGACGACCCGCCGCACCAGGGTGCGCGGCATGCTCTCCCGCGGGCCGGCGACGCCTGAGTACAGCGACGACCAGATCGACCTGTTCCTGACCACGCCGGAGGGCCGCAATATCGCCAACATGATGCGGTATTCAGCGGTCGGCACCGCCGACGAGGTACGCGCCTATCTCGAGGAATTCGCCGCGGGAACCGGAGCTGACGAGCTCATTCTCGCGCACCAGTCGCCGCTCATCGAGGGCCGCCTGCGTTCGGTCGAATTGACCGCCGATGCCATGAATCTCGTATCGGCGTAGGTTTCTAGCATGACTCCGGACACGCTCGTCGATCTCTGCCTGAGCCTGCCCCAGGCGATCGAGACCTTTCCGTTCGGCGAGGAGACGAGTGTGTTCAAGACCAGCGGCAACGGCAAGATCTTCGCACTCTCCGCCCTCGGCGGCGAGCCGTTCACGGTCTCGCTCAAAGTTGATCCGGAGGAGAGCCGGGCGCTCCGTGAAGAGTTTCCGCAGTGGATCACCCCGGGATACCACCTCAACAAGAAGCACTGGATCACGATCGTGCTGGACAACCACGTGCCCGCCGAGCTCGTGGAGCAGCTGCTGCGCGACAGTCACGCGCTCGTACGGCCCCGCCTCACACCTCAGACAGCGGCTCGCCCAGGGGATCGGCAGCGCTGAGGTCGGCCAGTGCCATGCCGCCCACGGGCAGGCCGGCCCAGGACAGCAGGGTCCAGCCTTCTTCGGGCGAGCCGGTCAGCTCGACAACACCGGTGTTGTCGAGCTCGTTTTCGCCCGCGAACGTCGTGGGCACGTTCTGCGCGCGGGCCGCGGTCCACACGCGAATGGCGGCGCCGTGGCTGAACACCGCAGCGACCTCAGAACCGGCAGCGGCCCGCGCGATATCGGTGTCGAACCGACGGAAGAAGTCGTGACCGTCGTGAGCGCCCGGCATCCGCTTGTCGAGGTCGCCGGAGCCCCAGGCCACCGCGGTTTCCAGATAGGTGCGAACGGATGCCCGATCGCGCAGCCCCTCGAGCGACCCGGCTTCGATCTCGTGTAGTCCGGACGCGACCTGCAGCTCGAGGCCGCGATCGGCGGCGAGCGGATGCGCGGTCAGATGCGTGCGCAGCAGCGTCGACACAAAAATGGCGTCGATCGGATCTGAGCGCAGGGCATCGGGTATCGCGGCGGCCTGGCGCAGGCCGAGATCGGTCAAACCCGGGCCCGGACGCTCGGTATCGAGGCGTCCGAGAACGTTGCCGGGAGTCTGGCCGTGGCGGATCAGGAGTAGTCGCATGTCTGTTCCAGCATAGGGAACCTTGCTGGGCGGTGGGAGACGGATGCGCCGACGGCTGCGGCACGGCGCGATACGGCGCGGTCTCGCAGCGGAGAGTGGCAGCATGGAGGAAATACCTTCGAGCGTTCGAATAGGAAGCAGTTTTATGACGATCATCAAGATCAATGCCATCACCGTACCGAGCGACGGCGGCGACGAACTCGCCCAACGCTTCGCGGCCCGCGCCGGAGCCGTCGACGACCGCCCCGGCTTCGAGGGTTTCGAGCTGCTCAAGCCGACCGACGACCGCCTGACCTGGCTCGTTGTCACGCGCTGGGCCGACGAGGAATCGTTCCAGGCCTGGCTGACCTCCCCGTCCTTTGCCCACGGCCACCGCAGCGAAACCCCGAAGGAGGGCGAGCCGAAAGCGCGCCCCGTCGGTGTGAGCAGTGAGCTGTGGTCCTATGCGATCGCCGGCGGGACCGCCAGCTAAAGCATCCGGGCTGCCGGCTTCCCGCGAAGGCGGTCCTGCCGCCCTACGCGGGCGGGCCTGCCTCGGCGCCGTCCTCCTGAAGCAGTTTGGTGATCGACCGCAGGGTTTCGGGGGAAACGTCGCCGAGCATCCGCGCCGCAAAGCTCACGACTCGGGCAACGCGCAGGCTCTTGACAAATTCGAGCTGGGCGTCGACCCGGTCGGGCAGATCTCCGGCGGCGCCGAGCATGTATTCCGGAGGGATGCGGAAGAACTCGGCAATGCCGGTTAGGAGCGCCGGATCGGTGACGAGGGGGCCGTCGCCGGTGATCATGTAGGCCCAGCGTGCTCGGGAGAGCGTGAGTCCGCGTTCCTTCAGCCCCGCCTCGATTTGGCGGAAAGTGTACGGGGTATTGCCCTCGGCCACGACGACATCGAGCAGCAGGTTGAGTTTGCGCGCCAGCTCCAACTGCGGGCTCACGTCCCCCCAATTCTGCGGCGCGCTCATCGTGTCGGCCCGACGAGGGTGGCGGGGGTCGCTGGCAGACCCACCTGGGTTCGCTGTTCGGCCAGTTCGATAATGGCCAGCTCGGCCGGGGTGACGGCCTCCTCGGGGCGAAGCAGCAGGCTGTCGCGAATCTCGACGTGTCGTCGATACAGGTGCGCGCCGGGTCCACTGACCGTGAGCAGCTGCCGCGGTGAGAGCTGCCGCTCGATGCTGAGGTGCGGAGTGTCGCTCAAAAGCCGCCACCACAGCGGTGTGATGCGCCAGAGCAGCACGCGGTCGCGGTAGTTCTCTCGGCCGGCGGCCAGCGCATCGACGGCCGCAGTCAACCCGAGGCCGATGACGAGACTGATGGGGGAAAGCAGCAGGGTCAGGGTGTAGGCAGTACGCGCCCAGCCGACCAGGAGATAGTCCGCGTAAAAAACGGCAAGCACGGCACTGGTCAGGCTGATGACCGCGTAGGTGAGAACGCCCAGGCAGGCGAGTAGCACCAAGCTCAGTGAGATCAGCGTGACCGGGCGGCGTTGCCGCCGCAGGTCAGCCAGGCAGGCTATAGCGAAGGACACCGCAAAGATTCCCATCGCGATCCAGGTCGTGGCCGCGTACGCGGTGAAATCCCAGCGAGGAATGAACGATGCGGCGATATCGTCGGTCACCCGCCAATCGCTTCCGAAGAACAAGATGGCCTGCGCGACGATGATCCCGCTGGTGACCAGGGAGGTCACACGCTTGCGCGCCCGGGTGAGGCCGCGCGGCGACATGGCTTCCTGCACGATGACGTCGAGCAGGGCAATGGCAACGATCGTCAGGGCGTGGAAGATGAAATAGGTCACATTGCCGTTCCCGAGCAGCGCATCGACCGGACGGTACACCGGCTGGGGCATAAGCGTCATGGTCAGAGCGAAGACCGCGAGAAACAACAGGAGTGGCCGTCGGCGTCCCCGAATGGCCGACGGCACGCACACCGCCGCGGCGACCCAAAAGACGGCTGACAGGGTGAAGAGA
The DNA here is from genome assembly GCF_004403435.1 of Cryobacterium sp. TMT1-66-1. Lineage (NCBI taxonomy): Bacteria > Bacillati > Actinomycetota > Actinomycetes > Micrococcales > Microbacteriaceae > Cryobacterium > Cryobacterium sp. TMT1-66-1. The sequence goes on from NZ_SOGP01000023.1 coordinate 5,566, forward strand.
ACTGTTTGCATCAGAGAACTCGTCCGAATCCGGTTTGGGTGCCGTGGGCAGCCAGCGGCCCATCGTGCAGCATGATGAGGGCGAGCTGATCGCCGATGGCCTCGGCCAGGGCCTCCTGCTCGTCGGAGAAGCGGGTGCGAGATAGGGCATAGACGATGGCATCCATTGGAATCAGGGGCGCCAGCAGAGCCACTCGCTCCGCCGACAACAGCTCTTGTTCCTGATTGAGAATCATGTGACCGAATTCATGATTGATGAACTGTTGGCGATGCATCACCGAGGTGGTCGGTGCGTGGTGGATCCGCTCGAAATTTTCCCCGGCGACGGCAATCCACAATCCGCAGAGACCGGCCTCGAGCATGCGCGGAGTCGCCCTCTGCACCACGATTTTTTTTCCGCGCACTGTTTCCATGTGCCGGTGCAACAATTCGGCCGTGAGCGGCCGGGGCAAACCAAGGTCGGACACCATCGTGTGCGCCCGCTTCTGTCGCGACTCGTAGTTCATCGGATGCCCCCTGTTTGCCCAATTATCCTACCCTTCGCCGGGTGCGGCCAGCCTCGGCGCGCGCCGCGGCCCTCCAATGGGTTACGATAGACATGTCTAACGTGGGTCTGTGGGGGAGGATCGGCAATGGCATCGCTCGACAATGGCGGCAATGCGGGGGCTCTGATATCGGTGTTGAACACGTGGTATAGGCGGCCAACGGTCGAGCGGGCACTGCGCTCCACGTGGAATTTGCGCGATCGGCGCCCTCTTATTGGGGGCGCCGAGCGGCAGATTTCCCAAGCCAAGCCGTTCCGTCATGGGGGAACCAGCGTGTTCGACCTCTGGCTACGTTCCCGAAGATCTCGCTCTGGAGCCCGACCCGACCGTCTCGTGCAGTCATGGTTGCTTGGCTTGCTTCCAGCGGGGGTCAGCCCGCGCGTCATCCTCACCTTCGACAGCTGGCACAACGCACGAACGAGCACAGAACTAACCAGGGACGCCCTCGGAGCCGTGACCGTCGCTAACCTGGCTACGGTGCGTGCGGCACTGAAAATCATTGATGCCGGAAACAGCGTGGTGGTGCAGGTCTGTTCTATTCCTGACCAATCGGAAGAAACCCTCCCCACGATTCGGGTATGGGTGTGCAATCGAAACAAGGCCAAAGCCATCGACGCAGCTACCCTCGAACAGAACCGGCGGGGCATGCTCCCCGTGCAAGCTCCGCGTGCGGCAGCACGATTCGAGACCGGGTGGATCGTGACCGGGGAACCCGGCGGGGCGCACCGTACTCGTGGGCGCGCCCGGCGGCGCGCACGCTAAGAAACGTTACTTCGGGGCCGCGCACCGTTCGGGGCCGCCGTTAGGCTGATCCAATGAACACCGACCGAGAGCCCGAGCGAACGACTGACACCGAAACTTCCGTCGCCCAGGCGCGCCCAGCCCGATCGCAGGCCCTGTTGAACGCCGTCAGGTCGAGCGTCGTCATCGCCGACGGCGCCATGGGCACCATGCTGCAGGAGCACAACCCCACCCTCGACGACTACCAGCAGCTCGAGGGCTGCAACGAGATCCTCAATGTGAGCCGCCCCGACATCATCGCGGCCATCCACGACGTCTACCTCGAAACCGGCATCGACGCCATCGAGACCAACACCTTCGGCGCCAACTGGTCGAACCTCTCCGACTACGGCATCGAAGACCGCATCGAAGAACTCGCCCGGCTCGGCGCCGAGATCGCCCGCACCAGTGCCGAGAAGTTCGAAGCCCGCGACGGCCGCGTGCGTTGGGTGCTCGGCTCGATGGGCCCCGGAACCAAGCTGCCCAGCCTCGGCCACACCACCTACTCAAACCTCAAGGCCACCTTCGCCGAGCAGGCGCTCGGCCTCATTCGCGGCGGCGCTGACGCCTTCCTGATCGAGACCTCGCAGGACCTGCTGCAGACCAAGAGCGCGGTGAACGGATGCAAGCAGGCCGTAAGCGAGACCGGCATCCGCTTGCCGATTTTCGTCGAGGTGACGGTGGAGACCACGGGAACCATGCTGATGGGCAGCGAGATCGGCGCGGCGCTGACCGCGCTCGAACCGCTCGGCATCGACGCGATCGGCCTGAACTGTGCCACCGGGCCCACCGAGATGAGCGAGCACCTGCGCCACCTCTCGAAGTTCTCCCGCGTACCGGTGATTTGTATGCCGAACGCCGGTCTGCCCCAGCTCACCAAGACCGGCGCGAGCTACCCGCTGACCCCCGACCAGCTCGCCACGGCGCACGAACAGTTCGTGAAGGAGTTCGGGCTGGGGCTGGTCGGCGGATGCTGCGGCACGACTCCCGCACACATGCGCAAGGTGGTCGAACGGTTGCGTGGTGTCACGGTAAAGCCGCGCACGCTCGAAGCGGATGCCGGCGTCGCCAGCCTGTACCAGCACGTCAGTTTTGACCAGGACAGTGCCTTTCTGGCCATCGGGGAGCGCACCAACGCCAACGGCTCCCGAGCCTTTCGGGATGCGATGCTCGCGGAGAACTGGGACGACTGCGTCGACATCGCCCGCAGCCAGGTGCGGGACGGCGCCCACCTGCTCGACGTCTGCATCGACTACGTCGGCCGTGACGGCGTCGCCGACATGAAGCAGGTCGTCTCCCGGCTCGCGAGCGCGTCGACCCTGCCGCTCGTCGTGGACTCCACCGAGCCGGCCGTGCTGCAGGCCGGCATGGAGCTCATCGGTGGCCGTCCGGTGGTGAACTCGGTCAACTTCGAAGACGGCGAGGGGCCTACCTCCCGGTTCGGCCGCATCATGCCGCTCGTGAAGGAGCACGGCGCCGCCGTGATCGCCCTCACCATCGACGAAGAGGGCCAGGCCCGCACCGCCGAGCACAAGGTGCGCATCGCCACCCGGCTGGTCGAGACGCTCGTCAACGTGTGGGGCATGCGGGTCGAGGACATCATCGTCGACGCCCTCACCTTTCCGATCGCGACCGGCCAGGAGGAAACCCGTCGCGACGGCATCGAAACCATCGAGGCGATCCGCCAGATCAAGGCGAAGTACCCCGGCATCCACACCACCCTCGGCGTCTCGAACGTGTCGTTCGGGCTCAACCCGGCGGCTCGCTCGGTGCTCAACTCGGTGTTCCTGCACGAGGCGACCGCGGCCGGCCTCGACTCCGCCATCGTGAACTCGGCCAAGATCGTGCCGCTCGCCTCGGTGCCCGATGACCGCCGCAAGGTGGCCCTCGACCTGGTCTGGGACCGCCGCGAATACGACGCCGAAGGCACCCTCACCTATGACCCTCTGGTGGCCCTGCTCGACCTGTTCGCCGGCGTCGACTCCGCCGCATTGAAGGACGAACGTGCCGCCGAACTGGCGGCCCTGCCGGTGGGCGAACGGCTGGAGCGCCGCATCATCGACGGCGAGGCCAAGGGCCTCGAAGCCGACCTCGACCTCGCCCGGGCCGGGGGCCTGAGCGCCCTCGACATCGTCAACGTGCACCTGCTGGTGGGCATGCAGGTCGTTGGTGCCCGCTTCGGCAGTGGCGAGATGCAGCTGCCGTTCGTGCTGCAGTCGGCCGAGGTCATGAAAGCTGCCGTCGCGCTGCTGGAGCCGCACATGGAGAAATCCGAAGCGGCCGGCAAGGGCACGATCGTGCTCGGCACAGTTCGCGGCGACGTGCACGATATCGGCAAGAACCTGGTCGACATCATCCTCACCAACAACGGCTACGACGTGATCAACATCGGCATCAAACAGCCGATCGCTGAGTTCATCCGGGTCGCCGAAGAGCACAACGCCGACGTCATCGGCATGAGCGGCCTGCTCGTGAAATCCACGGTCGTGATGAAGGAGAACCTGCTCGAACTCGAGTCCCGCGGGCTCGCCGATAAGTGGCCGATTTTGCTCGGCGGCGCCGCCCTCACCCGCTCCTACGTGGAGGACGATCTCGACAGCGTCTTCGCCGGACAGGTGCGCTACGCCCGCGATGCCTTCGAGGGCCTCGCCCTGATGGAACCGCTCGTGGCCATCTCCCGAGGCGCCGACCCCTTGTCCGTCGGGCTGCCGCCGCTCAAGAAGCGCATCCACAAGAAGAGCCTGCTCACCCTGACCGAGCCGGAGGAGATGCCCGCCCGCTCCGAGGTCGCTGCCGACAACCCCATTCCGGTGCCGCCGTTCTGGGGTACCCGCATCGTCAAGGGCGTCGCTCTCGCCGATTTCTCGGCCTTTCTCGATGAACGCGCCACCTTCATGGGCCAGTGGGGGCTCAAACCGAGCCGCGCCGAAGACGGTGCCAGCTACCAGGAACTGGTCGACACCGTCGGCCGGCCGCGCCTGCGCTACTGGCTCGATCGCATCCTGAGCGAGGGCATGCTCGACGCTTCCGTGGCCTACGGCTACTTTCCGGTCGTCGCCGAGGGTGACGACATGGTCGTGCTGCACCACGGCGACGACCCCACCGGGCTGGTGGGCCAGGCCGGCCTGCTCGCGCCCGACGGCGGTTCCGGTGGCCTGCTCGGCTCTGATCGTCTGCGGTTCAACTTCCCCCGGCAGCGCCGTGACAAGCACCTGTGCCTGGCCGACTTCGTGCGCTCCAGGGACACTGGCCAAACGGATGTCGTGGCCTTCCAGCTGGTCACCGCCGGCTCGAACGTGGACTCGGTGACGGCCAAGATGTTCGCTGCGAACCAGTACCGCGACTACATGGAACTTAATGGGCTGACCATGCAGCTGACGGAAGCGCTGGCCGAGTACTGGCACTCGCGCATCCGCTCGGAATTCGGTGTCGGCGGCGAAGACCCGACCGATATCGCCGGCATGTTCAAGCTGGAGTATCGCGGAGCCCGCTTCTCGCTCGGTTACCCGGCCTGCCCCGAGATGGAAGATCGCCGCAAGGTGGTCGAGCTGTTGAAGCCCGAGCGCATGGGTGTGGTTTTGTCGGAGGAGCTGCAGCTGCACCCGGAGCAGTCGACCGACGCGTTCGTGTTCCACCACCCGGAAGCGAAGTACTTCTCGGTGTAACGGGTCGTTCCTCCCGAATCACCCCGCGTGGCGCTCGAAGTACTCCGAGAGGGCGTCGCGCATGACGTCGCTTTGCGGTCGCTGCGCCGCCTTGACAAAGGTCGCGAGCTGATGGTCGAGTTCTTCCGTCAGGCGAAAGGTTCGTTTGGGCGACTGGTACCCACGAGCTTTCTGTTCACTCGCCAAACTTGGGCGCCCGCGAAGGGCCTTCTCGACGCCCTCAGCGCCGCCCAGCGCCGCCTCGAGAGCTGCCCGGCCGTGGGCCGCGGCCGCGTCGCCCTCGCGTAGGCGCGCGTCGGGCCCGAAAGTCTGCAGCTGCTCGGCCCACGAACTGCGGTCACTGTCCGTGTTCATTTCTTTCTCAATTCCTCGACCAAGTCCAGAATCTTGCGCCGTGCAACCATGACATGAAACACCGACACGTCGGATGGCGGGGTCACCTCCACCATGACTTCCAGCAACCGACGTCGATCATGTGTTGGACAAATACGTGTTCAATCAACACCGAGATCAGGCCGTCGCCGCCCGGGCAATCGAGGTTCGTCAAATGACTACACGTGGTCGATGGCGTTCAACATGGCATAAATGGCGTCTTCGTGGGCAACGCCGTGCTTGTCAGCTGAGGTGGCCCACGTCAGCCCCACACGTCGATAGTACGCCTCGACGCCCCTTTTGTGTAGGACATAAATCGGTGGCGTGATTAAACGTGGTGCTAGTTTGCTGCGGTGAAGACGCTGTCGAAGAAATCCACGGCATCGACAGCAACACGTCCACGCACATTCCTGGGATCTGGTCGATCGCCGAGAAAGACATAGTGGCCAATGTCAGCGCCCACGCTCTGTCCTCGAGCGTTTGACAGAGCCTCAAGGTAGACGAGTGCGTTTTCCTCGGGAAGGCAATTATCGTCGGCGTCACCCCAGCGAACCTCGACCCGTGACGTGATTTCTTGAAGACTTTCAGGCGTGAGCAGTTGACCGACCGCTGGAGCCATCAGAAAACCGGCCCGAACGCGATCGTCGGCAAATGACCCGACACCGTCGGAGACGATTATTGCCAACTCATCGGGTGTATACGCGGCACCCAGCTTCTCAATGAGGTGTGGAAACTCCGGCACATCCGGTGCCGGCACGAGTCCACTGAAGACAGCTTCGACAATTGGTTGGCTCAGGCGTGCACCCAGCAGGGCAGCCACCGAATAGCCACCCAGCGAGAATCCTGCCGCACCGATTCGTCGTTCATCGACCTCAAAGGTGTTGATCAAGTAGTCGAGAACGAGCGTCAGGTCTCGGGCCCGCTCCCACAGAAAGGCGAATCCTTCGACCAGGTACTCGTCGTTGTAGCTGTTGCCGTGATGGTCAACGGCCGCAATAAGATAGCCAGCGTCACGGAGCGGTTCCGCCAGCCAAGTCATATCCTCGGCCGCGCCACCGGTGCCGTGTGACAACAGGATCGCTGGAGCAGGCCCGGCAACGGATGGCGCCCAGACGCGTATGACCAGAGGTCGCGATCCGGAATCGACCGACCAGCGGTGTCGCGTCTCGTCAGCAAGTTCGATCGTGGTGAATGACATGCACCCATTAGACCAGCCGAGACCCTTGTGCCACGACTGTTGTGTGTGCCCCGTTAGAGGCGCGGACCGGACTACATGGAACTCGACGGACTCACCATGCAGCTGACCGAGGCGCTGGCCGAGTACTGGCACTCGCGCATCCGCTCGGAATTCGGTGTCGGCGGCGAAGGCCCCACCGATATTGCCATCATGTTCAAGCTCGAGTAACGCGCCGCGCGGTTCTCGCTCGGCTTCCCGGCATGCCCCGTCCCGTGAGCCACCTCGTGTGGCGTTCGAGGTAATCCGCACGTCCCCCGGGGCAGCGCTGGCCACGAGTCACCGCCCAATCTCTCGCCCGCAAAGACAGGTCGATACGTTGCGCGGGAGCTGCGCCGGCGCGCGGGACTTGCGCCAGTACGCGGGAGATCGGCGCGGCCACTCCCGCGCGAGTCCCGTACGTCGCGCGGGAGCTGCGCCGGTGCGCGGGAGTTACGACGGCGGGGTGGCCTCGAAGGCATACGTTACGCGGGACTTGCGCCAGTACGCGGGAGATAGGTTCTGGCCGGAGCTCCAGCGTAACTCGTCGCGCGGGAGCTGCGCTCGTGCGTGCGAGTTGCGCCTCCCGCGCAGCTGCGCAAGTCCCGCGAAGCGTGAAAACGGGTGCGGTCAGCGGCGCGGGCCCAGCCGGGCACGACGAAGGGCGGCCAGCACGGCGGGGCCGACGAGGGCGATGCCGACGACCGTGGTGATGGCGCGCACGGTGTCCCAGGTGAGGGTCGACGTAACGAGCGAGTAGAGCGCGAACGAGGCAAGGTTCTGGCCGGGGTCGGCGGCGGCCTCATAGGAAATTCCGGTTCCGCTGCCCACGGCGAACGGCCAGAACCAGAGGTTCATCAGAAGCCCGAAGAGGTACGAGGCGACCACGCCGTAGGCGGCCAGCAGGGCGATTTCGAGGCTTGCACGCCAGCGCTGCGCGGTTGCACGCCGCGCGGGTTCGGTCGGCGGAGTCGTTTTCGGCCAGCGCGGCAGCAGCCCCGCACCCGCTCCGACCCAGCCGCAGGCAAACATTTGGAACGGAGTCCACGGCCCGAAACCACCCCAGAGCAGGGAGGACACCGCGATGGTGAGCAGTCCGAGCAGAAAACCGAACCGGGCGCCGTAGACCCGTCCGGCCAGAATCAGCAGCACGAACACCGCCTCGACCCCGCCGACACCGGCACCCGCGATGCGCACCGCGGCACCGACTGCCGAGAGCACACCGAGCAGCGCCACTGTTTTCGCCGTGTACATCTCCCGGTCGAGGGTGAGCGCGAGGGCCACGATGAGCGCCGGTATAAGCGCGAACGCCACGATCGGCACCGCCACTTGCGCGTCGGCCGGCACCGCCCCGACGAAGAACGGCCAGGCGAAAGCGGCTGCCGCGAGAGTGCTGCCGCCACCGAGAATCCACGACGTCCAGCGGATGTTGCGGCGCGCGCTGACAATAACCGTCACGTGAGCACCTCGATCGGGGCGGATAGCCGGCCCGCCGCCATGCGTAGGGTTCGCGTGGCGAGACCCCGCGCAAAGTTATTGTCGTGGGTGGCGAAGATGACCGCGGCGCTGTGACCGGCGGCCGTGAGGAGCGCCGCGCTGACCAGGGCACGCGCCGCCTGGTCGAGTCCGCGGGTGGGTTCGTCGACGAGCAGTAGGGCCGGCCGGGCCGCGAGCTGAATGGCCATCACGAGGCAGAGTCGTTCGCCGGCGGAGAGGTCGCGCGGGTGACGCTCGAGCAAGTGCGCGGCATCCGTTGTGGCGTCGAAGCCGAGCAGGTGGGCGAACAGCGCCGCGGTGCCTGCGAACTTTGGGAGCTGAAGACCACGGTCGGCCCGCCGGCATTCCTCTGCCACCGTGATCGCGAACAACAGGTCGTCGAAGTTCTCGGGCACGAGCGCCACAGCCCGACGCCGCCCGCGCCGTTTGAGGGTCTGGACATCGTGCCCGGCGACAATCACGGTGTCGGCAGCCGTCGGCAGCGCGATCGCGCGCAGCAGGCTGCTCTTGCCGGCACCGTTGCTGCCGCGCAGCGCGATGAGTTCGCCAGCTCGCACCTCGAACGACACGTCGTCGACGGCCAGATCGGCGGCGTGCCGAACGCTGAGACGACGGATGCTCGCCAACGGCACTGCAGGTAGGGTCGCGATCGGCTTCAGTGCAGGAATCTCGAGGACGTCCGCGAACTGGAACTCGGCGGGGGAGACCTCGTGCAGGCGGCTGCCTCGAATCTGCAGCCAGGCATCCGCTGTACCGGCGAATTCGTGGGTGTTGTGTTCGGCGAGAACGACGCACACACCAGCCTCGTGGGCGAGCTGGCCGAGTACCGTGCAGACGCGTGCGCGCGCGGACTGGTCGAGGTCGGCGAGCGGCTCATCGACGAGCAGCAAGATGGGGTGGTTCACCAGGGCGGCGGCAATGGCGACGAGGCTGGCCTCTCCGGCCGAGAGCTGCTCGATCGGGCGAGATATGAGGTGCTCGATTTTCAGCCGGGCGGCGACCTCGAGCACGCGGGCGTGCACGATGGGCGGGGCCACGCCTCGCACCGCGAGGGTGAACCCGATCTCGTCGTGCACCGTTTCGGCCGCGAACCCGAGCCGCACATTCTGGGCGACGAGTCCGACGAATCCGGCGGTGTCGCGTGGGGGAGTCGAGGCGCGGTCGGCTCCGGCAATGTCGATGCGCCCGGTCTGGACTCCGTCGTAGAAATGCTGGAACAGCCCGCTGAGGCTGTGAAGCAGGCTGGTTTTGCCGGACCCGGTCGCGCCGACGATCACGGTCAGGGTGCCGGGTTCCAGGGTCACGTTGAGGTCGTCGAGGTGCCAGCCGGCTCCGAAACTCAAACCGGCACCGGTGAGCACCACCGGTGCCTCACACACCCCGGGGACAGCGCGGGTCGCCGCGAAACCGCGCGTCTCCATCGACGCGGCCAGTGCGAGGGCCCGCTCGATGGTCTGCTCGAACACGGGCACGAGCAGCGACGCGATCGACCGTTCACCGCGCAGGGCACGGGCCACCCGAACCCGCCGTACCGACTCCAGGAGCGCTGGAAAGGTGGCCCAAGCGATCACGAGGGAGCGCGAAATAGCGCGCAGCGGCCCTCGGCCCGCACCGCGCGCGAACAGGGACTGCACGTTGATGACGGCGTTGAGCAGGCCGAAGAACACGATGACGGCCGCGACCGGCAGCGCGCTGAGCGCGGCGTTACCGAGTCCGAGCAGGGTGATCGGGCCGAACAGCGTCATGTGGCTGAACGGTCCGTCGAGCCGCAGCCGCGGAAGATCCAGAAGCACCGGGTCGAGGCCAACGCCGGCGCCGCCGAACACCACCCGGTAGACGACTCGCAGCAGCATGAAGCCGACAGCGAGCACGACTGCCGCGCGGAGCGGGGCGAGGCGCAGGCGAAACACTAGCTGCCGGGCGTGGGCGTCTCGGTGCCGGTGGTGTACACGAGGCCGAGGGACTGGCCGGGCTCGACCTCGAGCGTGCCGAGACCCTCCATGGCGTAGTCCCAGTCGGCGTCGGGGGTGGCTTTCACCCAGAGAGCCCAGTAGGCGTAGGCGGGCGGCATCGACGCGCAGGTCTCGGTGAACGACTCCTGCCCATCGACCACGACGGTTTCGTCGGCGGCCGGGCGGTCATTGACGCGGCAGACGATGGCGTCGCCGTATTCCACACTGCCCTCGGTAGTGATGCCGGTCGTCGTGAGTGCCGCGCTGGCGGCGATAGCAGCTGTCGCGTCGACACAGTCCGTGACCGTGTCGGCGTCGAGCGTGCCGAAATCGACGACGACGTTGACCCCGGCGCAGTCGGCGGCAGAGGCATCCGCTTCGGCCGGTGCGGTGGCGGTGGCGGCAGCGGATGCGCCCGAGCCCGAGCCGGCGCCGGAATCGGTGGTGGCGCATCCGCTCAGGGCGGCGAGCAGAACGAGCGCGCCCAGCGCGGCAAAGGTGCGAGTGGGCGCGGTGCGCGTGGGCGCGGTGACAGGCGGTGCGGTGAGGATCATTACTTCAGAATACCTAGCGTTTAGAGGATGCCGGCGACTCGGTCGAGCCCGCCGCGGAGGTCGAGCAGAAGGTCTTCGAGCGATTCGATGCCGACCGACAGGCGCAGCATTCCGGCGGTGATGCCGAGGCGGGCATTGAGGTCGGGGGCAAACGACGCGTGGGTGGTGGTGAGCGGGTGCAGCACCATCGAGCGGGTGTCACCGATTCCGGTCATGCGGCTGAACACGCGCAGGCCGTTGGTGAAGGCTCGGGCACCCTCGATGCCGCCCTTGACGGTGACGGCGAAGACAGACCCGGTGCGGCCGTTGTAATACTTCTGCGCGATTTCGTGCAGCGGGCTGCTCGACAGGCCGGCGTAGTCGACGACCTCCACCTCGGGCTGTTCCTCAAGCCAGTGCGCGATGGCGATGGAGTTGTCGACGTGGCGTTCCATGCGCAGCGACAGGGTTTCGATGCCCTGGTGCAGCAGAAATCCGTTGAACGGTGAGAGTGACGGCCCGACATCGTTCACGACGGCCTCGCGCACATACTGGGCGAAGGCGGCCGGACCGAACCGGTCGAGCAGGGAGGGCAGGCCGGGGCGCAGAGAGTCGGTCAGCAGCGGGTAGCGACGCGAGCTCGCCGCCCAGTCGAAGGTGCCGCCGTCGACGATCGCGCCCGACACCCCGGCGCCGTGGCCGCTGAGAAACTTAGTGGTCGAGTGCACGACGATGTTGGCGCCGTGCTCGAACGGACGAATCAGGTACGGCGTGGCCACGGTGTTGTCGACGACGAGCGGAATGCCGTGGCGGCGGGCGACGGCGGCGATGCGAGCGATGTCGACGACGTCGTTGCGCGGGTTCGGGATGGTCTCGGTGAAGATGGCCTTGGTTTCCGGGCGAATCACGGCGTCCCAGGCGGCGTCGGAATCGGTGTCCCAGACGTAGTCGACCTCGATGCCCATGCGCCGAAAGCTGCGGCCGAGCAGAATGCGGGTGCCGCCGTAGATGCTCGCGGTCGAGACGATATGCTCGCCCGCTTCGGCCAGTGCGAACAGGGCCGAACTGATCGCGGCCTGCCCGCTCGACACGGCCACGCAGGCGGTGCCGCCCTCGAGCGACGCGAGCCGCTGCTCAGCCACCGCGTTGGTGGGGTTGCCCTGCCGAGAGTAGATAGGCTCTCGCGAGCCTCCGTTGAACCGGGCGGCCCCGTCGTCGAAGCTGTCGAAGACGTACCCGGCGCTCAGGGTGAGCGGCGGAATGCGGGCACCACGGTTCGCGTCGGCGTATTCGCCGACGTGCACCTGGCGGGTGTCGAAGCTGAAGCCATCCCAGTCGGTGATCGGGTCCACGACCTCGGTGGCGTCGGAGTTCAGTAGCGAAGCGGATGCTGGTGCTGGCGTGGCCATGGAACTTCCTGTTGCGTCGGTGTGGAACTGGAGCGGGGCATCCGTTGTCGGCGCCATCAGGCGGCCGTGACCGTGGGGGCGGCGGCCACCCGCGCGACGAGTGCCGCGATGCGGGCGACGGCCTCGCGCAGGGTGTCGGGCGAGCAAGCCAGGTTGAGCCGCGCGAAGCCCTGGCCGCCGAGCCCGAAGGACTCACCGCTATTGAGAGCGACGCGGGCATCGTCGAGAATGCGCTGGTACGGGTTGTCGCCGAGACCGACATGGCGAAGATCCATCCAGGCAAGATAGCTGGCGCGCGGCCGGTGATAGATCACGGCGGGCAGGTGTTCGCGGAGCAGTTCAGACAGCAGCAGATCGTTGGCGACAATTTGATCGATGGCATTGTCGAGCCAGTCGGTACAACCGAACGCGGCGATGTTCGCGTGCAGGCCGAGGATGCTGGTGCGACAGGCGACCTCTTCGGGCAGGCGGCCGAGCAGCTCGTTGGTCGCGTCATCGGCCGCGACCACGATGGCGCACTTGAGCCCGGCGATGTTCCAGCCTTTGCTCGCGCTGGTCACGGTGACCGCGCGGGCGCCGGCGGCGAGGGCGACCGGCGCGAACGGAGTGAAGGTAGCGCCGGGGTAGGTGAGCGGCGCGTGGATCTCATCGGAGATCACGAAGACGTCGTAGTGGGCCGCGAGTCGGGCGAGTTCTTCGAGGGTGCCCGGGGCCCAGACGATCCCGTGTGGGTTGTGCGGGTTGCAGAGCAGGAAGGCATCGATGCCGAACGCGAAACTGCGCTCCAGGGCGGCGAAGTCGAACAGCCAGGTGTCACCGTGCTCGATCAGCGGGGTCTCGATGACGGTTGCCAGGGCCTCTTCGACGAGTTCGTAGAACGGCGGATAGACCGGCGGCGTGATCGCCACCCGCCCACCGGGTGGTACGGCCAGGCGCAGCGCTTCGACGATGCCGACGCTCACATCGGTAGCGAGGTGCACGTGGCTCGGGTCGACGACCCAGCCCCACCGGTCACGGGCGAACGTGGCGAAGGCAGGGGCGAGCGGGCCGGGGCCGTCCAGGTAGCCGGTATCCGACGCCTGCACCCGCTCGACCAGGGTCGCGATGATCTCCGGCGCCAGGGGGTAATCCATCTCGGCAACAAACAAGGGAAGTACGTCGGCGGGAAACCGAGTCCACTTGATGCTGCTGCGCTCGCGCCGGATATGCTCCAGCGGTGCGACCTTGATGACTGACATGACCACAGCTTGTGGCCGCGAGCGCGAATAAGCGAACAGGCACGTAAACATTCGACACATGAGCGGATGTCGCCGGCTGGCCGGTCGCAGCGGTCACGGGTGTTGTTTACATGAGTTCGCGCACCCGACGTTAGCCGCGGGCCGGCGGGATCGTCTTGCGCATCACGGTCTTGCTCTTGCCGATGTGACGCTCGAACGTGAATCCCGCTTTCTCGAACATGGCCCTTGTGCCCTTGCGGTGGTAGATGCGCGGCAGTTCAACTGGGCTGCCAAACTCGCACCACGCGATCGCCGCGTCGCCGTCGAAGACGAGCGGCCTGGGCGAGGCCTCCGCCACGAGTCTCTGCTTGAACATCGGCCCGTCGGACTCGCTGTTGACGGTGCACTCCGTGTCGCCGTGGAAATACGAGCAGTAGCACCCGCCCCAGACCCCGTTGTGCTTCTACGCGAGCGCCAGTCACGCCGAAAAGGTCTCGGGAGTCAGCGGTTTGACCACGTGCGAAGTCATCACGTCCACCTCCGGGATTTGACTCGGGAATTCATCCGCAGCGCGCGAGGTCGTCGTCTGTTCCGTGCGGTCCGTGTGCCGACCAGTAAATCCGATACCGCGCGCGTCTTCAAGGTCATTCAGCACCTGATTATCGAGCGAAGCGGCTTGGCAGCGCGCGAACGCGGAGCCGGGTATCAGCCCCGGTCACGGGCGTTATCACCCCCTGACGGACGCCTTCAGGCTCCCGAAATACTGCCATGGCGGGCGGCGCGACGCACCCGAGAGCGCCCGCAAGCCAGCGATCTTCGGTCATTCATAGATACTGTTGCGGTGATCAATATCGATCACCAAAACGATCAGGTGTGCGTCTTGGAGGTCGCACACTACGCGATAGTCTCCGACGCGATACCGCCACAGGCCTGAGAGAATTCCGGTGAGGGCTTGGCCTCGATCCCGGGGATTATCGAGTGTCGCGATTGCTCGAAGTGCCGCTTTCTTTCTGGTGAAAGGATTCGGATATGCCCAAGAAACACCCAACAGAGGTTCGCGAACGAGCGGTCCGTATGACTCTTGATCGTTTGAAGGATTACCCGTCAATGTGGGCCGGGTGCCGCGACCTAGCCGCAAGCTCAACATCGACGCCGAGACGCTGTGAAAGTGGGTCACCCCAGGCACAGGCCGACGCCGGCGAACGCACCGGGCCCACGAGCGAGGAGCTCAAGGAAATCAAACGCCTCAAGCGCGAAAACCGTGACCTGCGCGAGACGAACGACATCCTCAAAGCAGCGGCGTCTTTCTTAGCGAGGGAGCTCGACCCTCGCAACCGTCCATAGTCGCTTTCATCGTCCAGATGAAGGCGAACGGCCATGGAGTCGAGTTGACGTGTGGCGTCCTGCGCGAGCAGGGCGTCACGGTCACGGTCGAAGTCATAGCCGTAGGAACGAATTAGGGCATCGAGCCGACCGGGGCGAGCATCCTCTCCCGGAACGTCATGGTCTGCGTATTCGCCGAGCGGTACGAGCCGATAAGCGAGGTACGCAGGATCCCAAATCCGAGGCCCAGGGGAAGTCATGTCGACATCGATAGACCCGTGAGGTGCCCGTCTTGGACGACCATATGGTATAGGGCGACGTCGTTCAGGCACACCACCTCAATTGGCTCGTGCGCCGGCAGCTGCCACGTGGCGGCCAGGTGCGCGAGTGGCACGTCGGCGTCATGAATCCGTCGGAGCAAAGATCCAGCCTCGTGCAGGATCGTCGGCGACCACATCCAGCCTGGCAATGGGTAGTTGCCGACGATTCCCGGGAGGTAGGACAGCATTTCCCTGCCCTAAGTGGGAGCAAACGCCGGCCGTTTTCCCGGCATCGGGGGTGTCAGATTCCATGGCGTGGAATCTTCCACATAAAAACAGGTTGGGCCCATAAAATTTGTGCGGGTGCCGCAGTACCCGAGACTGGCACCACTAATCAAAGGCGGACCGTGAAATATTTAGTAGCTGCAGTCCGACTATCTGTCGCGATACTGGGAACTGTGGCGATTCTGTCGACATTTTTTGACACGGCCACGCGGGCGACGATTAACCCGTTCAACTTCTTCGGGTTTTTCACCATGCAAAGCAACATTATTCTGGTTGTTGTGCTGCTGGTGGCCGCGGTCGTGTCCCTCTCCGGACGACGCCAGTCGCGGTCGTTGATGTTGGCGCGAGGATGTGCAACAACTTACATTGTCATCACTGGCGTCGTGTACAACGTGTTGTTGGCCGGACTTGAAGGTGGCGTGTCCCTCGCGTGGGCTAACTCCGTGTTACACATAGTCCTGCCCCTCTATGCCGCGCTTGATTGGGTGATCTTCAGCGACCGCAGTGCCCTGCCGCTGAACAAGATATGGGTCGCGCTTGTCTACCCAATCGTGTGGATCATCGTCGTCACTATCCGTGGGGCGACCGACGGATGGGTACCCTACCCATTCCTAGATCCGGCACAGGGCTACGGCGTCGTCGGGCTCTACGCTCTGGCCATTGCTGTCGCAACGGTCGTCTTTGCTTCGATTATCTGGCTCATCAGTCGATTGCATCTCGTGCGCAACTTAACACCTGTTGATGCGCCCGAAACCCGTCTCTCGGAAATTGGGCTGCATCCTGTCATTCAAAGATGACAGCCCAGAAAGACGATATACACTCGTCCGCACTTCCTTTGCCGGGTTACGTGCCCCTCCACCCCGAGTCCATCCGGGACCATTCAGAGTCAGACAACACGGCAATACGAGGCAGGTGCAAATTCTGCTTAAACCCTCACCAGGCCTTAGGAGGTACGCCTTAGATCGGCTCTCCCGACGTCTGGGCCGCGGTGACGCTCTCGCCGGCAGCTTTCTCTTCGCGTTGCGTGTGGTGCGGCGCCGTTCCGGAGAGTCGCAGCGTCGCCAGGAAGCCGAGCACGAGGAACCCGGCCGCGGCGAAGGCCGAGTACCGGGTGCCGTCGCTGAAGGCCTCCCGCGCGGCATCCGCCACAGCTGGGCTCTGCGCCTCGAGAGCCGGGATCGCGGAGCCTGCACTGTTCACGACCGCGTCGACGATTTGTGTCTGGGTTTGGGTCGGCAGGCCCGGCACGGTAGACAACTTCGCGTCGAGCGATGCGCCGACCGCGGTGAACAGCACAGTGCCGAGCACCGCGATTCCGAGCGCGGACCCGATCTGCCGGGCGGTGCTGGAGGTGCCGGATCCCTGGCCACTCTGGGCCACAGGGACGTCCTTGAGCACCACGCCGGTCAGCTGCGCGGTGGCCAGGCCCACACCGATCCCGTAGACGAACAGGAACGGCACGACGACCAGCCAGGTGGCATCCGCCGTGATGACGATGCCGAGTCCGGTGACGCCGATGATCTCCGCGACGATGCCCATGCGCACGATCGTTTCCGGCGAGGTCTTGTTTCCGAACGCGCCCGACAGCCCGCTGGCCACGAACGAGCCCAGCGCGAGGGCGAGCAGCACGAAACCGGTCTGCAGTGCGTCATAGCCGAGCACGTTTTGCAGCCAGAGCGGCAGCGACAGGATGATTCCGAATTCGCCGAGCGACACGATCATGGCGGCGATGTTGCCGTTGCGGAACGAGGCGATCCGGAACAGGGAGAAGGCGAGCAGGGTGGTCTGGCCGATCCGCTGCCGGTAGAGCCCCCAGGACACGAACGCCACCCCGGAGACAATCGTGATCAGGAAGACGAACGGGATGATCGAGATCTCGTAGGGCCAGGTCCAGTCGTTCACGGTGAGGGGCTTGTTGGTCAGCCACCAGCCGTAGGTCCAGCCCTCGATCAGTCCGAACACGAGCGTGGCGCTCGTGATGACCGAGAGGATGGCACCGACCACGTCGACGCGGCGGGGCTCCCCGGCATCCCGGGATTCGACCACGAAGACCAGCACGCCGATGATGATGACGATGCCGAGGGGCACGTTGATGCCGAACGCCCAGCGCCAGGAGAAGTAGGTGGTGAGCCAGCCGCCGAGCAGCGGGCCGACGGCCACCATGCCACCGATGGTCGAGCCCCAGATCGCGAACGCGATGCCGCGGTCCCGGCCACGAAAGGTGGCGTTGATGATCGACAGGGTGGTCGGCAGCACCATCGCGCCGCCGACGCCTTGGATCAGCCGGGACAGGATCAGCAGGTCACCCGACTGGGAGAACGCGGCGAAGACGGATGCCGTGGCGAAGACGATCACGCCGAGCACCAGGATGCGGCGGCGCCCGAAGCGGTCAGCGAGCGTGCCGAACACAAGCAGGAGCGCGGCGAAGACGAGCGTGTAGCTCTCCTGCACCCACTGCACCTGGGTCGACGTGATGCCCAGGTCTTCCACGATCGAGGGAATGGCAACGTTGATGATCGTGGAGTCGACGATGATCAGGGCGACCGCGACGCTGATGAAAACGAGGCCGGCCCAGCGACGGCGGGCCGAGGGTGCGGTGGGGGCGGTGCTGGTCATGCGGGTACCAGCCCTCGCGTTGACGTGGAAGAGGAGCTTCGGATGCGAATGGTGACGGTGACCGTGAGAATGACGACCACCGCGACGAGGGCCGCGATCGCGGCCGGGGTGGAAAGAAGAGTGCCCGTGAGGCGGGCGACGGCGATCCAGGCGAGTCCCCAGCAGAGGGATGCGGAGGGCGCGAGCCGGCCATGCCCGGAGAGGGCGATCAGCACGCCGACCAGGCCGGCCAACGCGATCACGGCGACCCCCCAGACGTCCGCACTGATGCCGAAACCGCCGAAGCCGGCGGCGACGAGCACGGCCGTCACGTTCGCCACGGTGGCGATGCTGACCCAGCCCAGGTACAGGCCGATCGTGCCGTCGGCGACGATCGTCTCGACCAGGTTCTTCGGCCGCGAGGCGACGGTGAGCTGGAACGCCCGGATAAGCACGGCCAGAAGCAGCGCGATCACGGGGACGCTGAGTGCGAGCAGGTCGAACTGGATACTGAGGATCCAGGCCGCGTTCAGGACCAGCGACGCGGCGACCAGGTAGCCGAGGGTGCGCTGCCGGGCATCCGTTGTCTGCGCCGGCAGGAACTGCCAGATGGCGTAGGCGATCAGGCCGAGGTAGATCGGCGTCCAGATGCCGAATGCCGGGCCGTCGGGGGCGATTGGGGTCGCGTCGGCGGCCAGAGCCCCGCCCGACGCGTTCTGGATCGGGGTTCCGCCGGCGGCGCCCGAACCGATGAACGATCCCACGATGGCCAGGATCGCACTGACCAGCACCACGGTCTGGCGCAGACGATCGTTGCTCAGTTTCATCTCAGTCTCCTACTAATCAGCTAGCTGATTAGTTGACGCTAGCACTAGATTAGGGGCATGACCACACCTGATCCGAAACCCCCGGCGGACCAGAAGCCGAAACCGGCGCCAGTGCAGGAGTCCATGGCCTGCTGGCCGACCGGACGCCTGCTTTCGACCGCCGCGCGGCTGGTCGAACACGCCTGGGTGGAGGCGCTGGACCAGCTGGGACTTACCCACGCCGGCATGGTCGCACTGCACCTGCTCGGCTCGGGGCCGCTCAGCCAGACCGAACTCGCTCATGCCGCCCGCGTGCAGACGCAGACCATGTCCCGCACCCTCGAACGACTCGAGCGCGAGGGCTACGTGGTGCGCACCCGGGACGAGCACGACGCCCGGCGACACTCCGTGGTCAGAACGGATGCCGGCACCGCCGTCTGGGAGCAGTCCCGCACGCTCGAGGCCGACCTCTTTCCCGAGCTCGAGAACGCGGACGCGATGCGTGACGCGCTGCTCACGATCATCTCCGCCTCCTCAGCCCGCCGCTGGTAACCCGGCCGTACGACACCTGGCAAGCGGGGCACCCCACGGGCGTGTCTCCTAACGGCTTCAACCAGATCGTGATGGCCCGGAGGAGGACTCCGCCGCGGTGGATGACGGCGCGCTTGTCCTACCGGGTCGCGATGGCGCACATCGCTGCTCACTGCCTGGGCTGCTTCCGGACAAGGGCGCGAACCGCATGACGCCAGACCGCTGTGGCGTGGTCAGGTTACGGAGGGGAAAAAACGCCCTGTGCCACGGAGCGGCGGGCGATTCGGAGTGCGGCAACGAACGACACCCGGTTGGGGTCGCGGTGAGCGTGGCGCCAGTGACAAGAAGATGACGGCTGCCTCGTGCACGCATATGTGCGGGAACCGAAATCAACCCGCACGAGGTCCCGTCCCCCGAGCTGACTTTCCTTTTGCGCAAGTGTGAAGCGTGGCCGTCCCGGCCTTGCCGAGCGGCTCGATATACACAGCAAGGCCCACACTGACCGCGACTAAACTAGGGACTTCGGTTTAAGGGGTGTTCGTGATCGACCAGGAGCTTGTTCGGGAACAGAACTATGTCCAGGGCCTGTATGCGCGGCTGGACGCGCTGGCGAAAGAGGCCGAAGGCCAGCTGAAAGCGGTGCGCCGCCTCGATGTCGGTGGCAACCACCAATCGCGCAGCGAACGCGACACCTTTGCCCGCCTCTACGAGGACCGCATCGTGCAACTGCGCGAGGTCGACGACCGGCTCGCTTTCGGCCGACTCGAAACCATGCCCGACGACTCCGGCGACTCGGTCTACCGCTACATCGGCCGGGTCGGCCTGCGCGATGAACACCACAAACCGCTGCTGCTGGACTGGCGGGTGCCGCAGGCGAGCGCGTTCTACCAAGCCACCGCCGCCACACCGCTCGGCGCCCGGGCTCGCCGCCACCTGCTGTCCAAGGGGCGCAGCATCATCCGCATCGAAGACGAGATCCTCGATGCCGCCCTGCTCGCTGACCCTTCGGCGAGCGCGCACCAGGGCGAAGGCGCCCTGCTCGCCGCCCTCACCGCGCAGCGCACCGGGCACATGTCCGACATCGTCTCGACCATTCAGGCGGAGCAGGACCGCATCATCCGCTCTGAGCTGGCCGGTGTTCTGGTCGTGCAGGGTGGCCCGGGCACCGGCAAGACCGCCGTGGCACTGCACCGCGCCGCCTACCTGCTTTACACGCACCGGGATCGCCTGCGGGACAGCGGTGTGCTCATCATCGGCCCGACACCGTCGTTCCTGCAGTACATCGAGGCCGTGCTGCCCTCGCTCGGCGAGACCGGCGTCGTGCTCAACACCGTCGGCCAGCTTTTCCCCGGCATCGAAGCGACCAAAACGGATGCCCCCGCCGTCGCGGCCCTCAAAGGCCAGACCTTCATGGCCGACCTCATCGCGCGGGCCGTGCATTCCCGGCAACGCACCCCTGCCGCACCGCAGGTGCTGGTCGTGAACGGCGATCGCATCGTGCTGCAGCCCGAACTCGTGGCCCACGCGATCGCGCGTGCCCGCGGCACCAATAAGACTCACAACGAGGCCCGCGTGACGTTCGTGAAGACCGCCATCAACGCGCTCTCCCGGGTCTGGCTCGAGCAGCTGCAGAAGCAGGGCCGGTCGATGGACGACACCGACCTGCCGATGCTGCGCGAAGACCTGCGCCTGGCCGACGATGTGCGGGTCGCACTGAACACCGCCTGGCTGCCGCTGACCCCGCAGAAACTGCTGCAGGATCTCTATGCGCGGCCGCAATGGCTGGAGGAACTCACCCCCCGCTGGCGTTTCGCCCAGCGCAAGCTGCTGGCACGCCCGCGCGACGCCGAGTTCACGATCGCCGACATTCCGCTGCTCGACGAAGCCGCCGAACTGCTCGGTGAGTACAACGCGGTGGACCAGGCCAAGAAGCGCGCGCTCAAGGAACAACGGGGGCGCGATGTGGAGAACGCCGAGACGGCCATCGAGAACATGCAGGTGAAGGGCTTGGTCAACGCAAAAGACCTCGCCGCCCGAGCCGGTGAACTCGATGAGCGCTCGACGACCAGTGAGCGCGCCGCCCGGGATCGCAGCTGGACCTACGGCCACGTCGTCATCGACGAAGCCCAGGAATTGTCGCCGATGCAGTGGCGGCTGGTGCTGCGGCGTGGTCCGCGCCGGTCATTCACGATCGTGGGTGACATCGCGCAGGCGGCCAGCGCCGCGGCATCCGCTACCTGGAAAGAAGCGTTGCAGCCGGTGCTCGACGGCTCGCCCGAAGCGGACCGTTGGCGGCTCGAAGAGCTCACCGTGAACTACCGCACCCCCAGCCAGATCGCCACGGCGGCCGAAACGGTGGCGCTCTCACACGGTCTGTCGATCACGCCGTCGCGCACGGTGCGGTCGAGTGAGTGGCCGGTCGAAACGGTAGCGGATGCCGCGGTGGCGGTCCGCAGCGACCGCGCGCTCGGCGCAGGTGGCACCCTCGCCGTGATCGTCGTCGACGCCGGGCTCGATGAGCTCGAAGCCACCCTGCGCGCCGAATTCGGCGATCTGCTCGGCGTCGGAGCACTCGGCCTGAGCCGGGAGATTGCGTTGCTCACGCCGCGAGACGCGAAGGGGCTGGAGTTCGACGCGGTGATCGTCGTCGACCCGACGGCCATTCTCGCGGCCTCCGAGCGTGGCGCCGGCGCACTCTACGTAGCGATGACCCGGGCCACGCAGCGGCTGTACCTCGTGGGGGACGCGCCGCTGGGCGATACACAGACTTCCTCCGTGGCTTAATTAGGAAATCCGTGGGGCGTAGCGCGTCTTGCCCGCGGAGCAGGGCGGGACCGGGCCACCGGCCGCACGGATTTCCTGAATTAGCCATGGGTAATGCGGGAGCCGTGGGCCGCCTACCCAGTCGGCTAGCGTTGAACCATGACATCGGAGTCCACGCCCACACCCTTTTCCAGCCTCGACGACTACATCGCGCTGCCCCGCGTTGAGGGTCTCGCGCTCTCGCCCGACGGCCAGCGCGTCGTACTCACCGTCGCCACCCTCACCCGCGATCAGACGAGCTACGAGCGCGCACTCTGGTCGGTGGCCGCCGACGGCAGTGGTGTTCCCACCCGCCTGACCCGGTCGGCGAAGGGCGAATCGCAGGCGGCGTTCACGGCCGCCGGTGATGTACTGTTCGTCTCCGGCCGGCCCGACGCGGCCGCTGCAGAGAAGGACGCCGAGGCCGCCCAGCTCTGGCTGCTCCCCGCCGCCGGCGGCGAGGCCCGCGCGATCACCCGGCTCGCCGGGGGAGTCTCCGGCATCGCCGCGGTGGCGACCGCCGCGCGGTCCCTCGTGATCGCGGCCGACCTGCTACCGAGCGCCGCCGACCTCGAAGCTGAGAGCGCCGCCCGCAAGGAACGAACTGAGAAAAAGGTCGCGGCCATTCTGCACGAGAGCTATCCGGTGCGCTTCTGGGACCACGACCTCGGCCCCGCAGAACCCCACCTGCTCGCGCTCGACCTCGCAGACCTGCACGACACGATTACGGCCCCCACAATCAACAGCGAAGCGGATGCCCCCGCCCCCTACCCCGCCGACCTCCCACGTCCCCGAGACCTCACGCCCACCCCCGGCCGCACCATGGACACCGCCGGCCAGGCCCTGACCCCCGACGGATCCACGCTCATCGTGGCGCTGCGGGTGGCCGAGCAGCGCTCCGGCCGGTACGTTCTGGTGTCCATCGACGTCGCGACCGGCGCCCAGACCACCCTGTTCGACGAGCCGAAGGTCGACTTCGAATCGCCAACCGTGAGCATCGACGGCCGCCAGGTCGCCTTCGTACGTTCCGCCGTCAGTACGCCGGACGGCCCGGCCGACCAGGAGATCTGGGTCGCCGACCTCGACGGCGGCCACCCGCGCCGCCTCGCCGCCGAGTGGGACCGTTGGCCGTCGAGCTTGGTCTTCGACTCGCCGGCAGACTCGCCGGCCGACTCGAGCCAGGCCCTCATCGTCACCGCCGACCACGACGGCCGCGGACCGATCTTTCGGGTGCCGCTCGATGGCGGCACGCCCGAACAGCTCACGACCGACGACTTCAGCTATACCAACGTCTCTGTCGACGCCCAGACCGGCGCCATAGTCGCGTTGCGTTCCTCGTGGATCACGCCGGCGCATCCGGTGCGGATCAGCCGGTCCGGTGTCATCACCACGCTCGCTACCCCGGCCGCGCTGCCTGTGGTTCCGGGCACGATCACGGAGGTGGAGACCGTGGCGGAGGACGGAGCACGAGTGCGCGCGTGGCTGCTGCTGCCTGCGGGAGCCTCGATACAGCATCCGGCACCGCTGTTGCTCTGGATTCACGGCGGCCCGCTGAACAGCTGGAACGCGTGGAGCTGGCGGTGGAGCCCGCTGCTCGCCGTGGCTCGCGGCTACGCGGTGCTACTGCCCGACCCGGCGCTCTCGACCGGCTATGGCCTGGATTTCATCGCGCGTGGCTGGAACTCCTGGGGCGCCAAGCCGTACACCGACCTGCTCGCGATTACGGATGCCGCCGAAGCGCTCCCCGAGATCGATGAGTCTCTGACCGCGGCGATGGGCGGATCATTCGGCGGCTACATGGCCAACTGGGTGGCCGGCCACACCGACCGGTTCCGCGCCATCGTGAGCCACGCGAGCCTGTGGTCGCTCGACCAGTTCAACGGCACGACTGATAACTCCGAGTACTGGCAGAGCATCTTCTCGGCGCAGGGCATGATCGACAACTCGCCGCACCAGGCGGTGCGCGACATTGTCACGCCGATGCTCGTCATTCACGGCGACCACGACTACCGGGTGCCGATCGGCGAGAGCCTGCGGCTGTGGTCGGAACTGGCCGAGCACCACGCCACTGCCGACGGCAGTACCCAGCACAAGTTCCTCTTCTTTCCCGATGAGAACCACTGGGTGTTGAAGCCGCAGCACGCGGTGATCTGGTACGAGACCGTGTTCGCGTTTCTCGACCAGCACGTGCACGGCGCCAACTGGAAGCGGCCGCGCCTGCTCGGCTGAGCGTACGACCCGGCCGGGAGTTTCGGTTAAAGTGGAGAGCTGGAGAGGAACCAGCTATTGAGTGATATTGCGAGCGAATTGGCGCGGGTGCGCGAAGCCTTCGACAAACCCACCCTGCGCCTGCTCGACCGCAAGTGGGCGCCGTTCGTGCTCGCCGTGTTCAAGAGCTCGTTCAGCCGGGACCGACGCAGCGTGCCGTGCGAACTGCTGCACACCCAGGTGGATGCCTACCTCGCCGACCTCCGCAGCATCGGCATCGACGCCCCAGAGAAAACCGGCCGGGCCCTGTGCGTGCAGTGGATGAACGACCTCTGGCTGTACCGCGAAGTGCGCGACACTGCTGACGGCAACCAGGAGCACTACTCGCTCACCAGCCACGCCCTCGAAGCCCTGCTGCTCGTTGACGGTCTCGCCCGGGATCGGGCGCTGATCAGCGAATCCCGACTCAGCACCATCGTCGACACGGTGCGCCACCGGGCCACGGAGGCCAACCCCGATCGTGAACAGCGGGTGCGCCGCCTCGACCAGCAGATCGACGAGCTGACCAGCGAGCGCGATCGCCTGGCCGGAGGCGGCGACATTGCAGCCGCCTCGAACGAGCAGATGCACGAGGGCTACGCCGACCTCATCGACCTCATTCAGCAGCTGCCGAGCGACTTCAAACGGGTTGAAGAATCCGTCGCGGCCATGCACCGGCAGATCGTCAGCGACTTTCGCGGCGAGGAACGCCCGATCAGCGAGGTCCTCGACGACTACCTCGCCAAAACGGATGCCCTCATGTCGTCAACCGCGGAGGGTCGGGCCTTCGAGGGCGCCTTCACCCTGCTGCGCAACGACACTCTCATGCAGGGGCTGAAAGCCGACCTCGAAACGATTCTGCTGCATCCGTTCGCCCTGGAACTGAGTTCTGCCGAACGTCGCAGCTTCATGAGCACGGTGACGCTGCTGCGCAAGGGCATCGACGACGTGCTCACCCAGCGCAAGGGACTCACCACCACCCTGCGCGAGCACATCGTCAACCACGACGTCGTGAAAGACCGCGAGCTCGAACGAGTGCTGCGGGACATCAACCGTGAACTCGCGACCTGGATGCAGACCGCAGGTCCCCGCGCTACCGTCACCGCCGAGCTCATGCCCGGCACCCTCGACGTCGAACATCTGCGGGAGCGGTTCTACGATCCGGTCGCCCATCGGGCCCCGCCGGCACTGATCGACGTGTCCGCCGCGGCGCCCGCAGCCCCGAGCCTCGGTGACCTGCGCCAGCAGGGCGGTCCGCTGCTCGAAGAACTGCGTGACGCTCTCGTGGCGGCCTTCGGCGCGGGTTCCGTCGCTGGTTCCGGTGCGGGGGAGGCGGCATCCGTTGGTGGCTTGTTCAACGGATTCGACGTGAGTCTGCGCCGGCCGGTGGAGATTCTCGGCCTGCTGCAGCTCGCCGCCCAGCTCAGCCAGACAACCGATTCGACCGGCCTGGAAAGCTTCGAAACGGTGCGACCGGATGGCTCGGTGCGGCTCTTCGACGTGCCCCGCCGTATTCTGACCGACGACGACACGGCGGCCCTGGCCGCTCAGAATTTGGGATACCAGCATGAATGACGAATTGTCGGATGACCTGGCGCGCGACCTGGAAAACACCGGGATCGACAGCGACCCGCGGAGCCTGTCGCTGTTCGAGGGCGATGAGGGCGGACTCAGCGTGGAGCAGCGCCGCACCCTTGTGTTGCTGCTGAAGCACCGCTACATCTCGGCGGCCCTGCAGCCGGCCGAATGGCAGACGCTGCTCGCCTCGCAGAGCCTGCTCAAGTCGCGCCTCAACGACGTTTTCCTGGACCTGCACGTCGACCTGCACTACGAGGTCGCGTACAAGCGGCAGGCGGTTGCCGAGGGCGGCGAACGGTTTCCCACGCTGCTGCACGACGTCGCGTACACCCGCGAAGAGACCATTCTGCTCGTGCTGCTGCGCCAGCGGTTTCGCAGCGAACGGGCAGGCGGCCAGGAGATCGTGCTCGTCGACCGGGAGAACCTGGTCGAGAACGTCGCGCACTTTCGCCCGGACTACGCCACCGACCTCTCCGGCGACGCCCGCAAGGCGTCGGCCGCGGTCGACAGCCTCGCCAAGGCGCGGGTGCTGCTGAAGACCAGCGACCCTGACCGGTTTCGCGTTTCGGCGGTGATCGAGGTGCTTTTGTCGGTGGAACGCCTCGGCGAACTGCTCGACTGGTTGCGCGAAGAGAACGGCGACGCCACCAACGATGACCCATCGCTCACCGCCTCGCACCAGGAGCTGCTCGTATGAACGATTCCCCGCTGTTCTACCTTGACGGTGCTACCGAGGGCACCACCCAGTGGCGGGCCGAATCGATGCAACTGGTGAACTGGGGCGGTTTTCACGGCCATCACGAGATAGATTTCGCGGTGCAGTCCACGCTCGTCTCCGGTGCGTCGGGAACCGGAAAGAGCAGCCTGCTCGACGCCTATCTGGCACTGATGATGCCCTCGGACACCCCGTTCAACGGTGCCTCGAACGACGCCGGTTCCGGCCGCGCGCGCAGCGTTGACCAGCGCAACCTGATGACCTACCTGCGCGGCAAGACCGACGCCAACCGGGAAGCCACCACCGGGGAGCTCACCGACCAGGTGCTGCGCGGCGCACACGAGGCCACCTGGGGCGCCATTGCATTGACCCTGATCGACGACAACCAGCGCCGATTCACCGTGCTGCGGGCCTACTTCGTGCCGCGCGGCGCCCACAAATTCGCCGACGTCACCATGAAAATGGCCACCACAGACGGATCCCTCGACCTGCGCGACCTCGCCTCCTGCGCCGAAAGTCGGTTCGACAAGCGCGCGCTCAAGGCCCGCTTCGAGGGCCTCGACGTGTTCGACACCTACGCGGCGTTCGCCCAGACCCTGTACACCCGGCTCGGAATCGGCGCGAACGGCGAGGGTGGCAAAGCACTGCGCCTGCTCGCCCGCATCCAGGCCGGCCAGCAGGTGAAAACGGTCGACGGACTCTACAAGTCGATGGTGCTCGAAGAGCCGGCGACCTTTGCCGCCGCCGACAAAGCGGTCGACCACTTCGAAGACCTCGAACGCTCCTACGGCGCCATGGTCACCGAAGCCCAGAAAGCCCAGGTGCTCGAACGCCTGCCCGACCTGCACCAGGCCTACGAAACGGCCACCGCCAAGGCCGACCTGGTCGACACCTTTGGCGTGCACCGCGCCGGGGACACCCCGTTCGTGCTCTGGCAGCTGCTCACCGAGCAGACCCTGCTCGAGGCCGCCGCCGATACCAACCGGGCCGCCCGCCGTGACAACCAGGCCGCCCAGATTCAGGCCCGCGACGTGGAGACCGCGCTCAAGACCCGCTTAGCCGAGCTGCAACAGCAGCAGCGCGACAACGGCGGCGACGTGCTCGAACGTCTGCAGACCGAACTCGTGCACCTCGGCAACCAGCACGACGACGTGGCTCGTGAGCGCGCCGGCTTCGACGACCGGGTCAAGGTTTTGGCCGTGCCGATCGATTCCGCCGCCGGCTTCGCGGCCGCCCAGCAGGGCGCTGACCGGTTTGCCGCTGGTTTCGCCGACGCCGAGGCCGCCCTGGAGGCGACCCGCTCGGCACTACAACGCGAGTCGTACCCGGTGGAGGAGGGCATCCGCTCACTCAAGCAGGAGCGGGCGTTTTTGACCGGGCGCGAAAGCCTCGTGCCCCAGACGCTAGATAAGGCTCGGCTGCTGATCGCCGAGGCTGCCGGCATTGGCGCCGAGGAGTTGCCGTTCGTGGCCGAACTCATCGACCTCGCCGCCGGTGAAGAAGCGTGGCGGCAGGCCGCCGAGGTGATCCTATCGTCGGTCGTGCGCGTGCTGCTCGTTGACGAGACGCGGCTGGCGCACCTGAGCGCGGCGATCGACCCGTTGCAGCTGCCGCTGCGCATCCACTTTGAGGGGGTGGCGCTGAAGCCGCACGAGGCCGTGGCCGGCGACGCCCGGTACATGTCGGGCAAGCTCGACGTGAAGGATTCCCCGTTCAGCAGCTGGGTTCAGGCGCGCCTTCGCTCGTCGAACCTCGACGCTCTGTGCGTGGCCGACCCGTCCGAGCTGGGTGGCGGGGGTGCACGGGTGACCCCGAGCGGGCAGACCCGCAACGGTTCCCGCGGAGCCCATGGCGCGAACAGCGGCCAGAAATCGATCATCGGGTTTTCCAGCCGGGCTCGGCTGGACGACATTGCGGTGGAGCTGGCCGCGCAGGGGCTGGCGGCCGACGCTGTCGCGGGGCGGGCATCCGCTGTGTCGGGGCAACTGGGTGAGCTGCGGGAACAGCAGGCCGCTCACCAGCACATTCTCGACACGGACTGGTCGTCGATCGACGTCGCTGCGGCCACCGCGCGCATTGCCGATAAGAAGTCCGAATACGAGCGGATGCGCTCCGGCAGCGATATCCTGCGCGCCCTGAGCGACGAAGAGGGCCGGCTCACCCTCGAACTCGACGCTGCCCAGAAACTCAAGCACACCACCGACGGGGTCGGTTCGGTGCTGGGCGAGGAGCAGGGCAGCATCGTCGACGCGCAGGACACGGTGAACGACCGACTCGAGCAGATCGAACGGGGCGAGGCCCTGACCCTGTCAGAGGAGCACGCCGCACACCTGAACGAACAGTTCGCGCTGGTTACCGACCGGAACGACCTCGCCGGTTTCCCTGGCGGTCTGAAGCGCCTGCGCGAGCGGTTGATCGACCAGTCGGCGCAGGATCGTGACCGCGCAGCCCGTGACCGGGCCACCATGATCGGCATCTTCTCGACCTACCAGGCCCGCTGGCCCGACCCGAATATCGGTGTCGCGCTCGAATCGGTCACGAGCTACACCGACATCCTCGACGCCATCCGCACCCTCGGCCTCTCCGAGCGTCGTCAGGAATGGAAGCGGCGGCTGTCGGCGTGGAGCGGCCAGGACCTCGTGCCGCTCACCGGCGCCTTCAACACCGCGATCGAAGAAATCGAAGACCGGCTGCGGCCGATCAACGAGATCCTCGCGACCCTGCCGTTCGGTGCGACCCGTGACCGGTTGCAGATCGCGCTGCGGCGGCTGCACCGGGACGATGCGACGGCCTTTCGCAAGGAGCTCAAGGTGCTTTCCTCGGGTGCGACCGAGCAATTCACCGATGACGAGACCGAAGACCGATTCACCCGGCTGCAGCAGTTTATGAGCCTGATCCGCCCTGGTACCGCTGAGACGCCTTCGCAGCGGGACCTGCTGCTCGACGTTCGGCAGCACGTGGAGATCACCGCCGTGCGCGTCACACCGGAGGGAGCCCGGGTCAGTACCTACTCGTCGCTCGGCGGCAAGAGCGGCGGCGAGTCGCAGGAACTCGTGGCCTTCGTCGTCGGCGCCGCCCTGCGCTTTCAGCTCGGCGACGAGAGCCGTACCCGGCCGCGCTTCGCCCCGGTGTTCCTCGACGAGGGATTTGTCAAATCCGACGCCGAATTCGCAGGCCGGGCCGTGGCCGCGTGGAAGGGCCTCGGCTTTCAGCTCATCATCGGAGCCCCGCTCGACAAGGTCACCGCCCTGGAACCGCACATGCAGTTGGTGCTGTCGATCACCAAGAACACGGCCACCGGCTATTCCTACATCACGCCGCTGGCGTCGCCGGAGGCTGCTGCCTGATTCATATATGGGCAGCCCGGCCAAGTAGGCGCTCTGCGGAACCGGATCCGCGGGCTGACCCGGCCTGTTCGGTCGTACCGGCTTGGGCGTAACATGTGTGCGTGTATGCCCTTCGACAGGCCCCGAGTACTGGAGCAGATTCGTGATGAGAATGCGACAGCTGAATCGCAATCCCAGTTTTCGTAACCCCACGTTTCTCTCCACGTGGCTGCTGTGGCTGGTCGGCGTTCTGGCTTTCCCTATTGCCGGCCTGGCCGGTACGGCGGTGGGCGGACGGGTCAGCAACCCGGTGTCTGCCCTCATCGGCGGGGCAGTCTGTGGTGTGGTCATCGGTGTCGGCCAGGTGCTGACCAGCCGGCGACGTCTCAACCCCCTCATCTGGATACCGCTCACCGCGATCGGCATGGGCCTCGGGCTTCTGCTCGGCTCGACCGTCGTGAACTATCGAACAACCTTGGCCGAGCTCGCCCTGATGGGAGCGATCACAGGTCTCGTGCTCGGCGCGGCGCAGGCTGTAGCACTGCCGCCGCGCGCCCGGCGACGCTGGGTGTGGGCTCTCGGCGTGGCCGCGCTCTGGGCGCTCGGCTGGACCGTGACGACTCTGGCGGGAGTGAACGTCGATGCCCAGTTCACCAATTTCGGCGCGATTGGTGCGCTGACGTTCACCGCGCTGTCCGGGCTGCTGCTGCACGTGCTGCTGCCGTTTTACCCGGCCTCGGGCATGTGGTTGCGGTCGAGGCCGGTCCATCCGTCGCTCTGACGCTCGGGGGCGCGCATCCGTTCTCAGTGGCGGCGGACCCGGGACGTGCGCCACGCCTGCCACGCACCGGTAGCCCAGAGCGCCCACAGCACCAGCAGGGGTTGAAAGATTAGCCGGATACCCCGCGACAGATCCGAATTGAGCCCGAACGAGTCGGTAGCCGTAACGAACTGGGAAATATTGCCGGGAAAGATCGCCACGAAGAACGCGGCCACGACCCAGCCCACCGGCACCCGCCAGCGGTGCAGGACAAGCAGCGCGATTCCGAGGGTGATCTCGGCGATTCCGGAGAGTACGACCACGAGGTCAGGGCCGAGCGGAACCCAGGTCGGAACCTGCGCCTGAAACGCCTCGCGATTGAACGTGAGGTGACTGATTCCAGCCAGCAGAAGGAAGGTGCCGAGGGCCAGCCGGCCGAGGAGTCGAGGCAGTGAACGGCGCGAGTGAGCCGCGGCGGGACGAGGTTCAGGAAGAATCATCGACCTGAGTCTATGTGCCCCGGGGTGCGGCGCGCCAACTAGCGGCCGAGTAGGCGAGCGAAGAAGCCGCCGGTGGACTTCTCCTTCACGTGTCCCTCGCAGCGCTGGTTGCGGGGCACGCCCTTCATAACCTGGTCGACGTGCTGGCCGCAGCCGGCCCAAGTGGTCTTCTGACAGGTCTTGCAGGTGACTGCTCTGCACATGGTGGGTGCCTTTCGTTGGGGGAGGTGTCTCTACACTATACCCTTGGGGGTATACAGAGAATTCACACGTGATGAACGGATGCTCCCGCCCCGGTCGGTGTATCGTTCGAGCGTCGACCACGTGGCTGGCTGAACAGATCGAGAGCGGTGCAGCATGAGCAGTGAACCTCCTATCAACGACGTCACCGACGACGACATCGAGGTCACACACTCCAAATCCTGGGCCGCCGGTGTACCCGGCGTGCTGCACTCGATGGAGCCGGCGATCACCCAGATGGGCGCTGTGCGGGGCATGCGGGCGCTGCTGTCGATGAACCAGAAAGACGGGTTCGACTGCATGAGTTGTGCTTGGCCAGACCCCGACCATCGTAAGGCCTTCGAATTCTGCGAGAACGGCGCCAAAGCGGTCACCTGGGAGGCGACGCCGATCACCATCCCGACCAGCTTCTGGGCAGAGCACTCGCTCGCCGACCTGCGTGAGAAGAGCGAATACTGGCTCGGCATGCAGGGCCGGCTGGTCGAACCGGTCTACAAACCGGCCGGCAGCGACCACTACCGCCCGGTCAGCTGGCCCGAAGCCTTTCGGGTGATCTCCGCCAAGCTCAATGCCCTGGACTCACCCGACCAGGCCGCGTTCTATACCAGCGGCCGCGCCTCCAACGAGGCCGCGTTCGCCTACCAACTGTTCGCTCGCGCGTACGGCACCAACAATCTGCCCGACTGTTCCAACATGTGTCACGAGTCCACCGGCTGGGCCATGGGTCAGACCGTCGGTATCGGCAAGAGCACGATCAGCTATGACGACTTCGCCAAGTCTGACCTGATCATCATCATGGGGCAGAACCCCGGCACCAACCACCCGCGCATGCTCACCGCGCTCGAAGAGGCGAAGGACGCCGGCGCCCAGATCGTCGCGGTCAACCCGCTGCCCGAGGCCGGCCTGCGCCGCTACAAGAACCCACAACGAGTGCGCGGAGTCATCGGCCACGGCACCGACATCGCCGACCAGTTTCTGCAGATCCGCATCGGCGGTGACATGGCGCTGCTGCAGGCCGTCTCCAAACGGGTGCTCGACGCCGAAGATGCCAGCCCCGGAACCGTGCTCGACCAGGCCTTCCTCGACGAACACTGTCACGGACTGGCCGAATTGCGCGAGCATCTCGCCCAGCTGGACGAGCGGATGGTGCTGGCCGCGACGGGCCTGCGCGCGGCCCAAATCGATGAACTGGCGAAGCGGTATATCAGCGCCGATCGGGTGATCATCACTTGGGCGATGGGGCTCACCCAGCAGAAAAAGGGCGTCGTGACCATCAAGGAGATCATCAACCTGCTGCTGTTGCGTGGCAACATCGGCAAGCCCGGCGCCGGCGCCTCGCCGATTCGCGGCCACAGCAACGTGCAGGGCGACCGCACCATGGGCATCTGGGAGCAGATGCCGCCGGCCTTCCTCGACGCACTGGAAAAAGAGTTCGGCTTCAATCCGCCGCGCAAGCACGGTGTGGACTCCGTCGACGGGGTTCGCGCCATGCGGGACGGAAAGATGAAGGTGTGGATGGGCCTTGGCGGCAATTTCGTCGCAGCCATGAGCGACACCGGCATTGCCGAGGCCGCCATGGCGCGCACGGAGATGAGCGTGCAGATTTCCACCAAGCTTAACCGGTCGCACGCCGTGACCGGCGAGGAGGCTCTGATTTTGCCGACCATGGGCCGCACCGAGATTGACGAGCAGGCCACTGGGGAGCAGTTCGTCTCGGTCGAAGATTCGGTCTGCGCGGTGCATCCGTCCTGGGGCAAGCTCAAGCCGGTCTCGACGAACCTGCTCTCCGAGGTCGCGATCATCTCGCGCCTGGCCCGGGCGGTACTCAGCGACAAGGTGGCGGTGGACTGGGCCGGTTTCGAGGCCGACTACGACCTGATTCGCGAGCATATCTCGCACGTCGTGGGCGGCTGCGAAAACTACAACGAGCGCATCCGTCAGGAGGGCGGTTTCGTGCTGCCGAACGGCCCGCGCGACTCCCGCACCTTCAACACTCCCACCGGCAAGGCCATGCTGACCACGAACACGCTGGAGCACCTCGAGGTGCCGCCCGGGCGTCTCGTGCTGCAGACGCTGCGCAGCCACGACCAGTTCAACACCACCATCTACGGCCTGGACGATCGCTACCGCGGCATCAAGAAGGGTCGGCACGTGGTCTTCATCAACAAGAAAGACCTGATCAATCTCGGCTTCAATGACGGCGACCTGGTCGACGTGCACAGCGAGTTCAGCGACAACGTCGACCGGGTGCTGCGCGGCTACCGGCTGGTCGCCTACCCGACGCCGCGCGGCTGCGCTGCCGCGTACTATCCGGAGGCGAACGTGCTGGTGCCGCTCGACAGCGTTGCCGACGGTAGTAACACGCCGGTGTCGAAGGCCGTCATCATTCGATTGGAGCCTGCTGCCCAGTCGTGAAAGCTAGTGTGCCCATGGTTACTGAGCAGTATTGACCCAGCCGGCCTCGTCGGGGTTCTCCTCCGCGGGCTGCCGGCAGACATCGAGCACGATCTCCGCTGCCCGGGCGATCGCTAACTGCGAGGCTATCGTCGAGTTGGCTGCGGCGAGGCCTGCGGCGTAGCCGACGACGAAGGTGGTGATCGGGGCGGCCATGGGGCTGACAGCGTGAGCAGCCTCATCGGCGACGTTGAGAATGAGGTGGTTGTCCAGTTCCAGGTCCAGAATCTGCAGGGCCTGGCTGAGCCGGCGGGTCCACTGCTGGAGGATCTTTTCGTCTACGGCGTTATGCGTCACAGCAGCTCCTTGAGTTGTCGGGTCTCACGTGTCGGATGCATCGGATGCTTAGCTGATCTGAGGGTACCCTCGCCGGAGAATTTCTGTGCAACGAAATAGTGCCGACCGCGCGTTACCAACCCACCGTGCCCGCGGCCCCCTTGAACGGTCCGGCGATTTTTGCCGTGATCCAGCCGCCGTAGTAGTCACCCTCCTGCGCCCGGACGGTTTCACCGTCAACGGTGCAGCGCGTCATGGCTCCCGGGTAGATCGCCACCCGGTCCGCCAGCGTTTCGAAGCCTGCGGTCGGCGTGGGATAGAACCAGGCGGCCCGGGCGCTTGAACCGACGGTGAGGTAGCCAGCGACGCCCTTGTATTCGCAGTAGCTGTGGCCCGATGCGGGTTGCAGCAGGCCAGGGTCGAACGCCGTGCGTGGCAGGTAGTACACCGGGGGATGGCTGGTTTCCAGCACCCGCACCACGTCGGTTGTGTCGGCGATCGTCACGCCGTCGAGTTCGATCGTGACGTGCTCACCGGTGTGTTCGACGCGCGGCGGTCGCGGGTAGTCCCAGACGGATTCCTGGCCCGGGCGGAGGGGATCGCGTTTCACTCGCTCATTCATGAGCCGATGCTAGAACGGTAACCTGCGAAGTCAGCTGTCAGTTCTGTGCGGGCGCAGGTTTCGGGGACGCAGGGCGACCACGGTCAGCGCGGCGGCCAGCACCGCGAGACCGGCGACCATGCCGACCGTGCCGCCCCAGCCCCACTGTACGAAGAACACGCCGCCCAGCCAGCCGAACAGGCTCGATCCGGCGTAGTAGGACAGGTTGTACAGCGATGATGCCTGGGCGCGACCGACCGTGGCCTCGGCGCCGGTCCACCCGGAGGCCACGGCGTGCGCGGCAAAGAAGCCGGCCGTGGCCAGCACGAGGCCGAGCAGAACGACCACGAGCACGCTCGACAGGGTTAGAAGCACGCCCACTGTCATGCAGGCGAGCGAGCCGAGCAGAATCGACCAGCGTCCGAATCGGGCAGCCAGGATGCCGGCCTGGGCCGACGACCAGGTTCCGGCGAGGTAGGCCACGAAGACGAGACTGATCAGGGCTTGCGGAAGGTTGAAAGGGTCGTGGGCTAGGCGAAAACCGAGGTAGTTGTAGAGGGCAACGAACCCGCCCATCAGCAGAAACCCCTGGGCATAGAGCGCGAGCAGGCGCGGTGACTTGAGGTTGGCGCCGAGTAGCCTGACCAGGCTGAGATCCGTGCCGCGTTCGCGTGCCCGGCGCGGCACAAAACCGCGAGGCGCCGGAATCAGACTGATGAACAGCACGGCCGACACCGCGCAGAGCACGCCGACGGTGAAAACGCCGACCCGCCAGTTGGTCAGTTCGGTGACCGGCCCGGCCACGAGACGCCCGAGCAGTCCACCGATCGAGGTGCCGGCCACATAGGTGCCCGCCGCACGGGCGGCGTGCCTTGGTTCGATCTCCTCGCTCAGGTAGGCGATCGCGATCGCCGGCACCCCGCCGAGCATCAACCCTTCGACGAAACGGCCGGTGAGCAACAGCGAGAAGGTGGGCGCGAACGGCACCAGCAGCCCGAACACCGTGGCGGCGATCACCGCGATCGACATGGCCCGCACCCGGCCGAGCCGGTCCGCTACGAGCGACCAGGGAATCACGCCGATGGCCAGGCCGAGTGTCGATGCGGAGATGACGAGGGCGGCATCCGCTGCGCTGACCCCCACGTCGCCGGCGATCTGGGCGAGCACAGCCTGGGGCGAGTAGAGCTGGGCGAACGTGGCGATGCCGGCGAAGAACAGTCCGGCGAGCAGTTTGCGGTAGTCGGAGCTGCCGTGCGAGTGCCCGTTCCAGCTCGCGGATGACGCCGCCCGGCCCGGGTGCGCCGGCGTCATCTGCGGGTGGTCAGGACTGGGGGCACTCGTTCAGAGTACGCGGCTGCGCGGGGTCAGGGTGCGCAGGCCGCCGAGCGCGTACACGCCGGCACCGAACAGCACGGCAGCCTCGGGCGGTCCGCCAACAGGATCCAGTCCAGTACGGCGTAGATCGGAATGATGATGTGCAGAATGTCATTCGACCACTGCAGGTTGAAGGAGTTCAGCCCGGCGTCCGCGAGCAGGGTGTTGTAGACGACGCCGACCCGCGTGCCTTCACGATTCTGACGGTTCCGGATCGACTGCGGAGCCAGGGCGACCCGTGGGCGACGATGCATGGGCACCCCGGCACCATCGACACCCTGTATTCGTGGTGGGAACGCGATCTGTCCAACGGACTCGGCGAGCTGCCATTTCCGCCGGACTTTCCGAAGATGCCGGGGGAGCCGCCGCGCGTGCAGCCCAGCCGCGCCCGGAAGCCCGGCTAGCCCGCCGCCCGAGCCCGCGGTCAGTTCGCGATGCGCTCGGCCGCCAGGGGTGGCTCCGGCGGGGTGCCAGTGCCGAACGGGTGCCCGCCGAGGCCGGCGCGAGCGTGCGGGGCCAGCCAGGCTGCGGCATCCGGTCCCTTAGGCACGATGCCGCTCGGGTTGATGTCCACGTGGGTCACGTAATAGTGTTTCTTGATCTGGTCGAAGTCGATGGTGTCGCCGAACCCGGGGGTCTGGAACAGGTCGCGGGCGTAGGCCCACAGCACCGGCATCTCGCTGAGCTTGTTGCGATTGCACTTGAAATGCCCGTGATAGACCGAGTCGAACCGGGCCAGGGTGGTGAACAAGCGGATGTCCGCCTCGGTGATCGTGTCGCCCACGAGATACCGCTGCCCGGCCAGGCGCTGTTCGAGCCAGTCGAGCCGCGCGAACAGGGCGTCGTAAGCCCGCTCATAGGACTTCTGGCTGCCGGCGAAACCGCACTTGTAGACGCCGTTGTTCACGTCGTGAAAGATCAGGTTGGCGACCTCGTCGATCTCGGCCCGCAGCACCTCGGGGTAGAGGTCGGGGGCGCCGGGACGGTGGTACTGCGTCCACTGCGTCTCGAAATCGAGGGTGATCTGCGGGTAGTTGTTGGTGACGACCTTACCGCTTGGCACATCCACGATCGCTGGCACGGTGATGCCGCGGGGATAGTCGGGAAAGCGGGCGAAGAAGGCCTGCTGCAGGCGTTCGATGCCGAGCACCGGGTCGAGGCCGCCGGGGTCGAGGTCGAAGGTCCAGCTGTTCTTGTCGTGCGTGGGGCCGGGCAGACCGAGCGAGATCACACCCTCAAGGCCGAGCAGGCGGCGCACGATGGTGGTGCGGTTCGCCCAGGGACAGGCGCGGGCCGCGACCAGGCGGTACCGGCCGGGTTCGACCGGCCAGCCGTCCCGGCCGTCCTGGGTGATGCGGTCTTCGATGTAATTGGTGTCGCGGTTGAAATCCAGGCCGGGCGTGATGTAACTGGGGTCGAGGCTCATGCGTCCACGCTACGCGCTGCCGGGCTCCGCTGTAAGTTCGGCCGTGATCTCCGCGTCGGTGCGCGCGTCGATGATGCCCCACATCATGTGGGTGGGGCCGCTGCTATCGCTCGGTTCCACCCGTGGCCGGCTGGCCCAGCCGCGGGAGACGGCGGCAGCACCGAGTTGCGCGAGCGAAGCCGCGACGCGGTTCTTGCGAATCTTTCCGGCCAGCACGCTGCCGTCGGGCGACTGACGCCAGCCTCGCTTGTGGGCGATCACCCGTCCGATCTCTTCGTCGGTCAGCCAGCGCGAAAAACTGCGGGTGGGCGGGTCGATGGCAATCAGCTTCATGCCCACACTGTACCCGCCTCCGCACCGTGAGCACGCCGAGCAATACGGCGACGCTGTCGGAAAAATCTGTGCCCCGCGCTGCGTGCGATCGACTGATCCGGGCGATAATCACAGCATCACCCCGACAACATAAGGAGAACCACCATGAGCAGTCGACTCAGCCCGTATCTCGGTTTTCGCGACACCGCGCGCGAAGCCATGGACTTCTACCAGAGTGTCTTCGGCGGAGAGAT
Organism: Cryobacterium sp. TMT1-66-1; assembly: GCF_004403435.1. NCBI lineage: Bacteria > Bacillati > Actinomycetota > Actinomycetes > Micrococcales > Microbacteriaceae > Cryobacterium > Cryobacterium sp. TMT1-66-1. The sequence goes on from NZ_SOGP01000023.1 coordinate 43,413, forward strand.
TACGCGCAGCACCTTCGGTGAATTCAACGCGAGCGACGATCTGGCCGAGAAGGACAAGATCATGCACTCGGAACTGACCACTACGAGCGGTTTCTCGCTCATGGCTTCTGACACCCCCAGCAGTATGGAACTCCCCACCAGCAGCAGCGTCACCGTGTCCCTCAGCGGCGACGACGAAGCCGAACTGACCGGGTACTGGGAGAAATTGCTCGAAGGCGGCACCGCGACCATGCCGCTCAGCAAGGCACCGTGGGGTGACATCTTCGGCATGCTGGTCGACAAGTTCGGCACCAGCTGGATGGTGAACATCGCGGGGGCCACGGCGGATACGGCCTCCTCGAGCGGCACGAAGTCAGTCCGCGACGACGTCACCCGGTGACTTGTCGGGGCGCCAGCCCCGCCACGAGGGCTGGCGCAGCCGACCGGTCGCTGTCCATTCGGCGAACTCCACCTCGGCGACGAGGGTGGGGCGCACCCAGACGGCGCTCTGGGCATCCGTTGGGGGAATGTCACTGAACGGTGTGGTCTTTCGCACCAGCCGGGTCAGTCGAGAACGGATGTCGGTGAGGTCGCGTTCCCCAAACCCCGTGCCGACGCGCCCGACGTAGCGGAGGCCCGCATCGGTCGGCACCCCGAGCAGCAGCGACCCGATCGCGCCGGTGCGGTTGCCGCGGCCGGGCCGCCAGCCGCCCACGACGACCTCCTGGGTACGAAAGTGTTTGATTTTCACCCAGTCGTGGGAGCGGCGCCCGCCCGTGTACCGGCCGTCGAGCCGCTTGGCCATGACGCCTTCGAGCCCGAGCTGGCGGCTGGTCTGAAACGCCTCGGAGAAATCACCGTCGAACCGTGGCGGCACCTGCGTGGAGCCGGTCGCGGTGACCGCGTTCTCCAGTCGGTCCCGGCGCGCGCTGTAGGTGAGCCCGGTCAGGGAGCGGCCGTTTTGTTCGAGCAGGTCGAAGAGCATGAACTGCACCGGGGCACGTTTCGAGGCAGCGGCCACTTCCCGTTCCTCGGTGAGTTTCATGCGGGTCTGCAACAGCCCGAAGTCCGGTCGGCCGCGTTTGTCGACGGCCACGATCTCGCCGTCGAGCACCGCGGCATCCGTTTCTGGATTCGTCGCCAGTGCGGCGAGCAGGTCCGCGACGAGATCGGGATAGGACGCCGTCACGTCGTGCCCGTTGCGGGTGACCAGGCGCACGGTCTGCTCGGCCAGCGACACGTAGGCGAGCGCACGCATGCCGTCCCACTTCATTTCGAAGGCCCAGCCGTCGTCGCCGAGGTCGGTTTCGCAACCGGCAGCGGCCAACATGGGGGAGTAGGCGTGCTTCGTCGGTGCGGGTGCGAGGCTCGCCGCCGATGCGCTGTGCGGGCGGGCATTCGTGCGGGAGTCGGCGCCACCGGTGAGTGGCTTCATGCGGTGGATCAGCCAGTTGTTCGCTGGTTTGCTGCCGTGGCCGTCGCTCGTGCGAATCAGGGCAAACCGGGCCGAGCCGCCGAGCCCGGCGTCGGGTTCACCGTGCAGGGTCACGATCACCTCGTCATCACGCCATTTTTCGAGCTCGTAGTCGCCGCGGTCCCAGATGGATACATCGCCGGCGCCATATTCTCCGACTGGAATATTCCCCTCGAAACTGCCGTATTCGAGCGGATGATCCTCCACGTGCACCGCAAGCCGGTTCTGGATGGTCGACACCGGAATGCCACGCGGCAACGCCCAGGACACCAGTACGCCGTCGTGTTCCAGCCGAAAATCCCAGTGCAGGCTGCGGGCGTGGTGTTCCTGAATGACGAAAGATTGGCCAGTGGAGGCCAGGGCCGGGGCCTCAGGCACCGGCTCGGGGGTCTTCGACGCATCGCGCTTGTCGCGGTACACCGTGAGGCGGTCCGGTGTAACCAGGGCGGAGGCCGAATCATTCGCGTTCACGGCGTGCTCGAACGACCCGGCCGACAGCAGTGCGAGCGGATCCTCCCGCCGTTTTAGACGAGCGAGCACCTGCTTGTAGTCGAGCTGCTCGAGGTCGGCCGAGGCCAGCTCCTTCCAGGTGCGCGGGGTCGCGACCATCGGGTGGCTCCGCCCCCGCAGCGAATACGGGGTGATGGTGGTCTTCGCGGCGTTGTTCTGGCTCCAGTCCACCAGCACCTTGCCGGGCCGCAGGCTCTTCTTCATATCGCTCACGACGAGGTCGCGGTGGTCGGCTTCGAGGGCCCGTGCCAGTTCGTGCGCCACCGCCGACACCTGATCGGAGGTGTACGACAGGTCGAGGGCCGCATACACGTGGATGCCCTTGCTTCCGCTGGTCACGGGCATCGGTTCCAGCCCCATATCCTGCAGAATCGTGCGGGCCAGCCGCGCCACCTCCGCGCATTCGGCGAGTCCGATGCCCTCACCCGGGTCGAGGTCGAGCACGAGCCGGTCAGGATTGCGCTGGGTGCCGGTGCGACCGAACTGCCACTGCGGCACGTGGATTTCAAGGGCGCTCATCTGCCCGAGCCAGGTGAGGGTGGCGAGGTCGTTCACCAGCGGGTAGATGTTCACGTGGTCCTTGTGCTGAATCTCACGCCGTTTCACCCAGCTCGGCGCCCCGGGTTCCAGATTCTTCTGGAAGAACATCGGGCCGGGGCTCTCATTCGTGCCGACGCCGTGCACCCAGCGTTTGCGCGTGGCCGGGCGGTTCGCCGCATGGCCAATGAGCACGTCGGCGACGGCCGCATAGTACGCCAGCACGTCAGCCTTGGTGGTGCCGGTCTCCGGGTACAGCACCTTGTCGAGGTGGGTGAGCGAAATTCGGTGCCCCTCAACGGAGACCACCTGGCTGCTGGCGTTCATGCGTCAACTGTGCCGCGGAAACCGCGGGTCTACTAGGCGAAAAATGTCTCATTCGGGTGTGTACTGGTCGTATGAGAAGCATCTGGACCGGTGCGATCACCTTCGGGCTCGTCAATGTGCCCGTCAAGGTGTACAGCGCAACTGAAGACCACGACGTGTCGCTGCACCAGGTGCACGATGCCGATGGGGGGCGCATCCGCTATCAACGCCGGTGCGAGATCTGCGCCAAGGTCGTTCCATACGACCACATCGACAAGGCTTTCGACGACGGTGAGCAGACCGTGGTGCTCACCGCGGACGATTTCGCCACGCTCCCCTCCGAGCGCAGCAAGGAGATCGACGTGGTCGAATTCGTGCCGAGCGACCAGATCGACCCGATCATGCTCGACAAGAGCTACTTTCTCGAACCCGACGGCAAGTCGTCGAAGGCCTATGTGCTGCTGCGTCGCACGCTTGAAGCCACCGATCGAACGGCCATTGTGCACTTCGCGCTGCGTCAGAAGACGCGGCTCGGAGCGCTGCGTGTGCACGGCGACGTGCTCATGCTGCAATCCCTGCTGTGGGACGACGAGGTGCGCGAGGCCAAGTTCGCGTCCCTCGACGAGCTGGTGAACATCAGCGCCAAGGAACTGGACATGTCGGCCGCGCTGGTCGAGTCGTTCGCGACCGACTTCGCACCGGATGCCTTCACCGACGATTACCAGGACGAGTTGCGGGCGCTGATCGAGGCCAAACTGAAAAGCGGCGACGCTGTGTCGACCGAGGTCACCTTCGGTGAAACCGAGGATGAGGGCGAGGGCGGCGAGGTACTCGACCTGATGGAGGCCCTGCGGCGCAGCGTCGAGGCCAGCCGCGATCGGGCCAAGCCCAAGCCGCAGGAGAAGGCGAAGCGGGCCCGTTCCGCCTCCTGATCGGGCAGCTTCACGGTTCGCGCGAGGCGAACCTCAGTGGTGGCGCTTGGCGAGCAGGTACATCTTTACGTTGAGCTGCAGAAAGCGCACGAGCTGAACCAGCACGTTGCTGCGTCGTCTCAGTTCGCGGGCGCTCGGCAGCGGCGCGACGTCGATGTGGGCTTGGGCGGTGTCCATGGTGTTCTTCCTCCTAACTCGGTGGCAAAGTGGATGCGTGCGACTCACTCCGGAATGAGATACCAGAACGGGTACGCCTTGGCCTTGTACAGGAACATCGTGTGCAGCACGCCAAGAGCGGCGAGGGCAGCCTGAGCGTGCGCAGCGGCACCCAGCACGGCCACGAATACCGCGTGCGCGGCTCGCTCAAGGGGCGCACGGACGCCATCGAGCCCACCCTCGTCACGCTCACCGACGCCTCGGACATCTTTCCGCTGTTCCAGCACGCCGGCACGGAGTTTCTCTACATGCTGACCGGCAAAATGGTCTACGGCCACGGCCCCTACAAATACACCATGGTGCCCGGCGACTCGCTGCTGCTCGACGGCGAGGGCCCGCACGGCCCGCTGCAACTGCTCGAGCTGCCCATCACCTTTCTCGCCATCACCGCCAAATAGCTCGGCTCCGGGTATCCTGTGCGGCATGACCGAATCGGCAAGCGCCCGGGGTGAGAGCGTGACCCTGCACGGCGTCGTCGAGTTCGCACCCGAGCAACGACCGCAATCGCCGTGCACGGTCACGGTGCTGGTGGAAGACGTGTCGAAAGCGGATGCCCCCAGCACGATCGTGGGCCGGTCCCGTTTTCAGATTCCCGCGCCGCCCCGCAGCGAACTGTCCGATCGCGACGTGAACTTTGCCGTGACCGTACCCGCCGATGCGCTCGACTCCGTGCGGCGGCTGAACGTGCGGGTGCACGTGAGCGCGCGGATGCGGCGGGAACCGGACGTGACCGAACGGCCGGACATCACCGAGGGGGACTTCGTCTCAACGCAGTCCCACCCGGTGCTGCCTGACCCGGTTCTGCCCGGCCTCGCCTCAGTTCGTGTCCCGGTTCTGCGAGTCTGAACCCTCGGCAACGGCACGCGCCTCAGCCTCGTCGAACGACGTGCTCACGCCGCCGAGACTCTCGTAGCCGGTGAGCGACGGACCCCACGCTGCTCCGTTGAACCACTTGTGGAACAGCGCGCTGTTGGTTCCGGTCAGGAACGCGTCGAGCCGCCCGGGTGCCCAGGACACCACGCGCGGCTGTGAGGTCGCGATGCCGCCCATGTTCTCGTAGCCGAGCACCGACGGCCCCCACCCCTTGCCGTCGAACCACTTGTGGTACAGCGCACTGTCGGTGCCGATCACAAACAGGTCGAGCCGGTTCGGGCCCCAGGACACGGCCTCGGGCTCGCCCACGATAATGCCGCCGAGCCGCTCGAAGTCGTTTACGGACGGACCCCACGCGCTGCCATTCCACCACTTGTGGTACAGCGCGCCATCCGTGCCCGTGACGAAGACGTCGAGCCGGTTCGGGCCCCACGAGACTACCCGCGGCGCCGAGGTGCAAACTCCGCCGAGACCTTCATACCCGGTGAGCGACGGGCCCCAGGCTGAGCCGTTCCACCACTTATGGTAGAGCGCCCGGTCGGTGCCGATCACGAACAGGTCCAGCCGGTTCGGACCCCAGGAGACGACTTCGGGCTGGCCGACGACGATGCCGCCCATGTTCTCGTAGCCGGTCATCGACGGACCCCACGCCCCGTTGAACCACTTGTGATACAGCGCATGGTCGCTTCCGACGACGAACACGTCGAGCCGGTTCGGACCCCAGGAGACCACCCGTGGGTCACCGAGGATGACGCCGCCCATGTTCTCGTAACCCGTCACCGACGGGCCCCACGCGCTGCCATTCCACCACTTGTGGTACAGCGCGCTGTCGGTTCCGGTGACGAACAGGTCGAGCCGGTTCGGGCCCCACGCCACGGCTTGCGGAACACTCTCGGCGATGCCGCCCATGTTCTCGTAGCCGGTGACCGACGGCCCCCAGGCTCCGCTGAACCACTTGTGGAACACCGCACGATCGGTGCCGAGCACGAAGGCGTCGAGCCGGTTCGGTCCCCACGACACGACCGGGCTCGAACTCGCCCTGGGCGTTTGTGGGTACATGAAGTTGACCGCCGCGATGTCACCGGCCGACAGGGCCGTGCGCTGGCCGATCTGGGCTCCGGCCTGCATCGGGGTGATGGTCTCCAGCCCATTCTTTGAAAACGCGGTGCGCGGGTAATGCATGATCGAGCCGTAGTCATAGCCGCCGACGTCATCACCGTCGACGATGTGCTGGTCGAACTGGCTCTCCATACCTGGTGAGATGTTGGCCACGTTGATGGTCACGAAGGTGTTGCGGTCTTCGCGGCTCTGTTCATGCCAGAGACCGACCGCGTGGCCGATCTCGTGGATGGCATTGCCGCTCGTGCAGCCGGTACCCAAACTGATGGTCTGCATGCCGTTACCCTGCATGCCGAGCATCGACCAGCATCCGCTGGCATCGCTGAACTCGACGAAGTTGGGAAATTGCGCGGCATTGGCCGGGGTACGTTCCGGAAAACGGATGGGCGTGCGAGCCTCCCAGTGCGTGATCGCGTCCCGCACCCGCTGCTGGTCGGGCAGGGCGGCGTTGATCTGAAACGGAACCTGCGCGTTCGGCCAGCGAAACCGCGCGCCGGTGATGATGACGGCCCGGGCGCGACCGTCGTCCTGGTTCGCCTGATCCTTGCTCTGCTCCAGTTCGGCGACGGTGCCCAGGACGATGTCACCCTCGAAGACCGCCAGGTTGTTGACCTTGTAGTAGACCACTTCCGTCGGTCCGAAGGTGACGCCGGAGATGATACCGGAGGCCGACTCTCCCGCCTGAAATTCACCCTCACTGACGAATTTCTGGTCCCCGCCAGGGCCGGAATTGTTTTCTGCCATGGAACTGCTCCTTGTGTCCTCTGTTCCCGCCTGGCACGGGCCGGAATTGGCGGTGCCGGAATGAGCGCTGCGCCGCAAGTGGTACCAGTGCCCACTGGCGGTCAAGCTACGCCGGCAGGCGTTATCGGAGCGTTACTCGATGTGCGAAGGCGCGACCAGCCGTTCGATCGCGGCAAGGGGGATGGGCAGCCAGGTGGGGCGATTGCGAATCTCGTACACTGCTTCGTAGAGTGCTTTGTCGAGTTCGAACGCATCGAGGAGCGCGCTCTGCTCGGCCAGCTTGATGCCGGACCGTTCGGAGTAACCGTCGAGGAAGGCGTTGCGGCAGGCCGTGGCCCACTCAAAAAAAGTGGGCAGGGCATCCGTTGTTTCGGCCATCGCCCCCGCCACGTACGCGAACGAACGTAGCATGCCCGCAACGTCGCGCAGCGGAATGTCGGGTTGCGTGCGCTCGCGCAGGGTACGCAGCGGTTCCCCCTCAAAGTCCAGGAGTACCCAGCCACGGCCGTCGACATCGAGCACCTGGCCGAGATGGAAATCACCGTGAATGCGTTGCAGCCGCGGCCAAACTGCCGCCTCGGCCCGGGCGAACACCGCCTCGATGGCATCGCGGTAGGCGGCGAGAACCGGCACTTCGTCCAGGGTCTGCCGGCAGCGCAGGCGCATCTTCGCCATTTCGTCCGCGATCACGGTGGGGGTGGCATCCAGGGTCGGAAGGGTTCGGGCGAGGTCGGCGTGCACATCAGCGGTGGCCTGCCCCAGTCGAAAAGCTGGGCCCGTGAAGTCGCTGCCGGCGGCAGCGGCGACCAGGGCGGTGCGCCAGGCATCCGGAGCATCGGGTAAAAACTCCTGGGCGAAGGCCAGGTGTCCGACGGCACGGCCGCCCGGTTCGGCGGGGTCATCCCACTGGCCGAGGATGGCGCCGAACGGCAGCGGGATCCGCGCTGATCCGGCGCTCGCCAGGGCAGCCTGAACCGTCACATCCGGATTCTCGCCGGCATGAATGATGCGAAACACCTTGCAGATGATCGGCGTCGTCGGCGCTCCGGCAGCGTCCGTGCGCTCCACGATGATCGAGGTATTGGATTGCTCACCGCTGAGTACGCGGCTGGAGGTCACCACGGTCTGCGACGGGGCCGCTGAACCCGATCGCAGATCGTCGCCGCGCGCACTGGCGGCGGCACGATCGGTTGAGGGCAGGCTGGAGACCGACACGCCCTGCAGCTCCATGAACGTGAGTACGGCGGCAGCGAAGGCAGGATCGTAGGCCGCGTCGTAGATGAAGCGTGCGTGATCAGAACCGGGCTGGCGCACGGTGATCAGGGCATTGGCTGCACCGGGCAGTTCAGAGACGCGCTCAGTTGTGGGCAATTGGTACAGAGTGATTCCCAGGCTCGCGGTATCCAACATGAGGTCGACGCGGATGCTCACTCCGGCCTCGAGGGAGTCCAGCGAAAAATGGCCGATGCTGCGCAGGGCCGGTACCTGCCCCTTATTGCCGAACCAGCGCTGCCCCGCGACCCATGCGTTCACATAGTCGGGCAGCGGAGTACCCCGATGGTTCGGGGCGAGGTCGGGATTGCTGGAGCTGTGTGCATTCTGGGCGCGCTCTCCATCGATCATGCCGCCAGCGTAGCCTCCTCTCCCGGATTACGCGCGAGGATGCGTGCGGGTCGTCACGCCGAAGCCCCAGCGGATTCTCGACCGGCGCGATTCGAAGGACTACCGTTCGTCAAGCCCCCCAAACGGGATTTCTCGAATCTGACGACATTTTTGAGAGCCTGCGCTAGAATTGTAAACAATTGACAGGTGGTTGAACTGTGTCGCATCGTCAATAAAATTCTCATTCCGTGCACCTCAGTCACTCACTCAAGAAAGAACCGTGAACGGTATGCCCCAGCGTTATTCATTGGAACCCGTCATTCAGGAATCCACCCCGTCGATCATCGCCCGCAAGCTGCGGTACGCGATCGCCCACGGCGAGGTGGCTCCCGGGTCGCAGCTGGGCGAGGCCGAACTCGCCCGCGAGCTCGGCGTCAGTCGGGGACCGCTGCGCGAAGCCATGCAGCGCCTGACGCAGGAGGGCCTGCTGGTCAGTATTCGCAACCGGGGCTTGTTTGTCATCGAAATGACGGATGCTGAGATTCGCGACATGTACGTGCTGCGCACCGCCATCGAATCGGCCGCCTGCAAGCTGCTCGTGCGCGCCGACCACGTCGCCGCCGGTGGAGACCTGCTGGCCAAGGTGTCCGAGATGGAGAATGCGGCCGCCACCGGCGACCGCGCCGCCATGAGCGACGCTGACATGGCCTTCCACGAACACCTCGTTGCGTTGAGCGGCAGCCGCAGCCTCGCGCGTATCCACAGCACGCTCATGACCGAGACGCGCATGTGCCTGACCGTGCTACAGGACTCCTATCGGGTCACCGAGGAGTGGATCGCTGAACATCGCGGCATCGCCGAGGCTGTGCTGGGCGGGGATGGTCCATTGGCCGAAAGCCGGCTGAGTGACCACGAAGACGACGCGATGGCGCGACTGACCAGCGCACCGGCATTCGTTTCGGTCGGCTGATGCTGAAACTGACACGACGCCGCAGCGTTCGCCGCTACGTATCGCGACCGCGCTGATGCAGGACCCTACGAAAGAGCGGATGCGCCGGGAACGGGTCCCGGCGCATCCGCTTACCTCGTTTCTAATCAGCGGATGACCGTGATCGGCACGGTGGGCAGCGCCACAGCCCCGAGATGGTCGGTCGGTACCCGGTAGGTTTCCCGGGCGGTGAAGACGGCCACCGGAACCCAGCCGGTGATGCCGCCGCCGAGCAGGGCGTAGCCGATGCTCGGTGCGAATCCGGCGAGCAGAAAACGGAGCTGCGTACCGATGGCGAAGCCGGAGTAGCGCACAGGGGCAGCGAACATCTCGGAGAAGAACGAGGGTCACAGCCCGTCGACCATGGAGTAGCAGCCGCCGCAGTGCCGCCGGATCGGTCGGGGTCTGGTCGGTGTACCCCTCGCGATGCCGCTGCAGCATGTCTTCCTGAAAGTCGGGCGCCGAGTAGGCGAGCAGCACGAGTCCGGAGGAGCAGGCGTAGATGGGCAACCGACCGGCGATCTGGGTGATGTTGAACGCCGACCCGTGGGTGGTCAGTCGCTCAACGTCGAGCACGACTTCGCCGTCGAGAACGCCCAGGGTGGTGCGTTCCTGCACGACCGTCTGCACGTCTTCCATGAACGGCAGGGCGATCTGGCGCAGATCGGTGGTGCGCCAGCCGCGGGAGGCCAGCTCCCAGAGGCGAACGCCGAGTCGAACTTCGCCGCTGTCGGCACGTTCAAGCAGGCGCTGCTCGACCAGCTGTGCAACGAGGCGGTGCGTGGTCGCCAGGGAAATTTCGACGCGACGGGCGAGGGCAGAAACTGTCATCGAGGTGCGGGTGGCGTCAAAGGCGCCGAGAATGCTCACGAGTCGCGTCAGCATTGAATCGCCCGAGGGAGAGTTGGCCATGGGACTCAATGTGCCGCTTGCCCGGTCTGTTCGTCATGACTGGGAAACTCAAACGGATGCCCGCCGCGACCGGTTCGCGACTGCTGGTTGGGTTGTGACGTGCTGGGGGAAGGCCACCAGGTTCTGGTCGAGCTGGTCGAGACCGCCACAGTTTTGCGATGCCTGTCTCGCTGCCCAGCCATCCGTGGGTCGAGTGCTTCGGGCAGTTCGGGCTTATTTGTTCCAGTTGGGTTTCTCGGCGGGGATGGCGGCGCGGTTTTGGCCGGCGGGGCGCCAGGTGTGGGTGGGGTCGAACAGGAGCGGTCCTCGTACCCAGGGTCGGCCGTCGCGCATGTCGATGTCCCAGCCGGAGGTGTCGATGCTGGAGTGGGCGGCGTTGCAGAGAAGGACTGCGTTGTCGATGTCGGTGAGGCCGCCTTTCTGCCAGGGGAAGACGTGATGAGCCTGTGCGAGGTGGGGTGGCACGGTGCAGCCGGGGATGACGCAGCCGCCATCGCGGGCGGCGAGGGCTCGGCGCTGTTGGGCGCTGAAGAATCGGTTGCTGGTGCCCAAGTGCAGGATCGTACCGGTGTGGCCGAACAGGATGGGTTGGTAGCCGCCGGCGCAGATGAGTTCGTCGACTTGGTTGGGGGTGAGGGGGCCGTCGATGCCGTCGATCCAGCCGGCGCCGCGGCCGTCGAGGAGGTCGTTGATGTTGATGTGTACGAGCACGGTCGGGGCGGCACCGCCCATGGTCGGGGTGCCGGGGTGTCGGGCTGCGGCTTCGAACACGGCGCGGAGGATGCTGGCTTGTTTTTCGTTGCGGGAGCGGGTGTCGTCGGGTTGCTGCGGGCACGGACCGTGCGGGCCAGGTGGGGGGTTAGCCTCGACCTCGACTTCGACCCCGGTTTCTGCTTTTGCTTGGGTTTCGGCCTCGTTGCTGGTGCCGTTGCTCTGCGTGCCGTTGGTGCTGGCGTCGGAGGGTTCGGTCTCCCGGAACTCAACCGTGGTGCGGGGTATGACATCGGTGGCAGGGGTGGCCGTGGGGGTATCGTTCCCGGGGACCGGGTTGGCCGCGGCGGCGGACAGGTACGCATCGAAAACGTTGCTCATGATGGCGCGGTCGAGGGTGGTGAACCAGCCGCTGAGGCTGTAGCCGCCATTGCTGAGGGTGCCGAAGGTGAGCCAGCTGCGCCGCTCGGTCGGGGCCTCGCCGGGCGCGGTGCCGTCGGGGGCGAGGCGTGCTTTCCACTGGATGCCCTGTTGCCGCAGCAACTCCGGTGCGAACGCGATGCCGGCTCCGGGCAGTCCCTCGGTTTCGGGGGTGATCGCCCCGGAGCCGCTGGCCACGAGGGAGCGTTCGACCCGGTCGAGGTCCTCCACCAGCACGGAGGAGCGTAGGCCGTCGAGTACCTGCACGATCACCCGGGCCTGCTCCAGCCCGAGCGCCCCGCCCTGCAGGGCCTCTCCGAGCACCGGGTAGGTGGGGGCCAGCGGGCGGCCGAGCAGCATCCGCTGCCCAGCCTTCTCACCGAGCACGACCCGCTGCCGCACCTCGGAGCGAGAGAGCCGGGCGAGGGTGCAGACCAGCTCGACGCCGCTGCGGCAGCCGAGCCGACGGGCCAGCGTCGGCGCAGCCAGCGTCGTCGCCGCACCCGCCACGCTTGGAGCGGCCGCACTCTGATCAACAGCAGCTTGGGCGGCGGCTTTCGCTGCGGCAGCATCGAAGTATTCGGAGCGACGCAGCACGTCCGACGTGGAGAGCACCCGGGCTCCGTCGACGACCCGGCCCACGCTCTCTAACGCCAGCAGCATGGTCAACGATTCCTCATCACCGAGCAGCCCGAACGACACCCCGCCCAACGCCGCCAACAGAATCTCCCGAGCCTGCTCCACCGCCGCAATGACGGGGTTCGAACTGGTCTCGCTCGGGTTTTCCATGAACATGGGCGCCATTGCCTCCTTCACGCCAATTCTACCAAGAATCGAACGAAAAAGCGATAGAAACTCACAAATACTCCAGGCACCAAAGTTGCCCGACCGATCCAATTTCGTCAACATTACTGCGACCGTCATCAGGCAGCGCAAGGACGATCATTCGCGTTTCACCGCCGTACCGTCTTGGCGTCAGCCATGCAATGTCGAAGTAATGAGCGATTCTCCTTCGCGAATGCGCCCCAAGCATTCGCGCTTACCCATTGCCCGACGCAACACTGTTGCGCCAGTTCCGCGCCGCCCGTGCCCGGCAGCGGTGCCCGACAGCGATAGTCGACCCGCTGAGTTGGCTCGTAGCCAACCGGGGCACCCACGACGACGTGACACCGCCGGCAACCTCTGACGGCATCCCAGGCTCAACCTGAACCCTGGACGAAGAAATCGCCTACCAGCGAGCAGTTAGGCCGAGGCGAAGGTGTGCGCCAGACGCACGGGTTCAACGCGAATGCTGGTGCGTTCGCAACCGGTGCACTTGAGAACGTAAAGGGGAAGGGTAATGCGCAGGGCCTGCGCGGGGTTGGGTTTCAGGTCGGCCTGAGACTTGCAAAACGGGCAGGTAATTCGCATCGAGGGTTGTCCCTTGGCTTGGTTCTGAGCTAGCGATAACTCGCGTCAGATTGACCATAAGGGGCGATAGCATTTTTCCGCTCCCCCTTGAACTTCTAGACAAAGTATGTATACAGAGCAGTTCGTCTGTCCCCGTTTCGACGGACTCTATCGCAGAAGACTCAAGGCGAGCCCGAATGGTGTTCTCAACGAGGAGGATTTGTGTATACAGAGATTTGTTGCGGGCTGTGCATTCGCTGCCGTGTCAGCCCCCACGAGAGCGCTTGAAGCCCGCAGACATACACTGTGCCCATGAATACTGTGTCAACAAATGCCGCGCCCGGCACCCCCGGGCCAGCCGCGGCCGAGCCGAGTCCTGCCTCGGCGCCGCCCCTTGCACCGAAGACCGCGAGTGCCCGCCGCGGACTCACCATCACCTGGCACCAGCAGCACAAGAAATCCCTGACCACGGGGGAGCGGGCCGCCGACACCATGCGCAACTCCATGGGCAGCTGGCGGTTCGTCGGCGGCTTCGTGCTGTTCATGATCCTCTGGGCCGTGGCGAATTCGTTCGCGTCCGGCTGGGATCCGTACCCGTTCATTCTGCTCAATCTGTTCCTGAGCATGCTCGCCGGTCTGCAGGGCGCGATTCTGCTCATCTCGGCCAAGCGGCAGGATGCGATCGCCGCGGCGCTGGCCCAGCACGACTTCGATACGAACATCGCGGCCAAGACCGACATCGAAGCGCTGCTGGAGATCAACAATCGTCAGCTCGCCATGATCGGCGATCTGCAGGCTATTCTCGAACGCCTCGACCTGCCGACCCGATCGGACGGGCCGACGCCCGCGACGAACGACTAGCCGTCTTCAGCCTAAACGGATGCCGCCAGCAGGCTCACGACAACGGTGTCGCCCTTTGTCGACAGCTGGCCGACCTCCACAAAGCCGAGCCGGTCGTGGAAGGCGAGGGAGCCCGGGTTCCGCGGCTCCAGGTTGACCTCGCAGAGCACTTCGGCGAGCTCCAAACGGCGGGCAGCGCGGAAGATGGCGTCGTAAAGCACCTGGCCGAGGCCCTGCCCGCGATACCCGTCGGCCACGACGATGCGGTCGACGTAGAGAAAATCACTGGACCGGGCCGAGAACCACCGGTAGTTCTCGCTCTGGTACTCCGTTCCGGCGACGAACAGAATGGCGAAGCCGAGCACCGTGCCGACATTATCGTCGTCGACAACGGCGACCGCGAGGTGGCTGTGCAGCGCCAGCGAAGCCAGCGCCTCGGCATCCAGCTCGTTGACCGCGGGAACGGCCTCATTGTTGAGCGCGAGCAGGCGCGGCAGATCGGCGGGCACGAAGGAACGAATGGAGAAGGTCACCCCTAACGATAAGCCGTGTCTCCACTTCACAGCTCGCCGGCCCGATGCACCGCCGTCGCGATGACCAGGTCTTCCCAAGACATTCCCGTGCTCTTGAAGATGCGTGGCCGACCCAGATCTACGCCGATCGCACCGATCACCAGTTCACGCAACGGCACGAGGTCTCCCGGCCGGACCACACCCTCGGCCAGGGCCATGATCACGTCACCGGCCTCGCGCAGCGCCGTCGCCGGGTCTTCGACCACAACCTGGGCGCGGGAGAGGAGCGCGGAGTCGAGCTCGCGGGCATCCGCTTCGTGCGAACCGACCGCGACCACGCAGCAGTCGTCGGGCACCAGCGACCCATCGAACAGGGGAGTGCGGGCGGTCGTGGCGCACACGATGAGCTGCGCCGTCGCGACGTCGGCCGCGATGCCGACCCGGGCCGGCAGCCCGGTCGCGCTCACCCGAGCTGCGAACAGCTCGGCACGGGCCTGGTCGCGGGCCACGATAGTGACTCGATTGATCGAGCGGATGGCCCACATCGCCTCGATGTGGCCCCAGGCCTGCGGCCCCGATCCGAACACGACCAGGTGTTCCACGGTAGCCGGAGCCAGGTAATCGCCGGCGGCGGCCGACACGGCCGGGGTGCGCAGGGTCGTGATCGCGGCGCCATCGAGCAGGCAGACCGGGGTCAGCGTCGCGGCATCGAGCAGCAGGTAGACGCCCTGGATGCGCTCGACGCCGAGCGCCGGGTTACCCGGAGCGACCGAGGCCACCTTGATACCGACGAAATCCGGCGCCTCGGTGGGCATGAGCAGCAGCTGGCCGCTTGCGACCGGCAGCACCTGCCGGGCGAAATCCTGTGCCGGGTCGAGCCCGCCGAGGAGCGCGTTCTGCACCGCCCGAACAGCGGCGCGGTAGTCGACCCGCGCGAATATCTCGTTGGCCGTTATCATGGCGGGCAGAACGGGCGCGTTTTCAGATGTCATCCCTCGCAGACTATCGGCCCGGTGCGGTCCGACCTCGAGCACTGTCAGAATGGACTGTCGCCGTTTCACTCTGGCGACTCGTTCGAGGAGACAACGGCGTATGACTCACCAGGTGAGCACGAACACCAACACGAGCACCGGCAACTACCGCGCGGCCCGCGACCAGCTTCTGGCCCTGCGCGACGATCACGCCCGCGCCGCGCAGGAATTTGAATGGCCCGACGTGGGAGACCACTTCAACTGGGCCACCGACTGGTTCGATGTGCTCGCCCGTGGCAACGACAAGATAGCGCTGTGGATCGTCGAAGAAGACGGTAGCGAGAAGAAGTTCACCTTCGACGAGATGGCTCACCGGTCAGACCAGGTTGCCACGTGGCTCAGCCATCAGGGCGTGCGGCGCGGCGACCACGTCATGCTCATGCTAGGCAACCAGCGCGAAATCTGGGAGGCCATGCTCGCCATCATGAAGGTCGGCGCCGTCATCATGCCCACTAGCGCCGTGCTCGCCTCGCACGACCTGAGCGACCGGGTGCAGCGCGGCGGCGTCACCCACGTCATCGCCAACTCGTCCGACGCGGCCAAATTCGACGACGTCCCCGGCGACTACGGGCGCATTGGCGTCGGTGCCCCGAAACCCGGCTGGGCCGATTTCGCCGATGCCTACAGTGTCACGCCCGAGCCCATCGAGACGGTCGTGGCATCCGCTGACCCCTCGCTGATCTACTTCACCTCCGGCACGACCAGCAAACCCAAGATGGTGCTGCACTCGCAGACCTCCTACCCGGTGGGCCACCTGTCCACCATGTACTGGCTGGGCCTCCGCCCCGGCGACGTGCACCTCGCCATCAGCTCGCCCGGCTGGGGCAAACACGCCTGGAGCTGCTTCTTCGCCCCATGGATCGCCGAGGCTACCGTGTTTGTCTACAACTACTCCAAGTTCGATCCCAACGCCCTCATTGCGCAGCTGCATCGCGCCAGGGTCAGCACCTTTTGTGCGCCGCCCACGGTCTGGCGCATGCTCATCCAAACGGATGTTGGCGCCCGCCCCGCCGCCCTCCGGGAACTGCTCTCGGCCGGTGAACCATTGAACCCCGAGGTCATCCGGCAGATCGACAACGGCTGGAAACTGACGATCCGCGACGGATTCGGCCAGACCGAGACCACCGCCATCGTCGGAAACGGGCCCGGATCCGTGCTGAAAGCCGGGTCGATGGGGCTGCCCCTGCCCGGCGTCTCGATCAAACTGCTCGACCCCATCACCGAGCTGCCCGCCGACGAGGGCGAGATCTGCCTCGATCTCTCGCAGAGCCCGGTCAACCTCATGAGCGCCTACCACGGCGAACCCGACCTCACCGCGCACGCCATTCGCGGCGGCTTCTTTCACACCGGCGATGTCGCCAACGTGGATGCCGACGGCTACCTCACCTTCATCGGCCGCACCGACGACGTGTTCAAATCGAGCGACTACAAGGTGTCACCGTTCGAGGTGGAGAGCGTGCTGCTCGAACACCCCGCAGTTGCCGAAGCCGCCGTCGTTCCCGCGCCCGACTCCACCCGGTTGAACATTCCCAAGGCCTACATCCACCTCGCCCCGGGCTGGGAACCGAACGCCGAGACCGCCGAAGCCGTACTTCGACACGCCCGCACCGGCCTGCCCGCCTACATGCGGGTGCGCCGGGTGGAATTCTTCGAGCTGCCCAAGACCATCTCCGGCAAGATTCGCCGGGTCGAGCTCCGCGAGCGCGAAGACGATGCGGCCGCCGCCGGCACCCGGCTGCCCGACGAGTGGCGCGACGACCAGTTTCCGGGGCTGAAACGGTAAGCATCCGCTGACGGAAAAGTCGGGACTTACGGCCCGAGACAGCCGCCGGCCCCGTCGCTAGCGTGGAGGTATGACCCTCCTTGACAGCCCGCGTTCCGCCGCTCCCAGCATCGACGATGGCTGGGCCGGTTTCACCGCCGGACCCTGGCAGCACGGAATCGACGTGCGCGATTTCATTCAGCGCAACTACACGCCGTTCACCGAAGACGCGAGCTTTCTGACCGGGGCGACCGAGCGCACCCTGGGCCTGTGGGCTCGCCTGTCGACGATGTTTCCCCGGGAGCGGGCGCTCGGCGCCTACGACGTCGACCCGACGACCCCGGCATCGATCACCGCGCACGCCCCCGGCTACATCGACCGACCGAACGAGATCATTGTCGGATTACAAACGGATGCCCCGCTCAAGCGCGCCATCATGCCGTTTGGCGGCTGGCGCATGGTCGCGACGAGCCTCGAGACCTACGGCTACCCGGTCTCGCCCGAGCTGGAAACGATCTTCACCAAGTACCGCAAGACCCACAACGACGGCGTGTTCGACGTGTATCCGCCGGCAGTCAAGCGGGCCAGACACAGTCACCTCATCACGGGGCTGCCGGATGCCTACGGTCGCGGCCGCATCATCGGCGACTACCGCCGCGTCGCGCTCTACGGCGTGACCGCGCTGATCGCGGCGAAGAAGATGGAACGCGCGACGCTGGACGAGCAGCCGAGCACGGAAGAGATCATCCGCTCGAGGGAGGAGAACGCCGAGCAGGTGCGGGCCCTGAAAGAACTCGTTCAGATGGCCGCCAGTTACGGGTCCGACATTGCCCGGCCGGCACGAACGGCGACCGAAGCGGTGCAGCGGCTGTACTTCGCCTACCTCGGCGCGGTCAAGGAGCAGAACGGTGCCGCCATGTCGTTCGGCCGCAACAGCGCCTTCCTCGACGCCTACCTCGAGCGTGACCTTCAGGCCGGAGTGTTGACCGAGAGCCAGGCGCAGGAACTCATTGACGACCTCGTGATCAAGCTGCGTATCGTGCGATTTCTGCGCACCCCGGAATACGACCAGCTGTTCTCCGGCGACCCCACCTGGGTCACCGAGTCGCTCGGTGGCATCGGCCTCGACGGGCGCACCCTCGTGGTGAAGACTGCGTTCCGGTTTCTGCAGACCCTGTACAACCTGGGACCAGCGCCGGAGCCGAACCTCACGGTGCTGTGGAGCGACGCTCTGCCCGAGGGATTCAAGCGCTTCTGCGCGCAGGTCTCCATCGACACCTCGGCCATTCAGTACGAGTCGGACGACATCATTCGTGAGGCCTGGGGCGACGACGCCGCCATCGCCTGCTGTGTCTCGCCGATGGGGGTCGGCAAGCAAATGCAATTCTTCGGCGCCAGGGTCAACGTCGTCAAGGCGCTGCTCTACGCCATCAACGGCGGTCGCGACGAACTGACCGGCGAGCAGATCGCGCCGGTCACCGCCCCGCTGGCCGGGGACGTGCTCGACTATGACACCGTCTGGGCCGCTTACCTCGCGAGCCTCGAATGGCTCGCCGAGACCTACGTCGACGCGCTCAACTGCATCCACTACATGCACGACAAGTACGCCTATGAACGGCTCGAGATGGCCCTGCACGACGGCACCATTCTGCGCACGATGGCCTGCGGCATCGCCGGCCTCAGCGTCGCCGCCGACTCCCTCGCCGCGATCAAGTACGCCACCGTGCGTCCGGTGCGCGACGACACCGGCCTCGTCGTGGACTACACGATCGACGGCGAGTACCCCTCGTTCGGCAACGATGACGACCGGGTCGACGAGATCGCGGTCGCCATCGTCGAGACTTTTATGGCCATGATTCGCAAGCACCCCACCTACCGGAACGCCGTACATACCCAGTCGGTGCTCACCATCACCTCGAACGTGGTCTACGGCAAGAAGACCGGAAACACGCCCGACGGACGCCGCGGCGGAGCGCCCTTCGCTCCCGGAGCCAACCCGATGAACGGCCGCGACACACACGGCATGCTCGCCTCGGCCCTGAGCGTGGCAAAACTGCCCTATTCCGAAGCGCAAGACGGCATCTCCTTGACCAACACGGTCGTGCCGACCGGTCTCGGCCACACGCCCGAGGAGCAGATCACCAACCTCGTCGGCCTGATCGACGCCTACACGCTCGCGAGCGGGTATCACCTCAACATCAATGTGCTCAACCGCGAAACCCTTGAAGACGCCATGCTGCATCCCGAAAACTACCCGCAGCTGACCATCAGGGTGTCGGGCTACGCCGTGAACTTCGTGCGCCTCACCCGCGAGCAGCAGCTCGACGTGATCAGCCGCACCTTCCACACGAGCGTCTGACGTCGTGGGTGCCGCGGTCAATGTCGGTCCACACCGCCTGGGTGTGCCGGTGAAGAGAACCTCAGACGGGCCGTCGCGAGCGGATGCCGTGGGCCGGGCCGTGCGCGCAGCATCCGTGGCCCGCGCCTCCACCACTGCTGACCTGCACCAGTTGGACCTCGCCCGCACCGCCACCCGCGCTACGGGCGCTCCGGCGACCAAGAAGCACCACGAGAATCTGGCCGCGATCCGCGACGGTCGGGTGGCGAGCGTGCACTCCTGGGAACTCGTCACTGCCGTCGACGGGCCGGGCACCCGGCTGACCTATTTTCTCTCCGGCTGCCTGCTGCGCTGCCAGTACTGCCACAACCCGGACACCTGGAAGAAGCACGACGGCCTGATCACGCCGATTGAGGATGTGCTCGCCCGCATCCGTCGCTACCTCGGTGTGTTCACGGCGACCGGCGGCGGTCTGACACTGTCCGGCGGGGAGCCGCTCATGCAACCGGCATTCGTCGCACGGGTGTTCGCCGAGTGCCATGAGCTCGGCGTGCACACGACCCTCGACACCTCGGGGTATCTCGGCACGAGCGCGTCGGACGAGTTGCTCGATCACACCGACCTCGTACTGCTCGACGTGAAGTCCGGCCTGCCCGACACCTACCGCGAGGTGACCGGGCGAGAGCTGGCACCGACCATCGCGTTCGGCGACCGGCTGAGCGCGCGCGGAACCAACGTCTGGGTTCGGTTCGTGCTCGTTCCCGGGCTGACCGACGCGATCGACAACGTGGACGCCGTCGCCGAGATCGTGGCCCGCTGGCCCAACGTCTCCAGGGTCGAGGTGCTGCCCTTTCACCAGATGGGAGAGGACAAGTGGAACCGCCTGGCCATCCCGTATCCGCTGCACGGCGTGCAACCGCCGGACGCTGCCCTGCAGGAGCGGGTGCGCGGCCAGTTTCGCGCCCACGGCCTCATGACTTTCTGAATCAACCTCCTAATAGCGGGCGAGCAACTCCGTCTTTTTGGCGAGGAATTCGGCATCCGTTACAACGCCGGCGTCGCGGAGCTGACCCAGCTGGGTCAGGTGCACGGCGATGCCAGTGGAAGCAGCGGGCGCGAGTTCGCGCCGGATGGGTGCGGCAGTCAGAGCCGCGATCGGCCCGGGGGCGACGGCGGGCCCGTGCACCGGTGACGGCGCAAGCGCCGGAGCAGCATGCCCGGCCTGCGACATTCGGTCGATCCAAGCCAGGGCGATGGCGGAGAGAATGAACACCATGTGGATGATGACCTGCCAGAGCACGCCGTCCCAGGTGTAGACGTTGCCGGTGATGGTCTCGGTGGGGTTCGAATCCACTGGCGTGCCGCGCGCGGCCAGGTCGCCGACCTCGATGAACGTCTTGAGCAGATGAATCGACGAGATCCCCACGATGGCCATAGCGAGTTTCACCTTGAGCACGTTCGCGTTGACGTGCGACAGCCATTCCGGCTGGTCGGGGTGACCCTCTAAGCGGATGCGCGAGACGAACGTTTCGTAGCCGCCGATGATGACCATGATCAGCAGGTTCGCGATCATCACGACGTCGATCAGGCCGAGCACGGAGAGCATGATCGCGGCTTCTTCAACGTGGATGCCGCCGTCGTTACTCGGAACGGTCAGTGACGTCCAGACGTCACCGCCGAGGTTGATGAGCTCAACCATGAACACGATCA
This sequence comes from Cryobacterium sp. TMT1-66-1, assembly GCF_004403435.1. NCBI lineage: Bacteria > Bacillati > Actinomycetota > Actinomycetes > Micrococcales > Microbacteriaceae > Cryobacterium > Cryobacterium sp. TMT1-66-1. The sequence goes on from NZ_SOGP01000023.1 coordinate 64,318, forward strand.
CGTAAATGATCTGCGCGATGATCAGGCCGATATAGAGGGGCGCCTGCAGCCAGCGGCTGAAGAAGATCATGAGCCCGACGCTGCGTACCCAGCGGGACTGGGGGCGGAAGGGGCGGGGGAGGGCTGTTTCAGTCACCGGTCGATCATAAGTTGGCCCCGAGTGAGAACCTCCTGTGAGCTCAGCTGGTTTTCATCGCCCGCACCAGCAGGCGGGAGTCGGCGATCGCGGGTTCCAGCCCGAGCAGCTCGGCGAAATGGGCCGACGGTTCGACCCCGAGTTCCCGCCCCAGGTGGGCCCGAAAACTGCGGTACACCCGCACCGCCGAGGCGTAGTTGTCTTCGGCGAGGTGGCAGCGTACGAGCAGGTGCTGGGCGCTTTCCCGCAGCGGGTCGACAAGCGCCGCTGCCCGTGCTGCTCCCAGGGCGCGGTTGAAACTGCCGGCGACCAAGTAACAGCGGGCCAGGGCTTCCAGCGCATCGACCCGCTGGTTCAGCAGGTGATCCTGCTGGTCGATCACCCATTCCTCGTACCAGCCCGGCAGCAGGTTGGCTTCCTGCAGCAAATCGATCGATTCGGGCGTCACCGATCGTGCGCCGTTCAGGGTGACCTCGGTGATCAATTCCCGTATCTCGCGCAGGTCAACGCGCACCGCGGCGTCGAGTTGCGGAGGATCAGTCGCGCTCAAAAGTCGGGGCAGTTCATGCGAGATGCGAAAGACGCTCGCCCGCAGGTTTCCGGCCGACTGACGCTCGGGGCTGTCGGGCCAGAGCAAGGCGGCCAGCACGGGTCGCGGTTGGGGGTGAAGCAGGGCGAGGGCGGCGAGCAGCCGCTTCTGACGTGCACCGACCTCGACCGGAATGCCGTTGTAACGCAACTGCCAGTAGCCCAGCACGCGAAGATCCCAGCCGGGTGTCGCTGAAAATCCCATGAGTGCTCGATCCGCGAAAGAATACACAGCGGACCCGCAACGAGACAGCGGGTGCTGCTACCGCCCAGAATGGCCAGCACCGGCTCGGTTGTCAATGCCGATACCCCCAAAACGGATGCTTTCGCACCCGCGACCGCGGCGCCCGAGTAACTCGCCGGTAACGCCCCTGCGGCTACCCTCGGCTCGCGCGGAGTGTGCAGCCGGCACCCGCGGCATCCGCTTGTGTCGGCTCTGTCAGATTTGGATCATCATGACTCAATTCGCTCTCTGCGTGGGAATCAACAAGTTCGAGAATCTGCCGATGGCGAGCTGGCTGAACGGCTGCGTGAACGACGCCAACGATGTCAGGGAGCTACTCGTCTCGGGTTTCGGATTCGCCGACGCGAGTATCACCGTGCTGACCGACCAGGCAGCGACCAAGGACGCTGTGTTCGGCGCGATGACCGAGGCGCTGGACCGGGCGAACGCGCCGGGGGAGCACCTCGATCACATCGTTTTCACCATGTCGAGCCACGGCACGCAGCTGCCCGACACGAGCGGCGACGAAGCCGACCAGGTCGACGAAGCTTTCGCCACCTACGACCTGCGGCAGAACGGTGCCGCGTGGGACCCAGGCTCGCTCATCGTCGACGATGAACTGCACGACCTGTTCGCCCGGCTGCCGAAGGGGGTGCTGCTCGATGTGATCCTCGACACCTGTCACAGCGGCAGCGGGCTGCGCGCCATGGACCTCGTGCCCACGGTCGACGACCGGCGCCCGCGCTTCGTGCCGCCGCCGACACCGCTCGGTCGGGACGGTGCCGAAGCCGAGGGCGCCGACACCCGCACCCTGCGGGACCTGGTTCGCACCTCCAGGGCCGCGGCCAAACCGGTGTTGTTCGCCGCCTGCCGCGCCGACCAGACCGCCGCCGACGCCAACTTCGACGGCCGGTACAACGGCGCGTTCACGCACTTTCTGCTGGACGCGCTGCAGTCCGGTTCGAGCCGTGGTGAGGTGATCAAGCAGGTCAACGCGAAGCTGCGGGCGCGCAAGTTCGCGCAGCGTGCGCAGCTGGAGGCATCCGCTTTGGGAAAGTCGACGGCGTGGGGCACGGCGTTCTGAACCTCAGGGATGAAAGGTCGGCCGACGGTCGGCCGAGACCTCGGGGGGCGGCGCGGCGATTTTTCGCGGGCTGGGCTGCGGCGGTACAGGCGGGGCGGCGGCCGGCCGGGTGACGGGAGCGGCGGCATTCGCTGGGCGAGTGGCGAGCTGCGCGGCGGCGAGCTTGGCGCGCTGGCGGTCGGGATCGAGAATCGGTTTGAGGGCGGCGAAGCTGAGGCGCCCGCCCTCGTCGAACCGCAGTTGCCCACCGCCGCGAATGAACACCGGTGCCCGGGTGGCGAGCCCCAGGCTGCGGGCTTCAGCGACGCTCAGCCGAAACTCCTGGGTGAAGGTGGCGCCGATCTCCGACACGACGAAACCGTCGGGGCCGACGCGCAGGGTGGGGCGCACCCGTTCGACCGCGATCGGCCGGGTCGGATCGATTCTCGCCGCCGCGAGCAGGGTGGGGTTCTCCCAGAGAAACCGCACGATCTCCTCCGGATCGGAAGCCAGCGCGGCCAGCCGAACCGGGTACCGCAGATCCGTGAACTGTGCGACGCCCGAGAGGTCTGTGGCCCGGGGCAGTACGATTCCCGCCTCGGCGAAGGCCGTCAGGACGGTGCCGCGATAGTCGAGGTCGTCGTCGGGCACGACCGCCAGGTCGGCGGCGAGAATGCCGCGCAGCAGGTCTTCCCAGGTCACATCGACCGGTGCCATGTAGCCGAGGCTGCGAATGAGCATGCTCAAGACCTGGCGCCCGACGGATGCCCCGGCGCGCGCCACCTGATACAGGCTCGAGCGGCCGCCGGGCAGGTCGAGACGCTGCAGCCAGAGCCGGGCCACCACGCGCAGCAGCACCTGCACGATTGCGCCGCCTCGCAGGTGCGGGTCGGGCACGGTGCGCCAGTCGGCCACGATGTCATCGGCCAGCGACGGCCTGGCCGTGCCGCGTCTAAACAATCCGTCGCCGAGGCGAAACAGGTCATTGCGCAGGGTGACTTCGTCGAGCGTAGCGAGGTCGAGGTTCTCGGCCTGGGTCAGCAGCTGCTCGACCAGGGTTTGGGTGGAGAACACCGAGAGCAGCGCCACGAGGTCGGCGATGGCTTCGTGCAGGGCGAGCTGGTCGAGTTCGGCGTGGCTGTCGGCCCATTTGGGTCGGTAGCCGTCGACGATCGCGTGGGTCACTTCGTGCGCCACGAGATCACGAAACAGGGCGAGCGGCACCGCTTTGCTGGTGCGGCCGTCGCGCTTGTGCCCGAACCGAATTAGGCCGTCGTCGCGATAATAACCGGACTCCCGGTAGGAGACCCGATCGTAGGCGCTGATGGTCAGTCGCCCGCCATTGACCCAGCCCATGCGTCGCCCGAGGGTCGATTCGAACAGCGCCAGAGTGGATGCCGCCACTGCGTACACCTGCTGCGCCAAGAATCGGCTGTCCTGCAGCAGCTCGGGGAGCGTGTCGGGAGGTTTCTCGTCGACGATCATCCACGGCGGAGTGGGGGAGCCGAGCTCGAGACTGAACGGCTTCTCGCCCGGGCGCCGCACGATCACATCGAAGCGGGCGCTGCGCGGCCCCGGCCCGATGCGCTCGACCGGCACTCGCAGGGTCGTCGTGAGCAGCGTGTCCTGCCCGGCCGCCCTGGACTTCGTGAATGGCCCTTCGGCCAGCACAGTCAGGCTCACCTGCAGGCCGCTGTGGGCCGGGTTGCTCGACACGAGGTCTCCGGTCGTCTCCGCACCAGTCGCCTCCGCACCAGTCGTCATCGCGACCCCCGCAGCATCCGTTTGTGTCTGCAATATGCAACCGAACGTCGGGTCTGTCAAGGTGTGCGCCGCAGTAACACCGCAGTAACGCGCACGGGCCATAATCGCAGCGCCCGCCCGTCACCCGTGAGAGGACCTGCGCCATGCCCGAACCGACGACCCCCACGAAGACGGCACCGGCCACCAAACGGCAGCCGCCGTTGCCGCAGAGCGAACTCGACAAACTACGGCCGCACGTCGTCAACCTCAGCGGCGGCACATTTTCGTCGACCGGGGCGTTCACAACGACCAAGAAAGACGTCGACGCCATCTTCGCCACCCACCTGCCGGCCTTTGTAGCCGAGCATGGCGGCGTCGTTCCCGTGGTGTTCTACGCGCACGGCGGGCTCGTCGATGAGCAATCCGGGCTGCGCATCGCGGCCACCCAAGTGGACTGGTGGAAATCGAACGGCGTTTACCCCATTCACTTCGTCTGGGAGACCAGCCTCGCCGGGGCCATCACGAGCGCGGTCGGAGACTGGGCGCAGGGTCGCCGCGGCTGGCTCGACGATGCAAAGGACCGGGTACTCGAACTGGCGGCCCGATTCGGGCAGGGCCAGGCGATCTGGGGGCAGATGAAGCGTTCGGCCGAGGCGGCCTCGGCCGGTGACGGCGGCGCCCGCTACGTGGCCGAAGCGCTTGGCGCCTACTGCGCAGCGCATCCCGACACGATCACCGTGCACGCCGTCGGGCACAGCGCCGGGTCGATCTTTCACTCCTTCTTTCTGCCGACGGCGTTGAAAGCCGGGGTGCCGGCCATCGAAACGCTCAGCCTGCTCGCGCCGGCCGTGCGCACCGACGTCTTCGAGAAGCAGATCGTGCCCCTGGTCGGCCACGGCGTGGAATCCCTCGCCATGTTCACCATGACCGAGAAACTCGAACGCGACGACACCTGCCTCGGCGCCTACGGAAAATCCCTGCTCTACCTCGTGCGGGCGTCGTTCGAACCCGAGGAGTTTTCGCCCATCCTCGGACTCGAGGAATGCCTGCGCGCCGACCCCGTGCTGGCTGGGCTGTTCGGGCTGTCCGGCGCGAGCGGGTCGCCCGGGGTCGGTGGAGCGGCCGATATTATCTGGTCGAAGACGCCAAGCGGCCCGCTCACCAGCCGCAGCACCTCGACCAGTCACGGCGGTTTCGACAACGACATTCCCACCATGGACAGCGTCGCCCGCCGGGTCACCGGCAGCTCGCGCATCCAGTCGTTCCCAGCCACTCGGGATCTCGGCGACGAACTTTGGCCTATGCCAGGCCCGGCAGCGCCCCGACCGGTCGGCACTCACCAGGCGCTCTGTGTGGGCATCAACGCCTATCCGGGCGGCGATGCCCTCTACGGCTGCGTAGCCGATGCCGAGGCCTGGGCTGCGCAATTCAGCATCGCCGGGTTCGCGGTGCGCACCCTGCTCGACGCGGAGGCGACCCGGCAGAACATTCTGCTCGGGCTGCTCGACCTGGTCGCCAGCAGTGTCGCCGGCGATGTGCTGGTCTTTCAGTACGCCGGCCATGGCACCTACGTCGACGACCTCGACGGCGACGAATCCGAGGCCGGCAACGAGGAGACGAAGTACGACGAAGCGCTCTGCCCGATCGACTTTCGCGACGGCAACCTGATCATCGATGACGACCTGGGCGAGATCTTTGACCAGCTGCCCGACGGCGTCAGCCTCACGGCCTTCTTCGATTCCTGCCACTCCGGCGACGGTCAACGACGGTTGCAGCTGCAGCCGGCCGATGTGGCCGACCTGAGTGCGGCATCCGCTCCCCACGGTCGAAGGGCGCGGTTCATCATTCCCGATGAGCAGACGAGCAGGAACTACCGTTTGAAGCGCGGCACGCCCGCTCGGGCCGGCAAGCGCGCGTTGGCTCGGGAGGTGTTGTTCAGCGGGTGCAAGCCCACCGAGGTCGCCTATGAGACCGGCGGGCACGGGGACTTCACCGTTGCGGCCAGCCTGCTCGTGGTTCCGAGCGCGAATCGCCTGACCAACAGCGAATTCCTGGTCAAGGTGCGGGAGGCATTCTCCAGCCAGCCGAGACAGAACCCGGACTTCAACGGTCCGCGGGCGGCGAAGTCGCGGGTGTTTTTGGGGGCTCTGGTTGGCGGTGCTGGTTCGGTATCTGCTGCCGGTGCTAACAGTGCTGGTTCGGCCGCGGGCGGGGTCGCCGCCGGTGCGGGCTCGGGTTCGGGCTTTGGGTCCGGCTCCGCAACGATTCCGGGCGCTATTTCGGCTCTGCTTGACGCGGCCGCCGGCGTGGGAGCCGGGGTGGGAGCCGGGGTCGGCGCGGGCGGGATTGGCGCGGGCGGGATCGACCCGTTCGCGGCATCCGCTGGCCCGGCAGGAATGGCGGGCAGCGCCGGCTCGCGCGAAACGGATGCCGCCGCTCGCGCCCTCGCGGCTGCCGCGTTCCTGCGCGCTGCTGCGGACTTCATCGACGGGTAGGCCTGGGGGATTCGGGGACGTCGCCGGGGGTCGTGGCGCAGCTCCCGCGGCGCCGTGAACTGGGCGCGCGCGGGCGCCGTGAAACGGCGATTGGCAGGCCGAAATGGGCACAACGGCAGACTCGGATTGTCGACATCTTTCGCATCCGGTGCCGTGGCCTGCGAGACTGGATGCACAGCTCGGCGCCGAGGTCGCTCGACCGGATCGCCGAAACGATGTATGCGCTTGCGCCTCGGAAGGACTCCATGCTCGATTTTCTGTTCAGCCCGATCCCCGGGATCATTTTCACGATCATTGTGGTTCTGCTCATCGGCCTGATCTACGCCAAGACCATCTACAAGAATGCCGGGCCCGACGAAGCCCTCATTATCACCGGCAAGAAGAGCCGCAAGACCATCGTCGATGGTGCCACGCTCGAGGAATCCGGCCAGCGCGTCGTGCACGGACAGGGTGTGTTCATCACCCCGTTCTTCCAGAAGGCGTTCAAGATCAGCCTGCGCAGCCGGGCGATTGAGATCACTGCCGTGGCGCAGGATCGCAACGGCATCACGCTCTCGGTTGAAGCCGTCGCCATCGTCAAGGTCGGCGACGACCCGGCAGCGATCCGCGCCGCCGCCCAGCGGTTCCTCGGGCAGGACAAGAACATCGACGGCTTCGCGCAGGAGGTACTGAGCGGTTCGCTGCGATCCTCGATCGGCGCGACCGACGTGATGACCGTCATTCAGAAGCGCGACGAGCTCGGCACGTCCGTGCTTGCCACCGCGCGTGAGTCGCTCGCCAACCAGGGCCTCGACGTTGACTCCTTCGAGATCAAGGGTATTACCGACGAGAACGACTACATTCGCGACATCGGTCGTGCAGAGCAGGCCAAGGTTCGCCGCCAGGCCGAGGTTGCCGAGCACGTCGCCAACCGAGAGTCACAGGAAGCCCTGATCACCGCCGAGCAGGCCATCGCAGAAGCGCAGAACACGCTCGCCCTGCGCAAGGCCGCCCTGCAGCTCGACACCGATAAGGCCTCCGCTGAGGCCGCCGCATCCAAGCCTCTCGCCGAGGCCAAGGCACAGCAGGCCATCGTGCAGGAGCAGGAGCTCACCGCTCAGCGCCGCGCCAGCCTGCGCAAGGCCGAGCTGGAGTCCGAGGTCAACGCCATTGCCGACGCTGACGCCTACCGAATTCGGGTGACCGCGATCGCGGCCGCCGAGGCATCCGTCGCCAAGGCCACCGCCGATCGCGACAGCCGTGTCGCGAACGCCGACGCCACCCGCGCGGAGGGCCAGGCCGAGGCCGACGCCATCCTCGCCAGGGGTACCGCAGAGGCAACGGCCACCCGGCTCTCCGCCGAGGCCGTCGCCCAGCAGTCCGAGGCGCTCATCCAGCTGCGTCTGGTCGAAATGCTCCCGCAGATCGCACACGAGCTCGCCGCTCCGATGGGGAACATCGACCAGCTCACCGTCATTTCAACGGATGGTGCCAGCCAGCTCTCCAAGAACGTCGCGTCGGGCTTCAGCGAGGTCGACGCCGTGCTCGGCTCCACCATGGGAATCGGCATCAAGGACCTCCTCGGTGGGCTGCTCGGCGGAACGGCCGGAGCCGCCCTGCGGAACGCTGCGCCCGCGCACAGTGGCGCATCCGCTTCGCCTGCTGCTGCTACGTCAGTGCGTTCCCCAGGGGCCGGCGCCGCGTCGCCCTCGGGGGCAACCTCGCCTTCAGTGGCAGCGCCTTCAGCAGCGTCGTCACCGTCGGTTGGAGCCTCGGCGGCGACCGTTGCCGCAGCTGCACGGTCGGCAGCGGAAGCATCCGTTTCTGATTCGATCAACAGCGTCGACTTCGACGCAGTCGCCGACGAAGCCGCGGCAGCAATCGCCCGCGCTGCGGCAGCCCGGCTTCCGAAAAAGGCCGGGGACCGCCTGCTGCCGTAGGCAACGTGGCCCCGGCCGATAACCGTGATCGCGGGAAGTGCGTTTTGTAGGGGCGTCAGCAGCCGGGGCCGTGGGGGTTGGCGTTGCAGTCTTCAGCCACGAGCACGGTGGATTCCTTCGCCGCGACGACGGTGAACGGAGCTGACGGCACGGAGACGATTCCCTCGACGGGGCGCCAGCCCTGGTCGCCGAAGCTGTAGTCGGCTCGGTAGCTAACGGTGAGAGTGACCGTGTAGGTGCCTTTGGCGGTGTATTTGTGGCTGGTGGGCGTGGTGGAGAATTCGGCCAGGCCAAGGTCTTCCCAGCTGGCTCCGCCGGTGGGGCTCGATGCGGCGCTGCCGTCGCCGTAATTCCAGCGGTACCCGATCGGTGTGAACATGACCTGCGCTGGTTCGCCGAGTAGTAGTCCTTCGCCGATTTGAGCGGATGCTCCGGCCCAGAAATTCGCGGCCAGCCCGACGATGGCCCAGCCATTGGGTTCCATACCGGTGGGGGCGGCGTAGGCGGGGAAGTTTTGCAGATCGGTGACCGTGACGATGGTGGCGGCGGAGCACATGGCGCAGGGCGTTGTCGGGGCGGCGATAGTGGGTTGCCACTCGGGGTGCCGCGAGAGTAGTGGCAAGTCGCCCGTGCCGCACAGCGACCACTCCTGCTCCGAGGTCAGTTTGCCCTGTGGGTGGGCGCAAATCTCGGCCACGGTTGGGCCGGTACCAGCCCGACCGCTGGCGGACCCACCCGTTCCGCCGCCAGAACTTCCACCGTACCCGGCCGATAAGTCCACGCCTGGACCGACTACAACCGCCCTCGCAGGTGGTGTATCTCTTGGACAGTTTTCGTCAAACAGCCTCACGACGCTGCAGGCATAGGCGCTCGAAATTCCGATTGAACTCATCACAAGCGACATGAGAATAATCGCTATCCACAGAAATTTTGGCCGGTCCACGTGTCTTCCCTATCGACTAAGAGTTTCGATGCATCAGTCTCACTAGAAATAAATGCAACCTGGGTCGGAGTACGTTCATTGCGGCTCGATGTCGTCACGTCGGCTCCGGCATCATCAAATAAGCGCATGCCTGATATGTCGGAGCACAGATAGACGCCGACCTCGGCTATTCGCGGTCTTGGTTCGGAGTAACTGATGAGCGAGGCCGTGTCAAAAGTTATCGTTCCCCGACCGGATTGGCCCGAGTGCGAGAAGCTGTCCATGGAGTCCAATACCTCGGGAAGATACCGTTGACTGACGAGATTGCCGAAAGTGGCGGAATCAACATCCCCGTGGGTGACTACAAGGAAGCGGTTTGAGGCGGCGAGGTACGCGGCGAAGGCAGCCGTGGCAGCAGCGAGCGCCTCTTCATTCGAGGCGAAGACCGGGGGAGTCTCGGTGGGCTCGGGACTAGCCACGGCGACCGGCGTTGCCGGGACGGGCGGGACGGGAGCGGCCATGCATCCGCTTAGGAAAACAACGGAGACAGACAGCAGGAGAGCGCTGAGCACGGCAGTGTGCAGCGGGCGGCGGCGCGACGGGATTCGCATGGGGCCACAGTAGACCGGATTGCTACAATCCCGTTTAAGTTCTCCACAGGCTGGTGGCGGGGCTCAAATTGCGCTAAAAACTATCGCAGAGTCCCCACCAGAAGCGCCTCGATCATGCGCGACTGCACCTCGTTCGTGAAGTAGTCCGGGTCGAGAATGCGCTCGAGCGCCAGGATATTGGTGGCCGACATAACGAGGGGAGCGAGCACGTCCACCCGGTGGGCAGCCGGGTCGATGCCGAATTGGTCGGCGCGTTCCAGGATCACCGCGCCGAGGGCGAGGCGCACGCTCTGCCGACTCTGGCGATAGAGATCCGCGGCCTGGGGGTTGCGGGCCGCATGAACGGCCAGTTCCATGAGCAGCAGGTGCCAGGGGCCGTCTTCGACCAGGGTCTCGGCCAGACGGCGGGCGATGCGGGCGAGCGCCGCGTCGTCGAGCCGTATCTCGTCGCCGAGAATGGTTGCGAGCCGACCGCTGAGCAGGGTGGCCAGGCGCTCATTCAGGATCGATCCGAAGAGGGCTTGTTTGGAGCCGAAATTGGAGTACACGGCGCCCTTGGTGTAGCCGGCCCGCGTCGCCACGTCGTCGAGTTTGGTTCCGAGGTAGCCGGATTCGAAGAATTGCTCGGTCGCCGCCCGCAGAATATCCGCACGTACGTCGGTGCGCAGGGGTCGCCTCCGGGGAGTGGGCGTGGGCGTCTCGTCCATGAGTGCCTTTCGGATTGCTGTTGACAAGCGGATACTTTGGGTATTGGATACTCTCGGTATTGAAAATACTACGGCGGCATTGCGCCCCGCACAACCCAACGTTGGATGGAACTCTGCATGACCCTCGACTCCGCTTCGACCCCCGCCATCGACTCGACTGAAATCGCCCTCGCCATCCGAGCGAGCAACTTCACGATTCGAAACGGTCGCCAGACCGTGATCGGCGCCACTAACCTCGCTATTCCGGTCGGTGCACTCTTCGTCGTGTCGGGCCGGTTCGCCTCGGGCAAGACAGCGCTGCTGCTCGCTCTGGCCGGCCGCCTGCGTGGGTTCGCCGGAACGGCGACCGTGTTCGGACATCCGCTGCGCCAGAGCGGCGGGCAGGTGCGGCACCTGTCGGCCCTCGCCGAGACGCCGATCGTAAACCGCCTCGACGACGATCTCACGGTTGAGCGCCAGATCGCGGCTGCCCTCGTGCTCCGTCAACCGTGGTGGAAACCGCTGGTCAGCCAGAAAACGGTGGCACTCTGCTTGGTTCGGGTGAACGCGCTGCTGCGTCAGGTCGATGCGCGGGCCGGCGAAATCCTTGAGCAACGTCATGCCGGCCTGCCGCGACTGACCGGCACCGACCGCATCGTCGACCTGCAACCGCTCGATCGTGCGGTGCTCGGCGTCGTCCTGGCCCTGATCGGCCGGCCACGCCTGCTGATCGTCGATGACGTCGACACCCTGCGCGACACGGATGACCGCACCCGCGCCTGGGCCGCACTGCTCGTTCTGCGCATGGCGGGCTGGCACGATCTCACGATCGCGGCGAGCGGGCAGGACCCCAAGGAGCTCGTCGAGATCCTCGAACGCGTCGGCGCCGACGTCCACCCCGCGCCAGCCCGCCCGGTGTACCTGCTCGACCTGGATTCCGCCGACCGCACCCTCACAGCCCGCACCCTGACCGCGTCCACCCGGAAGGCCTGAACCGTGGCCAAGATGTTTTCACTGCCCAGCATCGAGCTGTCCCGGTTTCGGTCTTCCCGCTTGGCCATCGTGGCGCTGCTCATGATCGCCGCCGTTCCCGCCATCTATGGCGGCGTCTACCTCTCGGCCAACTGGAACACGAGCGGCAACATCGGCGAACTACACGCCGTCATCGTCAACAACGACGTGGCCGCGAACGTCACCGGCACGGACGGCCGCGAGCAGACCATTGACGCCGGCGCCGGCCTGGTCGACTCCCTCGTGGGCAGCGACAGTGCTGGCTTCACCTGGAGCAGTGCCACCAGCGAAGCGGATGCCCGCAGCTCGCTCGCCGATAACCAGAATTTCGCCGTGCTCGTCGTTCCCGCCGATTTCTCGAGCACCCTGGCCTCGACCGCTGCAAACCCCGGCGCGGTGAACCCCGCCGCCACGACGACCGGCACCGCAGCATCCGTTTTCGCCCCCGAGCAGGCACGCCTGCGCGTGTACACCGACGACGCTTCGAACTTCATCGTGGGGCAGGTCACGAAATCGGTCACCGCCGCGATACGCACCGAGCTGTCGACGTCCATCTCGGCGACCTACCTGGACAACGTCTACCTGGGGTTCACGAGCGTGCACGACAGCCTCGCTCAGGCCGCCAACGGCGCACTCACCCTCAGCGACGGCGCCACGAGCGCGAGCGACGGGTCGGCGCAACTCGTGATCGGCCTCGGCACCCTCTCCGACGGCGCCGCCACGCTCGCGAGCGGGGTGTCCCAAGTGGATGCCGGCACCCACACCCTCGCCACCGGCGCGAGCACCCTGGCCACCGGGTCGTCGAGTGTGGCGAACGGTGCGGCGGAGGTCGCGAGCGGTTCGGCAGCTCTCGCGACGGGCGCGGCCACCCTCGACGCGAGCGTGAGCACACTGCCGACCGCCACGGCCCGGCTGGCGGCGGGTACCCAAACCGTTTCCACGACTCTCGGCACGATCGCCGCGCTCACGGCTGCGCACCCTGACTGGACCCTGACCCAGCTGAACGCGGCCCTCGCCACCGGCGGCGGATCGATCGCGGATCTCGCGGCGGGCGCCGCGACCGTCGCAGCCGGGGCCAACATCCTGAACCAGAGCGCGACACCACTCGTCGCCGGCATCGGCACGCTCGCCGACGGCGCCGCGACCCTCGCCACGGGAGCGTCGAGCGTCTCGGCCGGAGCCCAATCCGTCTCAACCGGCGCGGCATCGCTCTCCGCGGGTGCTGCCTCGCTCGCCACCGGTGCCGACAGCGCTGCGGCCGGCGCCAGCACGCTGGCCACCGGCGCGACGACCGCCAGCACCGGCGCGAGCACACTCGCCGACGGCCTCGGCCAGCTCGCGACCGGTGCCGACAGTCTGAGCACCTCGCTGCAGTCGGGCGTGACGCAGGTGCCGAGCTACACGTCCGCGCAGGCCAGCGAACTCGCCGCGGTGACTTCCGAACCAGTTGCCGCGGAGCATGTGCGCGAGAATGCCGTCGGATTCTATGGCGAGGGCATCGCGGCGTACTTCATTCCGCTCGCGCTCTGGGTCGGCGGAATCGGCATGTACTTTCTGTTCCGTCCGCTGTCGCCGCAGGCCGTCGCATCCACTGCCCGGCCGGTGCGGGTGGCGCTGACCGGCCTCGCCCCTGGGCTGCTGTTTGGATTGCTGCAGGCCGGACTTCTGCTCGCCGTGCTGCACTTTCTGGTGGGGCTGGAAGCCGCCAATTTCGCGGCCCTCGCCGCCTTCACGGTGATTGTCGCGCTCGTGTTCACGGCCATTCACCACAGCCTGATCGCCCTGCTCGGCGGGCGCGGTCGGCTGGTGGCCTTGTTACTGCTGATTCTGCAGTTGGCCTCGGCCGGAGGCACCTACCCTGTTCAGACGTCGCCCGGCTTCTTCCAGTGGATCAGCCCGGCCTTGCCGATGACCTACGCGGTCGACGGCGTGCGGCGACTCATCGCCGAGGGCTTCACGAGCGCGATTCTGGTTGACCTTCTCGCCCTGATCACTTTCGGAATCGGAGCGTTCGCCGTTTCGGTCTTCGCCAGTCGTTCGATGAAGATCTGGTCGATCGCCAAGCTGCACCCGTCGCTGAAGATCTAGTCGTGCGCGGTCAGCGCCTGCGTGAGCAGGGCGGCCAGCGCCGGCTGCCCGCCGCTTCTCATGGCGGCCCGCTGGCGTTCGGCTCCGGTCCCGAGTCGCCGCGCCCGCGCCAGCAGCCCCACAATTCGCTCGCGATTGCCCACCTCGTCAATCGCATCGCCGGCATAGCGCAGCAGCTCGTCCGTCACGATCAGCGCACTCTCCAGGGTTCCGATCGTGGACCACCGGCGCATGTGCACGCTCCGCCAGCTGGAGAAGCCGGTATCGGCTCCGTGCCAGAACGGCGAATTCACGGCCAGCGCGAGCAGCGTCGGCAGCCACACGCGCACCCGGTTGAGCGCCTGCACCCCGGCATCACGGCTGGGAATGCCCACGTGCACGTGCACCTCGTCGCCGACGTTCGCCGGCTGCAGGGTTGCCGGCTTCAGAAAGATGAATTCCTCTTCAATGCCGAACGTTCGCATTCCTTTACCTCCCGAACCTTCACCGGATACTACTGACAAACCGGTATCAAGCCGATACATTCTCAAATCGGCCAGCCGGTCACATTCGAGCCCACAGGTGACTAACATGACAATTAATTGGCAACCGATGTGCAGGCGTTGGCGCTCGCACTGATCGACTCAGTTGGGGGTAAACGTGGTGCAAGTGACCGAGGTTCCAGCCGGCGCGGCCCAATCGTGGCGGCGTTCTCTGCACGGCGTTCTCGGCGGGATGCTCGGATTCGTCGCGATGAGCGCGGTGGCCGGCATTCTGGTCACCGTGTCGGTAACCCCTGTCGTTGCGCTCTCGGGTATGGCTGCCAGCAATACCATTTCGGTGTTCGAGAATCTGCCCGGCTACATCAACATCGAGCCCCTCTCGCAGAAGAGCGACATTTTTGCGACCCGCAGTGACGGAACCTTCGAACTGCTCGCCTCGTTCTACGATCAGAATCGCATCGAGGTGGGGTGGGATGCGATCAGCCAGTTTGCGAAGGATGCCGCGGTGTCGGGAGAAGATCCACGGTTCTACGAGCACGGCGGGGTCGATTTGCAGGGCACCCTGCGGGCCACGGCAACGACGGTGGCCGGGGGAGACACCCAGGGCGGGTCATCCATTACCCAGCAGTACGTGAAGAACGTGCTGGTGCAGAAGTGCGAGGTGATCACCGACAAGCGCGCACACGATGCCTGCTACACCGCGGCGACCGAGACCACGCCCGACCGCAAGCTCAAAGAGATGCGGCTCGCCATCGGGGTCGAGAAGAAGTACAGCAAGCACGACATCCTGCAGCAGTATTTCAACATCACCGGCTTCGGTGGCACCGTCTATGGCATCGAAGCCGCCGCCAACTATTACTTCAACAGCACCGCGGCCAACCTCACCCTGCCGCAGGCGGCCAGCCTGGTGGCGATCGTGAACAACCCGGTCAAGTTCCAGCTCGACAAGCCGGCCAGCGAGACCAATGGGGCCGCCAACGGTTACGCCGCGAACAAGCAGCGCCGCGACTACATTCTGCGTGAGATGCTGCGCCACAAAAAGATCGCCAAGGCCGACTACGAAGCGGCCCTGGCGGCACCGGTCGAACCCGTGATCACCGAACCCAGCACCGGCTGCCAGACCGCCGCAGCCAACGCGTTCTTCTGCGACTATGTGACCAAGATTCTGCAGACCGATCCCACCTTCGGCGCCGACGCTGCCACCCGCATGCTCAACTTTCGCCGAGGCGGCTATGACGTCTACACGACCCTCGACCTCGACGTGCAGGGCGCGGCCGTGACCACCATGAATCAGCAGGTTCCCAAGGTCTACGCCGGCGGGGACGTGGGTGCGGTGATCACGAGCGTGCAGGTCGGCACCGGCCGGGTGCTGGCCATGACCCAGAACAAGGACTACAGCCAGGACCCCACGGTGCAGGCGACCGGTGCCAACTACACCGGAATCAACTACGCCACGGACTTCGCCGAGGGCGGTTCGAGCGGTTTCCAGCCGGGGTCGACCTATAAGGTCTTCACCCTGGCCGAATGGCTCAAAGAAGGGCACTCGCTCAACGAACGCGTGGACTCCCGGCGCAAGTCCAACTGGGGCACCTTTCAAGACAGCTGCCTCGGGCCCCAGAATTACGACAAGGAGAAGCCACCCTTCAACCCGCGCAACGACGCCAACGAATCCGGTGCCAACTACAGTGCGCTGCAAGCCACCGTTGGCTCAATCAACACCGGCTTCATCGGCATGGCGAAGCGGCTCGACCTCTGCGGTATCCGCAAAACTGCGGAGGCGTTCGGTGTGCACCGGGCCGACGGTAACCCGCTGTCGCAGTCCGCAGCAACCGTGATCGGAACCAATGAGGTTGCGCCGCTGACCATGGCCGTCGCCTTCGCCGGCATCGCCAATAAGGGCGTTACCTGTTCGCCGATCGCCATCGACCGTATCGTCGACCGCGGCGGCGTGGAGGTCGCGGTGCCGCCGTCGGTCTGCACGCAATCGGTGGATTCGACGGTCGCCGCCGGCATGGCCTACGCCATGCACCGGGTGATGACGAGCGGCACCGGACAACAATCCAACTCGAATACGAAACCGAATGTACCGATGATCGGCAAGACCGGAACAACGGATGGCGCCAAAGACACCTGGATGAGCGGCGCAAGCACCAAGGTGGCCACGGTAGTCGCCGTGGTGAGTGTGACGGGATCACTCAGTCAGCGGCGGCAGTTCTTTGGGCGTGACCAGATCGCGACGGCGCGGCACCGCATGTGGCCGGTCGTGATGTCGGTCGTCAACGCCAAGTACGGCGGTGATGCCTTCGACGAACTCGCCCCCAAGTACATTCCACCGCCCGTGGTCGTGGCGCCACCGGTCGTGGCGCCGGTGGCTCCGCCGGCCGCACCCGCCCCGCCGGAGACGGCTCCGGCGCCGCCGGGCCAGTAGCGCCCGGCCAGCGGTGCCGGCCGCTTGTTGGCTAGGCACTCTGCGCCGCAGTGAGCTGATGCAGGGTACCGCCGCCCGAAGACTGCTGCGCCGGGGTGCGCAGCAACGGATGCGCCGCAAGTTCGGCGGCGTAGGCGGCAGCACTGGCCGCTTCCTCTGCGGCGGCGCGTTCAACGGCGTGGCGTTCCTTCACCTGGCGGGCCACATCGAACAGGTTCCACAGATTCTCCCCGGTCACCGACACTCCCTTGGCGCCGGAGCGCCGTGTTCGACCGCGCACGAGCATGTAATTGGTCTGGAACACCTGCCCGCCCACCCGTTCCTGTGCGTCGTGAAAGAACACGACGTTCGCGACCGGGCCGGTGCCGTCGTCGAGGCTGATGAACACCACGCGGCGGCCGCCGCGCATCGGCGGCGTGTTCGTAGCCCGCCGCACCCCGGCGAGCAGAACCTCGGTGCCGCCGGGCAGGTTGCCGAGCTCGCTCGCCGGGGTCACCCCCAACTCCTTGAACAGCGAGTGAAAGCGTTTCATCTGGTGTGATCCGACGGCCAGGTTCAGATCGAGCAGCTCCAGGTCGGTCTGGGTTCGACCGCGCAGCTCGAGCGAGGTGATGGCACCCGCACGGTCGCCGGAGTAGCGCGGCACCGGCAGCTCCACCTCGAACGCGAGCTGGTCGGCACGAATGACCACGGCCGTGCCGCGCAACGACTGAATGTGCGCGAGTAGCTCGTGCCGCCGGGCCCGGTCGTAGCCGATGAACGTGTCGAGGGCGCCGACCCGGGCCAGCGCTTCGAACGTGCGCCTGCGGGGGTGCACCCGGTCACGAAAGTCCTGCAGCGACCCAAACGGCTGGTGCTGGGCAATGCGCGCCCGCTCGGCTTCGGTGCTGCCGACCAACTCAGGCAGCGCCAAACGGATGCCCTGGCTCCCGTCGGCGAGATCTTCCACGCGGTAATCCAGGGCGCTCGACTGTACGTCGAGCGGGAGCACCGGCACCCCGAGTACCCGGGCTTCGGCCACGATGAGGTCTTTCGGCCACATGCCGGGGTCGTGGGTGAGCAGCCCGGCCAGGAAGGCGGCCGGATGGTGGGTTTTCAGCCAGGCCGACTGGTAGGTGGGCAGGGCGAAGGCGGCGCCGTGCGCCTTGGCGAAGCCGAAGCTACCGAACCCCGCAAGCACCGTCCAGATCTGGTCGATCACCTTCACGCTGAAGCCGCGGGCGAGCGCTTTCTCGCGCAGATACTCCTCAATCTGGGGGAGTTGCTCCGGCTTTCCCAGGTGGCGGCGAAAGACATCCGCTTTGCCGAGGCCGCAGCCGGTGAGTTCGTCGAACAACCGCATGACCTGTTCGTGAAAGATCACGACGCCCTTGGTTTCGCGCAAAATAGGCTCGAACCGGGGGTGAATGTAATCGGGCGCGACCTCGCCGTGCCTGGCCTGCAAATATTTGAGCGGCATGTTGTTTTTCATCGGGCCGGGTCGAAACAGCGAGATCTCCACGGTGAGGTCGTTGAACACCTCGGGTTGCAGCTTGCCGACCAGCTCCATCTGGCCGGGGGATTCGATTTGAAAGATGCCGAGGGTGCGGGTGGAACGAATCAGCTCGAACGTTTTCGCATCGTCGAGCGGCACCCGGTCGAGGTCGATGCTCTCGCCGGTGAGCCGGTGGTGCTCTTCAACAGCGTGCGCCATGGCCGACTGCATGCGCACGCCGAGAATGTCGAGCTTGATCAGGCCCATCGGGTCCATGTCGTGCTTGTCGTACTGCGACATGGGCAGGCCCATGCCGCTCGCCTGCACCGGGGTGCGGTCGAGCAGGCTCGCGTCGGAGAGGATCACGCCGCAGGGGTGCACCGAGATATGCCGGGGGAGCCGGTCGAGTTTCGCGGTGAGGTCCACCAGCAGATCGAGTTGCTGCGATTCGCGCACCTCGGTGGCGAGGGCCTCGAGTTCGGGTTTCTCCTCGAGGGCGCGGCGAAAGTCGCGGGCGTTGAACCGCCACATCTGCTTGGCGATCACGTTGATCTGGGCGTCGGGCAGGCCGAGCGCGAGGCCGGCGTCACGCACGGCGCCGCGGCCCCGGTAGGCGTTGGTCATCGACATGAGCGAGACCCGGTCGCTGCCGAAAGCGCGAAAGACCTCGCGGTAGATATCGTGCCGCCTCGCTGACTCGACGTCGATGTCGATATCGGGCAGGGTCTGGCGCTCGGGGGAGAGAAAACGCTCCCAGAGCAGGCCGTTCGCGATCGGCTCGACCGAGGAGGTGTGCAGCGCATAGTTGAGCACCGACCCGACCCCCGAACCGCGGGCCTGAATGCGGATGCCCATTCCGCGAATAATGTCGGCCACTCGCGACACGGTGAGAAAGTAGCTGGCAAAGCCTAAGTGTTCGACCGTTTTCATCTCGTGGGCGAGCTGATGGTGGGCCGCTTCGACCGCGCGTGAGCCGCTCGCCGAGTACAGCTCGGCGATGCCGCTTCGGGCGCGGCGCCACAGCTCGGTGACCGGGTCGCCGGTGACGCCGATGATGCGCGCCTCCGGCATGCGCGGGCGGCCGAGGCCGATGTCGCTCACGGGGTCGAGGCTGCAACGGTCGCCGAGCTGCTCGGTGTCGCCCAGCAGTCGTTCGAGTGCCCCGTTGTCGTGCAGGCCGGCGTCGACGACCATGCGGGCCACCTGGCGCATCGCGCCGGCCGGTTTGAGCCAGGCCTGACCATTGGTTTGGGGGGTTTCGAGCTCGGCGAGCGGCAGCAGAAAGCGGGCGGCATCGGCAAGGTCGGCGGTGACCGCCTCGTCGGGGGTGCCGTAGCGCACGGCATTGCTGAGAACCGCCGGCAGTCCGGCGTTCTCGGCCAGGGCGAGCATGCGCGTGGCCGGAGTGACACTGCCGACGGTGCCGCTTTCGGCGAGGTGGCAGACGATTTCGAGCACGACGGTGCCTGCGGGCAGGGCGCGCTGCCAGTGGGCCAGCCGCGCCGCGGCATCTGAATTGTCGCGGCGGCCGATGGCCAGGCCTACGTCGGAATCGGGGCCGAGCAGCACGGTGAGGGAGGCTAGGCCGGCCAGGTCGGCCAGGCGGGCGCGCGAAATGCTCGGGCCGGCAGCTGCGCCGTGGGCGGTGCTGTGCTGGGCTGGGCTGTTCTGGGGTGCGCCGTGGCCGGCGGCGCCGTGCTGAAGTGCGTCTCGATCGGTGCTGTGGGCGGCACTGACCGCGCGGCAAAGTGCGGCGTAGCCTCTACCCGCCGTCTGGCCGTGGGCGAGTACGACCACTCGACCGAGCGGGCGATACTGGTCGTCGTGCACGGCGAGTTCGGCGCCGAGCCCGGGGCGGATACCGGCGGCCACGCAGGCGCGCACGTGTTTGACTGCGCCGTAGAGTCCGTCACGGTCGGTGACAGCCAGAAAATTCGCGCCCTGCGCGGCCGCCTGCTCGGCCAGGGCTTCGGGAAGCGTCACCCCGTAGTGGGTCGAGTAGGCGCTCGCGACGTGCAGGTGACTGAAAGTCGTCCCCGGTGCGGTGCTCATCCCCAGTCCAATGCTAAAGTCCAGGACCCGTCGGTGCCGCGGCGCAGGTCGTAGCGGTGCTGCTCTTCGCCGCCACGGCAGGCATCGAGCCGCCACAGTTCGGTGTCGATGCGGGTGGGGGTTCCCTCGTTTTCCCACCACCGGGTGCGTTTGAATACGGCCTGCGGCTGACCGATGACGGTGTGTTCGAACCGATTCCAGATGAACGCGCGCGGGTCGCCGTCGGGGGACAGCTCAACGTCGACCGGTGCGTCAATAATGTGGGGCAAGGTGGGCTCCCTAGGCTCGTGACGGGTGGCTCGGGGTGGGCGATAATGGTAAAAACCTGATGAGCGATGGTTAAAAAACTCCAACAATGAGTTCGAGCAAAATCTCGTCGAAATCAACTGCTATCGAATATGTTTTCTAAGTAAAAGTGTATGTCACTCCACTGACATGCGCCATGGGCGGATGCTCGTGAGACCGCCGGAGCCTGCGATCTACGATGGTCAAATGACCGACGCAATACCGAACGGCACCGCACCGACCGGCAGTGCACCCGGCACCGCACAGATCACCCGTGAGCTCGCCCAGCGCCTGGTGGAGCAGGTCGCGCCGAGCCTCGTGCACAACGTCAACATCATGGATGCGGGCGGGATGATCATCGGCTCACTGGATGCTGCCCGCATCGGCACCCTGCATGACGGGGCCCGGGATGCCGCTGTTCGCGGGGAAGCGGTGCACATCGCTCCCGGCGACGAGCATCAGGGAACCCGGCCGGGAGTGAATATTCCGTTGATCGTCGACGGACAGGTCGTGGCCGTCGTCGGGGTTACCGGAATCCCCGCCGAGGTGCTGCCGGTCGCGCAGGTGCTCGTGCTGACCGTTCAGATGCTGCTCAGCCAGGAGCGGCAGCGCGATAACGCGTCGTGGCGAGAATCCGCGATTCGGGACATCCTCGGGACCCTTGCGCGGGGTAATCTCACCGAGAGTCGCCTGATGGCGGGCTTGCGGGGCATCGACGCGCCACTGCAGCCACCGTGGAACCTCATTGGAATCGTGGCCGAGAACCAGTCGGTGGCGCTGCTTCGTGGGTTGCGCGAGTTCACGGGAGTGGTGGCCGCCGACATCAACGGTGCCGTCTGGGTGCTCAGCGGATCGTCGTCTGCGCTGGGCCACGAGCTGCTTCGACAGCGTCTGCAGCGCTCCGGCGAGCCGCCCCTGCGTTTTCTGATCGGACGCGTCGGAGCCACCATGCACCAACTCGCGAGCGACGCTGAACGGCTGGGCGCGCTGCTGGCCCGGCCCGGGCTGCTCGAGCTGGTAGACGTCGGGTCCGAGACTCGCCTCGACGCCCTGGGGCTGGAGCTGGCGATCGCCGGCCTGCCCACCGCTATGATGGAGGATCTCGCTGAATCGGTGCTCGCGCCGCTCAGCGCGGCCCTGAACGAGACGGCGCGGGTGTTCCTGCAGGCCGAACTGTCGATCGCCGGTGCGGCGCGGGAACTCGGCGTGCACCGCAATACCCTCGTGCAGCGACTCGACCGCATCGAGCTGCTGACCGGCCTCAACCTCCGACAGTTTCACGCCGCCGTGCGGATGCGGGTCGCACTGGCGGCCGATGCCGCTCGTTATGTGCATGATGCACAGTAAATGGCTCATGATTTGCCGAGAAATGTGGTGTGATTCCACCTGAATATGTGTCTGGTTGTGTTCTAGCCTGAATCAATGCACGATCGCACGGCGCTGAAGCCGCTCACCATAGTCATCGCGCCGGACTCGTTCAAAGGAAGCCTCAGCGCGGCCGAAGCCGCCGCCGCCATGGCCGAGGGTGCCCGCGACGCCGGCCTCGCGCTCGGCAGGCCCGACCCGCAGCTGATCCTCTGCCCAATGGCCGACGGCGGCGAGGGAACGCTCGATGCCATCGCCGCAGTCTGGGGCGTCCTGCCCCGCACCATGCTCACCGTCGACGCGCTCGGGCGCAGCCGCTGGGCTCGCTACGCCACCTCGTCCGACGGCCGCACGGGCCTCATCGAAGCGGCCGAATCCAACGGTCTGCCCCTGACAGCGGATGCCCAGCCCCAGCCCCAGCGCGCTGACAGCTTCGGCGTCGGGCTGCTCGCCCGCGAACTGCTCGATGAGCAGGTCGACGAGATTCTGCTCTGCGTCGGCGGCTCCGCCAGCACCGACGGCGGAACCGGTCTGCTCGCCGGGCTCGGCGCGCGCTTTCTCGACGCCGCCGGCAAACCGGTCGCGCCCGGCGGCGCCGGCCTGGCCGAGATTGCGTCCATCGATCTGACCGGCCTGCACCCGCGCTCCCGCGAGGTCAGCTGGCGCGTCGCGGTCGATGTGAACAACCCGCTCTGCGGCACGAACGGCGCAGCCGCTGTGTTCGGCCCGCAAAAGGGCGCGCAGCCCAACGATGTCGTGGAGCTCGACGCGGGCCTGGCCCACCTCGCCGCCATCGTGCTCGCTGAAACCGGCGAGAACATGAAGGGCCGGCCAGGCGCCGGAGCGGCCGGCGGTATGCCGGCCACCCTCGTGCCGCTGCTCCACGCCGAGCTGGTACCCGGTTCCACCCTGGTAGCGGATGCCGTGGGCCTGGCCGACAAGATGGCCCGCGCCGACCTCGTACTCACCGGTGAAGGCAGCTTCGATTCCCAATCGCTCGGCGGCAAGGTGGCCGTGGCAGTCGCACGCCTGGCGCCGACCGGATGCCCGGTCGTTGTCATCGCCGGGCGGGTGGCGCTGTCGCCAGCCGACACCGCGGCATCCGGTGTCAGCGCCGCATTCTCGATCGCCGGCGGACCGGCGACCCTCGACGACCTGCAGGAGCACGCGGCCCAACGCCTACGCGAGACCACGGCGCAGGTCGTTTCCTTCTTTCTCCAGACCCACTAGTTCCACCCTGAAATAGAAAGGCCGTCTCAATGCTGAGCATCGCCATCCTGGTGGCTCTCGTCGCCGCCATCGTCTTCGCCACCGCGAAGCTGAAAATCAATCCCTTCCTGGCGCTGCTCGCTGCGGCGCTGGTCGGTGGTTTCGCGTTCGGTCTGCCGGTTGACACGATCGCCCCGACCATGACGACGGCCTTTGGGGCCACGCTCGGCAATATCGGCCTGATCATCCTGTTCGGCACCATCATCGGCGTGATCCTGGAGCGCACCGGCGCCGCGATCGCCATGGCCGAAGCGTTGATTCGCGTGTTAGGCACCCGGTTTCCGACGCTGACCATGAGCGTCATCGGCTTCATCGTGTCGATCCCGGTGTTCTGCGACTCCGGCTTCGTCATTCTGAACTCCCTCAAGAAGTCGCTCGCCGCCCGGGCCAAGGTATCGCTCGTAGCCATGACCATCGCCCTGATGACCGGCCTGTACGCCACCCACGTTTTCGTACCGCCGACTCCCGGCCCACTCGCCGCCGCCGGCAACCTGAACATCATCGACCAGCTGGCCCTCATCATCGGCTTCGGCCTGATCGCCGCCGTGGTCTCGGCACTGGCCGGACTGCTCTGGGCGAACCGGTTCCTGAAGAAAAACATCGAGCTCATGCCCGAGCCGAGCGGCGAGGAGAGCGAGCAGGACTACGAGAAGATTCGCGCCGCCTACGGCAAGCTGCCCAACGCCTTTCTGGCCTTCCTGCCGATTCTCGCCCCGATCCTGCTGATCTGCCTCGCATCGATCGCCAAACTGCCGGCCGCGCCCTTCGGCGACTCCGGCCTGTATATCGCCATCGTCTTCGTCGGCACCCCGGTCATCGCCCTGGCCGTCGGCCTGATCGCCTCGCTGTTCCTGCTGCGCGGTAAGGGCAAGCTCGACGCGTTCGGCGATCGGGTGACCGAGGGCATCCGCATCTCGGCGCCCATCCTGCTGATCACCGCCTCGGGCGCCGCCTTCGGAGCCGTGCTTGCGGCCTCCGACCTCACCGACTTTCTCGGCAGCACCCTCTCGACGCTCGGGCTCGGACTGGCCGTACCGTTCCTCATCTCGGCCGCGCTCAAGACCGCGCAGGGTTCATCCACGGTCGCCATGGTGACCACGTCGGTGCTGCTCCTGCCGCTGCTGCCGGCCCTCGGCCTCGACTCCGACCTCGGCAAAGTGCTCTCGGTGCTCGCGATCGGCGCCGGAGCCATGGTCGTCTCGCACGCCAACGACAGCTTCTTCTGGGTGGTGTCGCAGCTCAGCCGTATCCCGGTCGCGACGGCCTACCGCACGCTCACCCCGGCGACCGCCATCCAGGGCGTCGCCGGTTTCGCCGCCGTCTGGGTGATCGGTCTCATCGTTCTGTAACACTGATCGGCACCGAACGTTCATATTCGGTTCACCGTGGAGTCACCGGGTGGCGGGAGGGTGGTTCTGCCCCCAGTTCGGGGTTCACCAAACCATCAGGAGTGCCCGCATGTTGAATCGTGAAGCCAAAGATCTCCGTCAGAGCGTCACCGATCGTGACCGGCCGCTGATCCCTCTGCTACCGATGGATGGCCATACGCTCGGTAAGCGCAGTGCGGTCACCTGTCACCTCAAGTGTGCAGACGCCTGCTTTCACCCGGTGCCCAATGAGAGCACGAATGACTACTTTCGCGACATCGTCGGAGCGGCCCTGAGCCGCCGTTCCCTGCTCGTGGGCGTTGGCGTCGGCGCTGCGGCGATCGTACTGGGGGCTGGCCAGACGACTCCCGCGTTGGCGGCACCGGGCGGTCCGGCCGGCGGCGGCCTCGCGTTCACGCCGATCGCGCCGGTTCCGGCGGCCGTCGATGCCTTCTCGGTACCGGCGGGGTATTCCTGGAACCCGATCATCCGCTGGGGCGACCCGCTGTTCGCCGCCACCGACGTGTTCGACCCTGATCACCAGACCGCCGCGTCGCAGGCCTTGCAGTTCGGCTACAACAACGACTACCTCGCCATTCTCGAGACCAAGGGCCGTTCCGGCACCCTCGTCACCAACCACGAGTACACCAACGAAGGCATCATGTTCGCCCCGGCCACGACACCGGCCGAAGCGGATGAGCAGCGTCGCGTCGCGATGATGGCCCACGGCATGTCCGTGGTCGCCCTCGAACGAAAGCGTGCCGGTCAGCCCTGGACCTACCGGGTCGGTGACCGCCTCAACCGTCGCATTACCGCGAGCACCCCGTTCACCGTCACCGGTCCGTCCGCCGGCAGCGACCTGCTGAAGACCAGGGCAGACCCGGCCGGCCGCACCGTGCTCGGCACCCTCGGCAACTGCGCTGGCGGCACCACACCCTGGGGCACGGTGCTCTCCGGCGAGGAGAACTTCAACGGGTACTTCCGCACGCCGGGCACCAGCGCAGCGGATGCCCGCTACGGTCTCGCCAACCGCCCCACCGGCCGGCTGTGGGAGCAGGTCGACAACCGGTTCGACGCCACCATCGCCGGCAACGAGAACGAGCCGAACCGGTTCGGCTGGATAGTGGAGATCGACCCGGAGGCGCCGAACGAGCCGCCGGTCAAGCACACGGCCCTCGGCCGGTTCAAGCACGAGGGCGCCAACGTCATCGTCGGAAAGACCGGCCACGTCGCCGCCTACATGGGCGACGATGAACGCTTCGACTACCTCTACAAGTTCGTCTCCTTCGATCGGTTCGATAAGAAGAAGGGCCCGAAAGCCCGCACCCACAACAAGACCCTGCTCACCCGTGGCTCCCTCTATGTGGCCCGCTTCACCGGCAACTCGCCGGCCGGCGAGATCACCGGCACCGGTCAGCTGCCCGCCGACGAAAAGTTCGACGGCACCGGCCAGTGGGTCGCGCTCGTCATCGACGGCGTTTGCCAGGTGCCCGGCTTCAGCACCGACGACGCCCTCGTGAACACCCGGCTGGTAGCGGATGCCGTCGGCGCCACCAAAATGGACCGCTGCGAAGACGTCGAGCCGAGCCCGGTGACCGGCAAGATCTACGTCGCCTGCACCAACAACACCGACCGTGGCCTGCCGGGCAAGGAGGGCGCCACCGAGCCCAACCCCCGCGCGATCAACCGGGATGGCCACATCGTGGAGATCACCGAAACCGGCTCCGACGCCACCGCGGTGACCTTCGACTGGAACCTGCTGCTCGTCTGCGGCGATCCGAAGACGAACACGAGCACCTACTTCGCCGGTTTCCCGAGCGAGAAGGTCTCGCCCATCTCCTGCCCGGACAACGTCGCCTTCGACGCCGAGGGCAACCTGTGGATCTCCACCGACGGTGCCCCGAGCACGATCGGATTCTGCGACGGCCTGTTCAAGGTGCCGCTCACCGGCCCCGAGCGCGGGCGGGTGCAGCAGTTCCTTTCGGTGCCGCGGCAGGCGGAGACGTGCGGGCCGGTCATCCGCTCTGAGCAATCGATGGTGTACGTGGCCGTGCAGCATCCGGGGGAGAACGGCAGCTGGGCCGCCCAGTCCAGTCGATTCCCGGACTACGTTGCGCTGGGTGCTGCGGCGCCGGCCGGTGCGTGGGCGGGGCCCCGGCCATCCGTTGTGCAGGTCTGGAAGTCCTGAGTCGTTCCCCGATCTGGTCGTCCCGTAGGCCAGAACGGGGGGCACGAACTGGGAGTTGGCTGATTGTAATTTCTGAAAACCGTGGTGAAGTAAAAGGGCTGCAGTCACAATCGGCAGCGCTCACCCAATGTGGAGAAGGTCGTCTGACTTGCTCCGCGAAGAAAAACGAGGAAGGTAGTTCATGACGGGGAACAGAGCAGTTGCCTACAAGAGCGCGGGAGTCGTCGAGGTCATCGACATCGATTACCCCACGTTTGAACTCAAAGACGGACCGGGCGTCAACCCGGCCAACGTCGGCCGCAAGGTGCCGCACGGTGTGATTCTCAAGACCGTGACCACCAATATCTGCGGCTCGGACCAGCACATGGTGCGTGGGCGTACCACCGCACCGAGCAATCTGGTGCTGGGGCACGAAATCACTGGCGAAGTGGTCGAAGCCGGCCCCGACGTGGAATTCATCAAGGTCGGCGACATCGTGTCGGTACCGTTCAACATCAGTTGCGGTCGCTGCCGCAACTGTAAGGAACGTAAGACCGGCATCTGCCTCAACGTCAACCCGGACCGTCCGGGTAGTGCCTACGGCTACGTCGACATGGGCGGTTGGGTGGGAGGCCAGGCCGAGTACGTGCTGGTTCCCTATGCCGACTGGAACCTGCTGAAGTTTCCCGACCGGGACCAGGCGCTCGAGAAGATCATGGATCTCACCATGCTGTCCGACATCTTCCCGACCGGCTTCCACGGGGCCTATACGGCCGGTGCCGGCGTCGGAACCACCGTGTACGTGGCCGGAGCCGGCCCGGTGGGCCTTGCGGCCGCCGTCTCGGCGCAGCTGCTCGGTGCGGCCGTCGTCATTGTCGGTGACATGAACGCGGATCGTCTCGCGCAGGCCCGCAGCTTCGGCTGCGAGACCATCGACCTCACCAAGGGTGAGCCGGGGGAGCAGATCGAGCAGATCCTCGGCGTGCCAGAGGTCGACGCCGGTGTTGACGCCGTGGGCTTCGAGGCGCGCGGCCACGGCAAGGACGCCGATCACGAGGCTCCGGCCACCGTGCTCAACTCGCTCATGACGGTCACGGCAGCCGGCGGTGCCCTCGGCATTCCGGGCCTCTATGTCACGGGCGACCCGGGCGCCAAGGAGAAGGCCGCGCAGGTGGGCTCGCTGTCGATTCGGCTCGGCCTCGGCTGGGCCAAGTCGCTGTCCTTCACGACCGGCCAGTGCCCGGTGATGAAGTACAACCGCCAGTTGATGATGGCGATCCTGCACGACAAGGTGCAGATTGCCAAGGCCGTCAACGCCAAAGCCATCAGCCTCGAAGACGCCCCGCGTGGCTACGCCGAATTCGACGCCGGCGCGGCGACGAAGTACGTGCTGAACCCCAACGGTTACGTCAAGGGCTAACAGCAGATAGGTGAACGGCCCGCTCGGGAATTCTCCCGGGCGGGCCATTCCTGTATCGGCGTCATCAGCATCCGCGCGCCGTGTGGCTTATTCAGGAAATCCGACCCGAATCTGCGCGAATAACGTCGGATCCGCTCAGAAATTGAAATAAATTCCTGAATTAGCCACGGATTCAAGCCGCGAGCCGCGGCATCCGCTTATTACTGGTGTTCTGGGTATCTCCGGGCGGAGCGCGGGGTTAGGGTGGAAACATGACCGGCGCCGACCTTGCAGAACCAGCTCCGCGCTTCTATCGAGAGCGCTCGGACATTCCGGTGCACCTTGAAACGCCCACCGGCACCGTGACCGACCGGCTGAACCGGCCGTTGCACGACCTGCGCCTCAGCGTCACCGACCGCTGCAACTTTCGCTGCGTCTACTGCATGCCGAAGGAAATCTTCGGCCGGGACTTCGCGTTCATGGAACACGACGAACTGCTCAGCTTCGAGGAACTCACCCGGCTCGCGCGCGTGGCCGTCGCCCATGGCGTTGAGAAGATTCGGCTGACCGGCGGTGAACCACTGCTGCGTAGGGGGCTTGAAGACCTCATTGCCCTGCTGGCCGAGCTGCGCACCCCCGACGGCCGTGAGATCGACATTGCCCTGACCACGAACGGGTCGGCGCTGGCCCTGAAGGCGCAGGCGCTCAAGGATGCCGGCCTGAAGCGCGTAACGGTGTCGCTCGACTCGCTCGACGACACCACGTTTCGCACCATGAACGACGTGAAGTTTCCGGTCGCCAAGGTGCTGCACGGCATCGATGTGGCCCAAGCGGTCGGCCTCGGCCCGATCAAGGTCAACATGGTCGTGCAGCGCGGCAAGAACGACCAGGACATCGTGGCCATGGCCCGTCATTTCAAGGACACCCCGTACATTCTGCGGTTCATCGAGTTCATGGACGTGGGCACCAGCAACGGCTGGGAGATGGGCGCCGTCGTTCCGTCGAAAGATGTCATCGCGCGCATCCACGCCGAGCTGCCGCTTGAAGAGATCGCCCCGAACTACAGCGGCGAGACCTCCCGCCGCTGGCGCTACCAGGACGGCGGCGGGGAGATCGGCGTCATCTCGAGCGTCACCCAGAACTTCTGCCAGACCTGCTCGCGCGCCCGCGTGTCGACCGATGGCAAGCTGTTCACCTGCCTGTTCGCCACCGAGGGCCACGACCTGCGGGCGCTCATGCGCGGCGGATGCTCCGACGCGGAACTCTCCACCGTTATGGCGCACCTGTGGCGGGAGCGCACCGACCGCTATTCGCAGCTGCGGAGCGCGAAGACCAGTGAGCTGCGGGCGTCTGGTGCCAAGAAAATCGAAATGTCCTACATCGGCGGCTAATCGGCAAGGCTGGAGTGCGGTAACGGCACCAGCGTTTTGGAGACTTTAGAATGAACAGAATTACCGCGCGACGCAAAATTACCCGAATTACCGTCGGTGCCCAGCCTCTGGCTGGCGAGGACCTGCTTGCCGTCGAAGAACCGCTGGAAATTCGAGTGAACGGCCGCCGCCTTGCCGTCACGATGCGTACCCCGGGTAACGACATCGACCTTGCGGCGGGGTTTTTGGTCTCGGAGGGCGTCATCACGCAGGGCGACGATTTTAATTCGGCCCGCTACTGCGCTGGGGCGATCGACGGGGTCAACACCTATAACGTGCTGGACGTCACCCTCGGTGCCGGCGTCGCGCCACCGGAACGGAGCTTGGAGCGCTCCCTCATCACCAACAGCTCCTGTGGCCTGTGCGGCAAGGAGAGCATCGATGCCGTGCGCACCAAATCAGTCTTTGAGATAGCGGATGACGCGGTGCGAGTGACTGCCGAATTGCTCACGACTTTTCCCGACAAGCTGCGCGCGGGGCAGAACGTGTTCGAGAAGACTGGCGGCATTCACGCGGCCGGCCTGTTCGATGCCGCTTCCGGCGAAATGCTCGTGCTGCGCGAAGACGTCGGCCGGCACAACGCCGTCGACAAGGTCATCGGCTGGGCGGTCAAGGAGAACAGGCTGCCGCTGACCGGCACGGTGCTCATGGTATCGAGCAGGGCGAGTTTCGAACTCACCCAGAAGGCCCTGATGGCGGGCATTCCCGTGCTCGCGGCGGTCTCGGCGCCCTCGTCACTCGCCGCGGAGTTCGCCGTCGAGGTTGGCATGACCCTGGTCGGCTTTCTCCGCGGCAACTCCATGGTCGTCTATGCCGGCGGCGACCGGATCATCGACGCACACAGTGACGAGCAGGCCGCCTGACTCAGGCTAGGCAGCAGCGCCGGCCGGAACGAAGCGCACGGTCATGGCCTTGTAACCGGGGGTGTTCGATTCGCGGGCCACGAGCTCGCGGTGCATGAGTGCGTTCGCCTCCGGAAAGTACGCAGCCGCGCAGCCGCGCGGTGTCGGATAGACCACGAGGCGGAACGTGTCGGCTCGGCGCTCGACGCCCTGGTACGTGCTGATCACGTCGACCATATCGCGGTCGGCGAAGCCCAGCTCGGTGACATCGTCTTCGTGGATGAGGATGACGCGACGACCGTTCTTGATACCGCGGTAGCGGTCGTCAAGACCGTAGAACGTTGTGTTGTACTGGTCATGGCTGCGGATGGTCTGCAGAATCAAGTGACCCTCTGGCGCCGACAGGTACTCGATCGGGCTCACCGTGAACCGGGCCAGACCAATATCGGTGGCAAAGCTGCGCGTATCGCGCGGCGGGTTGGGCAGCACGAACCCATTCTTGGTCTTGAGCCGAACGTTGAAGTCGACGAAGCCGGGTACGACGCGGGAGATGTGGTCACGAACGACGTCGTAGTCTTCCGCCATCGCCTTCCAATCTACCGGGTGGTCTTCTCCGAGCGTGGCGTTGGCCATGCGGGCAATGATCACCGGTTCGGCGAGGAGGTGCTCAGACACCGGCTCGAGGCGTCCCTGCGTGGTGCGAACGACCGACATCGAGTCTTCCACTGAGAGCACCTGGCGGCCCGACGGATGCTTGTCATCGGTATCCGTTCGGCCGAGCGTCGGCAGGATGAGCGAGGTCAAACCGTGCATAACGTGCGAGCGATTGGGTTTGGTCGACACATGCACGGTGAGACCGACGCGCTGCATGGCTTTCTCCAGCAGGTCGGTATCGGAGCAAGCCAGGGCGAAGTTGCCGCCCATGGAGACGAATACGTCGACGCGGTCGTGCACGAAGGCATCCACCGTGTCGACGGAGTCGAGGCCATGCTCCCGCGGGGATACGATGCCGAACTCGGCGTCGAGGGCGGCGAGCATGGGCTCCTTCGGCTTTTCCCACACGCCCATGGTGCGGTCGCCCTGCACGTTGGAGTGGCCGCGCACCGGGCAGGCGCCTGCGCCGGGCTTGCCGAAGTTGCCCTGCAGGAGCAATAGGTTGATGATCTCCTTGAGGGTGTTCACCGAGTGCGGCTGCTGGGTCAGTCCGAGCGCCCAGCAGATGATGGTGGCCTTGCTCGCGATGAGCAGTTGCGCCACCGTCTCGATCGCGGCACGGTCCAGGCCGGTGGCCTTTTTCGTTTCGGCCCAGTCGATCACCGATCGGGCGGCCCGATAGGCCTCGATTCCGTCGGTGTTCGCGGCGACGAACTCGTGGTCGATGACCGACCCCGGTACGCGGGCCTCCTCCTCGAGCAACAGATGACCGAGCGCCTGGAACAGGGCCAGGTCACCGCCGACCTTGATCTGCAGAAACTCATCAGCCAGGTTGGTGCCCTTGCCGACGACGCCCTTCGGAGTCTGCGGGTCCATGAAGTTGAACAGTCCCGCTTCGGGCAGAGGGTTGACGGCCACAATCTTGCCGCCGTTGTCCTTGCATTCGGCCAAGGCCGACAGCATGCGCGGGTGGTTGGTGCCCGGGTTCTGGCCGACCACCATAATGAGTTCGGCCTGGTGGATGTCTTCGAGCGAGACCGTACCCTTGCCGATGCCGATCGTGGGGTTCAGTGCTGAGCCGGAGGACTCGTGGCACATATTGGAGCAGTCGGGCAGGTTATTGGTGCCGATCGACCTGGCGAACAGCTGGTACATGAACGCCGACTCGTTGGCGGTGCGGCCAGACGTGTAGAAGACGGTGCGGTCGGGCACCGTGGCGCGAATCTGCTCACCGATGAGTTCGAAAGCATCATCCCAAGAGATCTGCGAGTAGTGCGTGTCGCCCGGGCGAATGACGACGGGGTGCGTAATGCGGCCCTGGTTTCCGAGCCAATACTCGGTCTTGGTGGCGAGCTCGGCGATGGAATGCTCTGCCCAGAACGCGGGCGTCACCGTGCGTAGCGTGCTCTCTTCAGCGACGGCCTTCGCGCCGTTTTCGCAGAATTCTGCGGTCTTGCGATGTCCCTGGGATTCCGGCCACGCGCATCCGGGGCAGTCGGTGCCGTCGCGCTGGTTGAGGCGCAGCAGCGACCGTGCGGTGCGAACGATACCAGCCTGGGCAATACCCCGATCGAGCGCCACCGCAACGGCTTGGATGCCCGCTGCGTGGGTCTTGGGCGCGGTGACGACAAGATTATTTTCGTTGATGTCGTCGATAGGTGCTGAACGTGTCATATATCTATCCTGCCTTGCCGCCAAGGGGAATTCCCCCGAATTACCAAATGGGCGAGATTTTGGAACGAAATGTGCTCGATGAATCCTCTAGGATTGCCTCCGCAGACTATTAAGTCAATCCGTTTGCGGAGTACGTCCACGGCCATCGTGGACAGCCGAAACGCACAGCAGAGTCGCTATCGCCATACCGGCAGCAAGGATATCTCCATGAGCTGGCTCGACCGAGACCGCACCATCGCTCCACCCGGATTCAACCGCTGGCTGATTCCGCCGGCCGCACTCGCCGTGCACCTCTGCATTGGCCAGGCCTACGCCACGAGTGTTTACAAGACCGCGCTTGTGGCGCACTTCGACGCCAGCCTGGTTCAGATCGGGGTGATCTTCTCGATCGCCATCGTGATGCTCGGCCTTTCGGCGGCCATCATGGGCACCTGGGTCGACACGAACGGGCCGCGCAAGGCGATGTTCGTCGCTGCACTGTTCTGGTCGGGCGGATTCCTCATCGGTTCGCTCGGAATCTTTACGAACCAGCTGTGGCTGGTCTACGTCGGCTACGGCTTCATCGGCGGTATCGGCCTCGGCATCGGCTACATCTCCCCGGTTTCCACACTCATCAAGTGGTTTCCGGACCGCCCGGGCCTCGCAACCGGCATGGCCATCATGGGCTTTGGCGGCGGCGCCCTCATCGCCAGCCCAGTGTCGACGGCGGTCCTCAGCTTCTATGACCCCAACTCCGGGGCAGCGAACTGGGTGGCAAGCGGCGACTCCGTGGGCAAGCTTTTTCTCACCCTCGCCGTGATCTATCTCGCGTACATGATGTTCGGGGCTTTCACGATCAAGGTTCCGGCTGCTGATTGGGTGCCGGCCGGTTTCGATCCGTCGAAGGTGCGGGTCAAGGCCCTCGTCACGAGCAACCACGTTTCAGCCAGGAACGCCATTCGCACGCGTCAGTTCTGGCTGCTCTGGGTCGTCCTGTTCTGCAACGTCACGGCCGGTATCGGTATTCTCGAGCAGGCCGCACCGATGATTCAGGACTTCTTCCGGCAGAGCGACGGCAACTCGCTGGTCTCGGCGGCCGTTGCCGGAGGCTTTGTGGGCTTGTTGTCGCTCGCTAACATGGGCGGACGATTCGCCTGGTCGGCCACGTCGGACAAGACCGGACGCAAGAACATCTACATGGTGTACCTCGGCGTTGGCACGGTGTTGTACGTGCTGCTGGCGCTCTTCGGATCGAGTACGACGGCGCTCTACGTTGTACTGGCCTTCGTTATCATTTCTTTTTACGGTGGCGGTTTCGCTACAGCTCCGGCCTACCTGCGGGATTTGTTCGGAACCTTTCAGGTGGGGGCCATCCATGGTCGCCTGCTGACGGCCTGGTCGGCGGCCGGCATTGCCGGTCCGCTCATTGTCAACTCGTTCCTCGATGCTCAGGGCGCTCCGGGTGAGTTGACGGCCGCGGCCTATCAGCCGGCCCTGCTCACCATGGTTGGGCTGCTCGTTGTTGGTTTTGTGGCGAACCTTTTCGTGCGACCGGTTCACACCGACTTTCACGAACCCGAAAAGCCGCTCGTCGGTGCAACAGCTAGGAAGGCGCACGCATGAAGGTTCTAAAAGTCATCGTGGCTTGGGCGCTGGTAGGGATCCCGCTGGCCTTTGGCATTTCTCAGACACTCGCGAAGGTGACGGCCCTGTTCGGCTAAACCCGGGTCGGGCAACGCGCGTCACCAGCATAGAGTCACGCTCCATTCATTGGGGCGTGACTCTATTCGTATTCCGGCAACGGATCGAGAATTTCGCTGCAAATCCGGCGCTTTCAGGCGATGTGAGAAGTCTCCCAGCTTTGAGGCCCTAATTCATGCCATGATGGCGAGTGGGGAATTAGCTAACTCAGCTAGCTAAATCTGGTCCGGCCACATCAGTGCTCGGATTCCTGAGTTTCTCGGCGTGGACTGGCCGAGGGAAGCCCCGTTCACTCGCGGCGTGCCCGAATCGCCGCGATCGATCCGCGGAGAAGTCCGCGGGGAGGAGAAGCTCGTGGCCACCCACACTGCCCTAGACGAGCAGCGCTCTGCCGCCACCATTCTCGACGGCATCCGTCGGGCTGACGATCTCACGGTGGCGGCTGCACGCGACGGCGGTGTTCGCGCCGTGCGGCTGCTGGCTCAGGCGGCGACCGACCCCGCCGATCAGCTCACCGCCATTGCAGCGGTGCACGCCCTCGCCCAGGTCTTCGACGACTCGGCCGACGAGGTTCTCGTGGCCCTGTTGCACCACGACTCGGCGTTCCTGCGCGAGCACGCTGCCTGGGCGCTCGGCACCCGGCTGCCCCGCTACGACGCCATTGCTGGGCTGGTCACACTCGTGCGGCAGGGCGGTTTCACCGGCATGCTCGCCCAGCGCACCCTCGAGCAGTGGGGCTCCTCCGCTGCAGATCAGGTAGGCCTGTTCCTCGAGGGCATCCTGCTCGGCACGAGCGAAGCGGATGCCCGCGCCCGCTTGGTCGAGACCATCGGCCTTATCCCCGGGCGCGTACCGGAGCGCCTGCTGCGCCGCGTCGTCGTCGATCGCACCGAGAAACTGCACGCTCGCGTCGCCGCCATCGCGGCACTCGGCGACCGGGCCCCGACACCGACCGTCATGTCGTTGCTCTCCACGCTATCCCAAGCTGATGCCCTCACGCCCGGTGCCGAGGCTCCCGACGAGGCCCACGATGACAAAGCCCACGACGACAACGCCCCGGACGACAGCCTCGAACTCGCCGCGGTCGCCCGCCTGGCCCTGTTCGACCTCACGGCCACGGCGGCCCCGCGCGGATCGTGGCAGCACGGCAGCCAGAGCGCCACGATCGCCCAGTTGTTCTTGCACGCCGACATCGACGGTGAGCTTTCTCAGGTAGGCGTCGG
The DNA here is from genome assembly GCF_004403435.1 of Cryobacterium sp. TMT1-66-1. Classification (NCBI taxonomy): domain Bacteria; kingdom Bacillati; phylum Actinomycetota; class Actinomycetes; order Micrococcales; family Microbacteriaceae; genus Cryobacterium; species Cryobacterium sp. TMT1-66-1. The sequence continues at coordinate 99,594 of NZ_SOGP01000023.1, forward strand.
CGACAATGGCGGCATCGCCACACTGCTGGTGCGCCTCGGCGACGCCCTCGTCGCCGGTCCGGCCGGGGGGCCGGACTCTGCGGCAGCCGGGGTCGACCGGGTCATCACCATCTCCCGCGGCACCCACGAGTACGCGCTCGACGCTCTCTCCGACGTCGGATCGACCCAGCCCGGGCACTCGTTTGCGGCCGTTCCGTTCGTCGGTAGTCCGGTGCCGTCGATCGACGCGTGGCCGCGCCGGGTAGCCGCGCAGCGCGGCATCCGTCGTATTCTGCGCTCGGCCGGCACGGTCGACGCCATTCACCTGCGCATGGCCGACGTCGGCAGCCTCGCCGCGGCCACGGTCGCCCGCGACCTCGACATTCCGGTGGTGTTCACCGTGGCACCCGACCCGCACGGCGTGATCGACTCTCTCGAATCGAGCGGCGCGCTCACCCGGGCCAATTTCGGCGCCGTCGACGCGGTCGAACACTTCTGGTTTCGCGCCCGCCTGGTGCAGCGCCTCGCCGCGGATGCCGCCCACACAGTGCTGTTTCCGCGCCCGCAACTGCAGCAGGACATCGAACGACTGATCGGCATCGACATCGATGCGCACCCCGAACGTCACTCCGTCATTCCCGAAGGAATCGACCTGGCAGTGATCGACCGTTCGCGAACGGATGCCCTCGGCTCGCTCGGCCTCACCGGCGGCAGCCTGCTGGTCTCCCGCGCCGCCCACGCGCGGGCCGCCGTCGAACCGGCCGCCGTGGCCTTCGACCAGCTCGACGCCCTGCTCGGTACGCTCCCGTCCGAGCGGCGCGGACTGCCGCTGCTGATCAGCGTCGGCCGACTGCACCGGGTCAAGGGTATGGCCGCCCTGGTCGAGGCGTGGAGCAACGATCCGAAACTGCAGGCTCGCTGCAACCTGCTGATTGTGGGTGGCGACCTGGAGCATCCGTCGCGGGATGAAGGCATCGAGCTGCAACGCATGCAGGCAGCAGTGGCGGGCGCCGAAGCATCAACTCGAGGCCTGCTGCTGGCTGGACACCGCGCCAACGACACCGTCGCGCGCTGGCTTGCCGCCGCCCGTTATGGACGCCCCGGCCTCGCGGCTCCGTTCGGCGTCTATGTCTGCGCGAGCATGAAAGAGGAGTTCGGCATTGCACTGCTCGAGGCGATGGCCACCGGGCTCACAGTGGTTGCCCCCAACGGCGGCGGACCGGCGACCTACGTTGAGCACGGCGTGACCGGGTTGCTCGTCGACACCGGTGACTGCGACGCCTTGGCCCACTCCATCACTGACGCGCTGACCCTGGCGGCGGGAGCGCATGGTGGCGCCAACGCGGCACGGGCTCGCAGCATGGTCGCGAACAGGTTTACCATCGAGGCCATGGCGTCGACCCTGACGGAAGTCTACAGTGACGTTGCTCTGGCCAGCGAGCCGATCGCCTGGGAACTGAGCGTGTCGTGACCCTTCTGATCATCAGCCCGGACTACGCCTCGCACCTGTACCCGCTCGCCACGCTCGGTACCGCCTGGGCGCAGGCCGGCGAACGCGTCGTGGTGGCGACCGGTCCGGCGACGGCCGACATCGTGACCGCGTTCGGGTTCGAACGGGAGAATCTGCAGCTGGGCCGCGGCTCCAACCCCGGCACGATCCGGGCCGAACAGCAGCCCGTCGGTGAAGACGATGCCCTGCGCGGCTTCTTCGACGCCACCCGCCGCGGCATGGTTGATACCCTGCGTTTTCAAGCCAAGGCGCGCAGCAGCGACCTGCTCTACAATCCGGTAGAGATCGCCCGCGAGGTGCAGCGCATCGTCGCCAAGGTGCGGCCAGACCAGATCATCGTCGACCACCTCGCCTTCAGTGCCCGGCTCGGCCTGCTCAGCGCCGGAGTGCCGCACGCCGACGTCGTGCTCGGGCATCCGTCGGCCTTGCCCGTTGAAACCGAGGTCTATGGCTACCCGCCTTCTTGGCCTGCCGTGTTCGCGCCCGATGCGACTGAACTCACCCTGCTCGAATTGCAGTGTGAGGCCGTGCGGGATTCGTTCACCCTCCAGTGGAATGACGCCCTGCATAAGCTTGACCCTCAGGCGACGCCGAGCCGCGACGCCTTCCAGGAGTGCGGCGATGTGCTGCTTCTCAATTACCCGGCCGAACTGCACGCCCCCGAGCGCACCAAGGCGCTGCCGCCGCACGTCTTTCTCGGCTCCGCCGTGCGCACCGAAGCCGTCGATCCCGAGGTCGAGGCGTGGCTGGCCGCAGATTCGCTGCCCGTGGTCTACGTCAGTTTTGGAAGTTTTCTCTCGGTACGTGGTGATGTGCTCACGCGCGTTGCCGCCGCCCTGAGAGGCCTGCCGGTGCGGGTCGCTCTCGCTGTCGGGGCGACTGATCCCACAGTGCTCGGGCCCATCCCCGACTCCTGGCTGGTGCGCGGGTTCCTGCCGCAGGTGCGCCTGCTGCAGGATGCCGCCCTCGCCGTGACGCACGGCGGCAATAATTCGGTTACCGAGGCGATGCGCGAGGGGGTGCCGCTCGTCGTGCTCCCGTTCTCAACCGACCAGTTCGCCGGGGCGGCCGCCCTCGACGACGTCGGCTTCGGCACGTCTCTGCCACCCAACACCGCGACCGTTCTCGACCTGCGGGAGGCCTGTGAGCGGATGCTGCGCCTCACCGGCTCCGCGCGCGCCCGCCTCGACTTACTCGCGGTGTCATTGACCCTGCAGTCCGGAGCCTCGCGCGCCTACGCGGCAGTCACCCGGGTGCCCGCCCGAGGTTAGCCCCTTCTCTCCGGGACCGGGCACGGACACTGGGCCCAGGATAGATCATGGTCCCGGTTTCCTAAGCTGGGCCCGGCCCTCTACACAACCGGTCAGTTCGGCTGGTCGACATCAACTCCGGTGCCTAGATCGCCGCACTCGACGGCCTCGGCCGCGTGCGAGCGCAGATAGGGACCGGCGCCGGAGTCACCGGTCGCACCAGCCATGAGGGGCTCCCAGTGTGCGCGGCCGATCACGACCGGGTGACCGGGTTGCCCGGCGAACCGGGCCTGGCGCAGGGTGGTCTCGGTGCTGGTGCCGATCATCCGCTCGATCGTCGCCTGATTCAGGTCGGGCACATCCACCGGAACCACGGCGACGCTGGTCAGACCGGGCTGCTCGAGAGCGCAGAGCAGCCCGGCACGCAGCGAGGCAGAGAGCCCGTCGGCCCAATCGGTGGCCTGCACGACTAGAACGGATGCCGCAGGCGTAAGCAGCGCCGCGGCCTCGGCCCCGCGCGCCCCCAGTACCACGATCACGGGGGAGCAGCCGGACGCTGTCAGGACATCGATGGCGTGCCGAAGCCAGGAGTGCCCGGCGGCGTCGTGCACGAGCGCCTTCGGCTGACCGTAGCGTGAACCGGCCCCGGCGGCGAGCACCAGCCCCGCGGCGTGGCTGGCGGGCTGCGGCGTCTGCATGCCTGCCATCGTACGGGCCAATCCTGCGACGGTCACGATCCCCCCCACCACGGGGGTGACTGGGCGTTTCGCTGGCCGCGGCGTTATACGCTCGCAGGAAGAGCCCGATATTTTCCGCCCTGCCGCGTGAAATTCACTCCGATCCGGCCTGGCCCTCGGCGGATCAACAACGATGCGTCGCTCGGCGCATTGTTTGGTACCTGCTTGTCTGGAAGGCCACGATGAACGCTTTGATCCTTCAGCCGCAGCGCGGCTGCATCCGCTCGGGGCAATATCTTCCGGCCACTATCAATACTGTGCTCTGGGGGCGTCTGCCGTGCGCGCGGGACGTGGGCGTGATCACTGTCGACTCGAGCGAGGAACTGACCATCGACACGATCAGCCACGAGGGGGTGCTCGAAGATCAGGGCCGCGACCCGGCCGCGTTCTTCGGCCGAAACGGTGTGCCGCGCGAATTCGTACTCGACGACGCCGTCGCGCTGGCCGCCTCGGACATCGACCGCGACCCGGGCAGCGACGGCCCGCACGTTGTCACCGGCCCCATCCACGTGCGCGGGGCGATGCCCGGCGACCTGCTCAAAATGACCGTCCTCGAGGCGACACCGCGTGTGCCCTACGGAATCATCTCCAACCGGCACGGTCGCGGCGTCCTGCCGGGCGAGTATCCGCTCGGTACCGAAAATGTGAGCGTGTTCGCGGCCGTCGAGGAGTACGAGGGCCGTCAAGTGGGCACACTGCCGCTCCAGCCCGGCGGCGACCGGGTGGTGCGGTTTCCCCTGAACCCGTTCCTCGGCATCATGGGCGTCGCCGTCGCGGGCGACGTTCGGGCGCATTCCATGCCGCCGGGCGCGCACGGCGGCAACCTTGATATCAACCTGCTCACCGTTGGATCGTCGTTGTACCTGCCGGTGCAGGTCCCGGGCGCGCTCGCCTACGTCGGCGACCCGCACTTGGCTCAGGGCGACGGCGAGGTCGCCCTCACGGCCATGGAGGCGTCGCTGCGCGTCAGGGTACGCTTCGACGTGATCAGCCAAGCGGATGCCCTCACACAGTTTGGCGCGCTCGTCGGCCCACTCGCCGAGACGAGCGATTTTCTCGTGCCGACCGGCCTGAACGTCGACCTCGACGAGGCCGTGCGCGAGTGCGTGCGGGCGGCAATCAACCTGCTCGCCGCCCGCTACGGCATGGATCGCACCCTCGCCTACGCCTATCTCAGCGCCGCAACCGACTTCAACCTCTCGCAGGTGGTCAACCGTGTCACCGGCGTGCACGCCCGCATTCGAGTGGCCGACTTTCGTGGTTGATTCGATGCGTTCGTCAGCAGTGCCGGCCTTTGACACCAGCATTTGGCGGGTCCTGGGCAACCCCCTCGTGGGCAGCGAATCCGGCAGCGAATCCGACAGTGAATCCGACAGTGAAACCGGCGCTCCGCTGCACGGTTTGACCGTCGCCGTCAAAGACGTCTACGACGTGGCCGGTTTCGCTGGCGGCGGCGCTGCTTTCGGTGGGCGGTGGCCCGCTCGGGCTGTGCCTGGTCGGGCCGAGGTTCAGCGACCTGACGCTCGTGGATGCTGCAGTGGAACTGGCCACCGCGCTCGGGTGAGCCACCGGGTTTGAACACTACGACATCCCCGTAACGCGCAGGAAACGTCTGCTGCCTAAACTGGGCACCTGAAACACCTGTTTCACCATGCCGAGGGAGTGAAACACATTTCCAGTCTTCCGATCAATCCGCCCGCGCGACTTCTCATGGGTCCCGGCCCGATCAACGCCGATCCCCGGGTGCTGCGCGCCATGGCGGCACAACTGGTGGGCCAGTACGACCCCGCCATGACCGGCTACATGACCGAGACGCAAGCGTTCTACCGCACCGTCTTCGGCACCACGAACGAGCACACGCTGCTCGTGGACGGTACCGCCCGGGCCGGCATCGAGGCCGCCCTGGTTTCGCTGATCGACGGTGCCCGCGAATGCGCCCGGCTGCTCGTGGACGAAGGGCTGCCGGAGGCCGTTGAGCGGCACCGTCGGCACGGCGCCGCGATGCTGGCCGGGGTACAGGCTCTCGGCCTCGATACGTTTGGTGACCTCGGGCACAAGATGAATAACGTCGTCGCGGTCGTGATCCCCGACGGGGTGAACGGCGACAGCGTGCGCGGGGCCCTGCTGAACGACTTCGGTATCGAGATCGGAACCTCGTTCGGCCCACTGCACGGCAAAGTTTGGCGCATCGGAACCATGGGCTACAACGCCCGCCAGTACACCGTGCTGACCACCCTCGCCGCGCTCGAGCAGGTGCTGCGCCGCGCCGGGGCATCCGTTGTGGGTGGCAGCGGTGTGGGCGCCGCCTACGATGTGTACGCCGATAACGCGCGACAGGATGCCCTGTGACGACCGCGGCCGACATCCTCGACCGGTGCGACGAGCTCGCCTGGCACAGCTCGTTGCCGAACGGCCTGATCGAGCGGGTCTACCTCTCGCCCGAACACGCCGCCGTGAACGCCCTCGCCGCCGAGTGGATGACCGCGGCCGGCCTGGCCACCTGGCAGGATGCCGCGGGAAACCAGTGCGGTCGGCTCGAAGGAGCCACCCCCGGGCTACCCGCACTGCTGCTCGGTTCGCACCTCGACACGGTTCCTGCGGCGGGGCGGTACGACGGAATCCTCGGGGTGCTGCTCGCCATCGCGGTGGCCGAACGCCTCGCGCAGTCGGGTCGCCCCCTACCGTTCGCCCTTGAGGTGGCCGCCTTCGGCGATGAAGAGGGCACCCGATTCGGCACCACCCTGCTCGGCAGCCGCGCCCTGGCCGGAACCTGGCAGAACGAGTGGTGGGGCCTGCTCGATGCGAACGGTGTGAGCCTCGACGCGGCCTATCGTGCGTTCGGCCTCGACCCGGCGTTGATCGGCGAGGCCGCGCGCACCCCGGTCGAACTGATCGGCTACCTCGAAGCGCACATTGAACAGGGCCCGGTGCTCGATGACGCCGGCCTCGCGCTCGGCGTCGTGTCGTCGATCGCCGGAGCCCGACGGTTCCAGGTCGTGATCGAGGGGGCTGCAAGACACTCTGGAACTCCGTGGGCGCTGCGTCGAGACGCCCTGGCCGGGGCGAGCGAGGTCATTCTTGCGATCGAACGCATCGCCCGCGAGGCGGACCTGATCGGCACGGTCGGTCATCTCGCCCTCTTTCCCGACGCGGTGAATGTCATTCCGAGGCGGGTCGAGTTCAGTCTCGACCTGCGCGGCGAGTTTGATCCGCAACGAGACCGGGCGTGGGCCCTGATCGAGCAGACGGCGGAGCAAATTTGCGAACGCCGAGGGCTGACGCTGACGAGCGTTCAAACTCACGGCGCACCGGCCGCGCACTGCAGCCCGCACCTGCGGGCGGCCGTGGCGACCGGCATCCGCTTGGCTGGTGGTGAGTCGTCGCCGACGCTGTTCTCTATGGCTGGCCACGACGCCATGGCGATCGCGGCGCTCACCGACATCGGCATGTTGTTCGTGCGCTGCCTCGGCGGCGTCAGTCACCACCCCGACGAATCGGTCACCGAGGCCGACGTGGCCGTCGCGCTCGATGCGTTCGAAGCAGCGGTGCTGGCCCTGGCCGACCAGTACGACGCCGACGAGATGGACTCCGAGTACGATGCACGTGCGGCTCTGAGGTGACCGACACGATGAACATCGGGCAGCGCATCGACGGTCGCTACGGCGAGCTGTCGCCGCAGGAGCAGCGGGTAGCCGATTTCATCCTCGATCACCTGAGCGACCTCGCGGTGTACAACGCGTCGGAGCTGGCCCGACTCAGCGGTGTTTCCAAGGCCACGGTGTCGCGACTGTTTCGCCGGCTGGGCTTTCAGGATTCCGCCGAGGTACGCGAGCACGCGCGCACCCTCCGCAGTCACGGCGCCCCGGTGGGTGGGCCGGGAGCCTCCGCCGGTACGCCGTCGCGCCTGGCCGCGCACCTTGAGGGTGAGCAGGAGAACCTGCGGCGACTGCTGCAAAACCTCGAAGACGGCCGACTGGATGCCGCGGCGCGGCTGATCGCGCACGCCGGCAACGTCGTCGTGATCGGGCTGCGCAACAGCTACCCGCTGGCCCTGCACCTGCGCCAGCAACTCGCCCAGGCCTGCCAGAGCGTACGGCTTGCGCCGCTGCCCGGGCAGTCGATCGGCGAGGATCTGGCCGGACTCGGCCCGCACGACGTGGTCGTTCTGCTCGGTTTTCGGCGCCGCACCGCGGGCTTCGGGCAGCTGGTCGCGGCGATCCAGCGGCGGGGGATCCCGCTCGTGCTGATCGCCGACCCGTCGGCCCGCAAGCATGCCGACGGCGCGGCGGTCTGGCTGGAATGCCCGATCGACAGCGCTTCGGCCTTCGACAGCTATGCCACGGCGATGAGCCTGATCAACCTGCTCGCGACCGGCGCGATGGGGGCGCACGTGCGCGAAACCCGCACCCGCATCGCCGCCATCACGCAGGTGTACGAAGACCTCGACGAACTCGAGGCGCCCTGGTGAGTAGATTGGGCACCATGTTGACTCTCTCGGTCTCTGCGCTGCGCGACCGCCGGCACACCTGCCTGGCCGTCGACCGCTGGGCCGAGGAGGTCGCGGCGGGCGCCCCCTACGTCGAGGCCGGTGCGCTGGTCGACGCCGCTCGGCGGGCCGCGACCCCGCTGTCTGGCGCGGAGGTGGATGAAGCCCTCGCGGGGCATCCGCACATCGGTCAGGCGCCGACCGGAGCCGGGGCTGCGCAGCAATTCTCCCGCCGGGAACAGGCCTCCGCCGACGCGGACGATACCGAGCTGGCTGCCCTGCTCGCGGCTGGCAATCGCGACTATGAGGCCCGTTTCGGCCGGGTGTTTCTGATTCGGGCGGCGCCGAGCGGGCGGCGCGCAGGCCGGGACCGGAGCTTGCGGATGTCGCGGCACGCAGCCACGTCACGACGCACGTGCTCGACTCCGTCACCGGCCGGCCCGCGGCGGGAGTTGCGGTCACGCTGGAGCAGCGCGTCGGCACCGCGTGGGTGTTGGTCGCGACCGGCGAAACGGATGCCGACGGGCGCCTCACCGCGCTCGGCCCGGCGGCGCTGCCGGCCGGCCGGTACCGCATCAGCTTCGATACCGGAGCCTGGTTCGCGCAGGCCGGGCGAGACACCTTCTACCCGGAGGTGACGATCACGTTCGACCTCGCCGACGTTGCGGAGCACTATCACGTACCCCTGCTGCTCGCCCCGTTCGCCTATTCAACCTATCGAGGCAGCTGACCGCGCCGAGCCGTGAGTTTCGAACGCCGAGGCGTGAGTCTTGGGCGGATGCACCACCCCGCGACTACTCCACGCTCACCCGGCGACCGCGCACATACACCCCGGTGATCGCGGGCTCCCGTAAAGCGAGCAGCAGCGCGAACAGGGTCTGCTCAGCGGCCAGCGCGGCGTCGTCGGCCCGCACGGCGTTTGCGAGCACGAGCGCGAGCGATTCCCAGCGATCGGGGTCGATGAGCAGAAAGTCCGCGTCCTTGCCGAGATCGAAGTTGCCGAACCGGTCCTCCATGTCGAGGGCTCGCGCGCCGGCAAGGGTTCCGGTGAACAGCAGCGCGGCCGGGTCGATCGCCACGCTGGCCTCGCCGGGTTCCGACAAATGTGCTTTGTAGCAGTCGTTGAGCACCCGCGCGACGAGCCATTCGTCGCCGCCGCCAACATCCGTTCCGATCGCTACGTTCACGCCGAAACCCGTTGTGCGACGCCACGGCATGGTGCCGGAGCCGAGGAACCCCTGCGAGGTCGGGCAGTGTGCGATCGACGTGCCGGTGTCGGCCAGGCGGGCGAGCTCCGAGTCCTGGCAGTGCACGGCGTGCGCCAGGATGCTGCGCCGCCCGAGCAGCGACGTGCCGCCGCGGGCTGAGCCCGGCAGGAAGCATCCGTCGTAGGTGTCGAGGTACGTTTTCGTGCCGTACACCGATCGCACGGCGGCGATCTCGCCGGTTCCGGGCCGGTCGTTCTCGTTGAGGTGGCTGTGAAAGTACACGCCGCGCCCGCGCACCGAGTCGTAGAGTTCGCCGAGCCCGGCCAGGGTTGTCGGCGTCACCGAGAGGCTGAATCGCGGCACGATCGCGACCTGCAGCAGCGCGGTCTGGGCCGTACCGGTGTCGACGGCGTGCCAGCGGTCGATCTCGGCGGCCGCGAGCTCAAGAGCCTGCTCCTCGCTAGTCAGGAGCGTGGCGGCCGAGTCGGTGCCCACGGTCTGGATGCCGCGCCCGCTCACCAGCCGCAGGCCGGCCGCCTGGGTTTCTTCAAACAGCGCGTCCTGCGCCGGCGCAAACGCCGACCCGAACACGAGGGCGCTGGTCGTGCCGACGGATGCCCGCCTTCTCGTGAAATTCCGCGCCACCTGTCGCGCAAACCCCGGGTCTTCCAGCCGGGACTCCGCCGGAAACACACACTCGTCGAGCCATTCCAGTAGCTGGCCGCCGCCGTAGGCATCCGTCGTGTAGGTCTGCGGAAAATGAATGTGGGTGTCGACGAACCCCGGCAGGATGAACCCGGTCCTGGTCACCGGCAGCGCGGCGAACGCCGTCGGCAGCTCGGCGAAGGGACCGACCCAGGCGATCGTGCCGCCCGCCGTCGTGACCAGGGCGCCGTCGGGCACCGAAACGAGGTGCGAACGGGCCTGATCCACGGTCGGCGCGTCGGCAATGTGAAAGATGTGGCCGCGGAAGACCGCGCTACCCGATGCTTCGTACATATCTACGGAGATTATCGCCTCGAACCTGGGAGATCGGCGATTTCGGCACCATTTCGTGAAACTCTCCGCAGATTTGCACGGTGCCCACCGGAACCGGGCCGGACGTCGCCGAGCCGCCCGGCAAAACCGAGCCCCACTCGTGCGGTCGGCCCGTCACGCCGCGCCACCCACAGCACCTAAACCAGCCCGGCATACGAATCCCAAGCGGGACCGGCGTCGGACGCATCATCGTGCGTGATGGTCGCCTGAATGAGTCCGTAGGGCCGGTCGGCGGCGTGGTGCACCTCGTCGTTGTTCGCCACGTTGAACGGCGACAGGTCGTATAGAAAGTGATGCTTGTTCGGCGCCGACAGCCGAATCTCGGCGATGAACGGATACGCCTCCAGTACGGCCTCGCCCATGCGGTACAGCGTCTGCTGCAGCGCGAGAGAGTGTACGAGCGCGAACTGGGGCATCAGAATCTGCTTGATGCCGGCATCAGGCCGCTTTTGCTCCTGAGACCGCCATCGCCCGACGCAGCCTGCCCACGCGACCTGCCACACCCGTTCGTCGAGCCTGTCGAGGCCACCATCGCCCAACGCGAGCCGGCCTACGCGACCCGGGCCCGCAGCATCCGCTCAACCGTGCAGCAACCGCCAGATGCGGTCTCGCGACATCGGCAACTCGGTGGGACGGATGCCGATCGCGTCACGCACCGCATTGGCCAGCGCCGGCGCGACCGGGTTGTAGGTCGATTCGCTCATGGACTTGGCGCCGTAAGGCCCGAGCACGTCGTGACTCTGCGCAAAGTAGACCTCGGTGACCGGCAGGTCGACCAGCTGGGGAACGTGGTAGTTGCGCAGCACCCGGGTCGTCACCGCGCCAGCGCCGTCGAGCAGCACCTCCTCGAACAGGGCGGTACCGAGCGCCTGCGCGACGCCGCCCTCGATCTGGCCGCGGCACTGCTCGGGATTCATGATGAAGCCGGCGTCGGCGGTCTGGATCGACTGCAGAATGCGCACTTCACCGGTGTCGGTGTTCACGGCCACGCGAAAGGCGTGCACGTTGAAGGCCAGGGAGCGCAGCGCTCCGTCTTCGCGCCGCGTGGCGGTCAGATCGATGTCGTTGGCGGTGGCCCAGGCGGCAAGCTGGTCGAGCGAGACGACCGTGCCCGCCGCGCGCAGCCCATCCCGTTCGAGCTGCCACGTCACGTCGGCCGACCCACTGCGCGACGCCGCGGCTGAACCGAGCGTCTCGGCCAGCGCGGTCGCCGCGGCGAGCACGGCTTTGCCGGCTACCACCACCCCGGCCGAGCCGAACGCGCCGGAATCGTAGCCGGCGGCATCCGTGTCGGAGTGCACCAAATCGATGCGGTCCACCGTTGTGTGCAGGGCCGTCGCGGCGATCTGGGCGTGCACGGTCGTGGTGCCGTTGCCGAATTCGGTCGTGCCGACCCGCACCAGATAGCGTCCGCCCGCGAGCAGCTGAACGGATGCCTGCGACCGGTGGCCGCGCGGCGGCGTCGTCGCGATCATCGACGACGCCATGCCGGTACCGACCCGCCACGGGGGCCCGGCCGGAACGACGGCCCCATTGCCGCGCTTCAGCGCCGCTTCGGCCAGGTCGAGGCACTGGTCGAGGCCGTAGCTTCCGAAGATCAGGTCGGGTCCTTCCTCGTGCGTGACCACGAGCGGGTCGCCGGGCCGCACCGAGTTCAGTCGGCGCAGTTCGAACGGGTCCACGTGGAGTTTGCGGGCCAGTTCGTCGAGCGCGCACTCGATCGCGAAGATGATCTGGCCGAGGCCGTAGCCGCGGAAGGCGCCCGACGGGGGGTTGTTTGTGTAGACGCTCTGGGCATCCACTTGTTTGTTGGGCACGTTGTACAGCGCGACGGACTCGCTCGTGCCGTGGAACATCACACCGGGCGCGTGGTTGCCGTAGGCGCCGGTGTCGGCGAGCACGCCGAGTTTTAGGGCGGTCAGGCGGCCGTTGGCCGTGGCTCCGAGGGTGACGTCCAGCGTCATGGGATGCCGCACCGGGGCGATGGTGAGCTCGTCGGTGCGGGTGAATTCGTACTGCACCGGCCGCCCGGTTTTCAGCACGGCGAGGGTGACGAGGTCTTCGGTGAGCAGCTCCTGCTTGCCCCCGAAGCCGCCGCCGACCCGGGCGGTGAAGACGCGCACGTCGGCCGGTTCGAGGTCGAACAGACGGCAGATCTCTTTCTGCACCAGGAACGGCACCTGCGAGCTCGTGCGCAAGTTCAGCCGGCCCTGCTCGAGCCAGCCGATTGTGGCGTGGGTTTCGAGATGGGTGTGCGAGATGCGCTGGGTTTGCCAGCTGCCGGAGACGATGGTGGTGGCCTCGGCGAGGCCGGCCTCGACGTTGCCGTATTCGCCGTGCAGTGCGGCGACCAGATTGCGCCGAGGGTCGGCCAGGCGCGACACGACCGGGTCCTTGTCGCCGTGCACGAGCGGCGCACCGGGAGCGCCGGCCAGCTGCGGGTCGAACACGGCATCGAGTAGCTCGTATTCAACCTCGAGCAGCCGGCAGGCGGCCTCGGCGATGGCGACCGAGTCGGCCACGACCGCCGCAACCCGCTGTCCGCGAAAGCGCAGCGTCGCATCGAAGACCAGGGTGTCGTCGGGGTCGTCGAATCGGCTTTCATGCCGGGCCGTGGAGAACAGCGTCGTGGGGGAGTCGGCGTGGGTGAGGACGCGGTGCACGCCGGGCAGTGCAGCCGCCCTGGTGGCATCTAGAGAGCGGATGCGTGCATGCGCGTGCGGACTCCCCAACACTGCGAGGTGCAGTAGCCCGGGAATAGCCACATCGAGGGTGTACGGCTCGAGCCCGCTGACCACGCGTTCTCCGGCGATCGCCCCGGAGGAGGTGCCGACCGGGCCGACGGCCTGGCCAGCTCGGCCGGTCGCACGCACCCGGCCGAGCGTTGATGCGTCCGACTGTTCGCGCCCGGGCACCACGTGGCAAGAGCCTTCCGGCGGGGTGTGCTGGCTGGTAATTGCGTCGGTGATCGAGCGGTAGCCTGTGCACCGGCAGAGGTTGCCCTTGAGCAGTCGGGGCAGGTCGTGCAGTCGCGGCAACTCGCCCGGTTCGGTGTCGGCATCGGCTTCGATGGCGGCGGCGGTCACGACCATGCCGGGCGTGCAGAAGCCGCATTGAAAGCCCGCGGAATCGACGAAACGCTGCTGCACGGGCGCGAGATTGCCGGGCTGGCCGAGGCCGGCCGCGGTCGTGATCTGCTTTCCGGCCGCCCGGTACGCCGGGTAGATGCAGGAGTGCACTGGTGTGCCGTCGACCTGCACCGTGCAGGCGCCGCAGTCGCCGGTGTCGCAGCCCTTCTTCACCTCGAAGTGTTCCTGCTCCCGTAACAGCGTGCGCAGGCACTGGCCGGCAGCGGGCGTCGCCTCGACCCGGGTGCCGTTGACCTCGAAGGTGACGGTGGCGACCATCGCGGCCTGTTCCAGCGTCATGACTGACTTGCGACGTCGGTCGAGGCGGCGAGTTCGGCGCGAATCTCTTCGCCGAGCAGCAGTCCCATCGCGCGTCGCCAGTCGGCGGGGCCGTGGGCATCCGTGAACCAGCAGTCGATCGCGGCAATATCGCCGGCGAGAACGTCGGCGGCGGGCAGTTCCGAATACCGCAGTTGCACGGGGCGCAGCGTCGCCGCCGTGACCGTGAGCACGAAGACACCGTCGGCGTCGACCCGCCCGGCCAACACCGCGCCCGAGCGTCCGAGCGGTGACAGGGCAATCTTGCGATACGCCGTCGTGGCCTGCAGCGAGGTCAGCGGCACTCGAATGGAACGCAACACATCATTGGCCTCAAGCGCATTGGTCATATTGCCGGTGACGAACTGTCGGGCTGGTACGACCTCGTCACTGCCGTCGCCGCGCCAGACCAGCAGCTCGGCATCGAGCGCGACGGCGAGGGTGATCATGGGCCCGGCTGGAAGCGAGGTGGCCAGGTTGCCGCCGACCGTCGCTACATTCCACACCTTGAATGAGCCGAACAGGGCCGTGCAGCACTGATAAAAAAGCGGATGCGCCGCCCACCCGGCCTGCATCGGCAGCCGGGAGAGCTCGGCCAGAGTGCATGTTGCCGCGATCTCGAGACCATCCTCGGTAATCGTGAGCGCCGGCCACCCCAGGGTCTGCAAATCGACGAGTGCCCTGAGGTGGGCGCGCGGGTCGGCAAACAGCTCGGATCCCCCGGCCAACGGTACGACGGTCGGCCCGAGCGCGATGAGGTCGCTGCGCGTTCGAGCCGGGATGATACGGGTCACGGTACTGAGGTCCATTGTTGTCTCCGTTGGATGCTGTGAATCCCACTCACTATGCGGTGGCGCATCCGTGCGTGCGGCGCTGGCACACGGTTTGAGTTCACGAGGGCGAAGCGAGCACGGTAGTCGGCGCCCCGCCTGGTCGGGACCAGACTACCTTTGGCGGCCCGGGATTAGCAGACACGAGAGCACCCGCAGGTTGATTCTCAGCCGACGCTGTCATTATTTGGTCGATTACGACGGTGGGAGACCGAGATGACCGCTGCCCCAACCTCCGAACACACGATGCCGTTCGAACAACGGGATGCCGATTCGAACCGGCCGGTTCCTGATCATTTCGATGTGGTCGTGATCGGTGCCGGCCCGGCTGGAACCGCTGCAGCCCTGCGCGCGGCGGAACTGGGCGCATCCGTCGCCGTCTGCGAATCTGACCGTCTCGGCGGCACGTGCGTGAACACCGGATGCGTACCCACCCGCGTACTGGCGAAAACGGCTCGGCTCATGCGGGAGATCCGCACCGCCAACGCGTACGGCATCTCCGTGTCCGAGCGCCCCCTGGACTGGCCCGCCACCGTCGTCCGCGTCCGGCAAACCGTTGACCGGGTGCGTTTGATGAAAAATGAGGCGACGCGATTCGCTGACGCCGGTGTGGAACTCATTCTTGAGGGGCGCGCCTGCTTTCTGGATGCCTCCACGCTCAGACTGGAATCTGGGCGTCGGGTGACCGCCGGTGCCGTACTGGTGTGCGTCGGCGGTCATTCCCGGCGGCTGCCGGTTCCAGGAGCTGAGCTCGCGACGGTACCGGAGCACGTGCTCGACCTTCCGAGTGTTCCCAGTCGCCTGGCCGTGATCGGCGGGGGAAACACCGGTGCCCAACTGGTCACTGTGTTTCGTTCCTTCGGCTCGGCTGTGACCCTGCTCGATGTGGCCGACCGCGTGCTCGCCACGTCTGACGAGTCCGTCTCGCACGCCGTCGCCCAGGCTTTCGTCGAGCAAGGTGTCATACTCCGCCTGGGCATCGACGGAATTGACGGACTTCAACGCGCCGCTGACGGCTCGATCACCCTGACCTGGCGGGAGAACGGGCTCGAGAGTGTGAGCAGCTTCGACGCTGTGATCATGGCCACTGGCTGGCCTGCGGATATCGGTGACCTCGGACTGGAAAATGCCGGTGTCGTCACGAGTCGTTCGTCCGTTTCCGTCGATGCGTATTTTCGAAGTTCGGTACCGCACATTTTCGCTGTTGGCGACGCCAACGGCCGAGATATGCTCGTGCAGGCCGCACAATTCGAAGGAGAGGCCGCGGCCGAGAACGCCGTGTTGGATGCCAATCGACGAACCCCGCACCACCTGCTTCCCGCGGGTGGGTTCACCGATCCGGACTACGCAGGTGTCGGTCTGACCGAGGCCGATGCCCGGCGGCGCGACGAGCTGTGCGTCGTAACGGTGGTGCCCTATTCGCTGCTGGATCGGGCGGTGATCGATGATCGCCAGCGGGGATTCCTCAAGCTCATCGCCGACCGCCGGCGGGAGCTCATTCTCGGCGCCCACGCGGTCGGTGAAAACGCCGTGGAGGTCATTCAGTCCGTGACGACGGCGATGGCTGCCGGGATCGACGTGGCCACGCTGGCAAACGTGCGATTCGCCTACCCCACGTACAGCGCCGTGATCGGACTCGCTGCACGAGCCCTGCTGGCCGAGCACGCCGATCGCTCGGCCGCGCGGGATGGTCAGACGTCGATCGTGTAGACGAGTTCTTCCTGCAGCATACCGAGCCATTCGTAGAGTTCGCGCAGAAACGGGGTGTTGTCACCAAGGAGGTGCACGACCCCGTCCGGGGTGATCTGCAGCCGGTCGGCGAGGGTCAGCCGCAGGTCGGTGAGGCTTCGCAGCCAGGCCTGCACGGCATCGGGATCGAGACTGATCGTGAGCGGCTGGAGGTCGTCGCTGTCGTCGTCGGGGGTGGAATCGGGAGTGTCGGTATCCGCTTCACTGGAACCCAGCGAATTCAGCACGACCTGGGCGTTCTGCGCCTTGCGATCGAGCAGGTCGGTCGCCGTGAACCGGCGAAACTCGGCGGCCGCGTCGTCGTCGTCGCGGTAGGCGTCGGGCAGCAGGCGCCCGAAGATTCCGTCGCTCGAGGCGAGAGAGGGATCGTCGGCACCCGAGTCGAGCATCTCGAGAAGCTGGGTGGTAGCGAGGCGCAGCAGGTCGGCTTCGATCGGTTCGAAGCGGCCGTTCAGGGTGCCATCCGGCTGAGTGGTGAATCGACTCACTCGTCGGCCTTCGCCAGCGTCGCCATCAGGCCGTAGCCGTGCATGGCTTCGACGTGACGTTCCATGGATTCGCGATTGCCAGTGGCCACGACGGCGCGGCCGTTATTGTGCACCTGCAGCATGAGCCGTTCGGCCTGCTTGGGCGAGACGCCGAAGTAGCTGCGAAAGACGTAGGCCACGTAGGACATGAGGTTCACCGGGTCGTCCCAGACCAGGGTCACCCACGGTCGGTCGAGTGACACGTCCTCGCGAAGCTCGGTCTGTTCGGTAGTCTGCGTCACCCCTTAAGCCTCACACGCTCCCGCCGGGTTTTCCACCGCCGCGTCATACTTGCCCGCGCGGCGTGCGGGTTCGGGGAGAGGGAATATCCTTGAGTATGACGTCTTTTGCACCATCGTCCGCTTTGTCCCCAGCCCACGGCGCTCAGCACCCTGAGCTGGCCCCGCTGACTAACATTGATGTTGAGCGCATTCGCAATGACTTTCCGGTGCTGCACCAAACGGTGAACGGGCATCCGCTCGTCTATCTGGACTCTGGCGCCACCTCGCAGAATCCGATCAGCGTGATGGAAGCCGAGCAGGAATACTACGAGCAGCGCAACGCGGCCGTGCACCGCGGCGCCCACACGCTCGCCGTCGAAGCGACCGAGGGGTTCGAAGCCGCCCGCGAAAAGGTTGCCGCGTTCGTCGGCGCCCAGACCGACGAGATCGTCTGGACCTCCAACGCCACCGAGGGCATCAACCTGCTGGCCTACAGCTTCTCCAACGCCTCACTCGGCCTCGGCGGCCCGGCCGCCCGCCGCTTCAGCCTCGGCGCCGGTGACGAGATCGTGGTCACCGAGATGGAACACCACGCCAACCTCATTCCCTGGCAGCAACTCGCCCTGCGCACCGGTGCCACCCTGCGCTTCATTCCCGTACTCGACGACGGCACACTCGACCTGCTGGCCGCAGCGGATGTTGTCGGCCCCCACACGAGACTGCTCGCCTTCACCCATGGCTCCAACGTCACCGGCACCATCAACCCGGTGGCCGAACTCGTGGCCCTGGCCCGCCGCGTCGGTGCGCTGGTCGTGCTGGATGCCTGCCAGACCGTGCCGCACCTTCCCGTGGACGTCACGGCGCTCGACGTGGACTTCGCCGTCTTCTCGGGCCACAAGATGCTCGGCCCCACGGGCATCGGCGCGCTCTACGGTAAAGCCGAACTGCTCGCCGACATGCCGCCGTTCCTCACCGGCGGGTCGATGATCACGACCGTCGACATGACTCAAGCTGAGTTTCTCGCTCCGCCGCAGCGCTTCGAGGCCGGCACCCAGCGCATCTCGCAGGCCATCGCGCTGGCCGCGGCCGTTGATTACCTGAGCGAAACCGGCATGGATCGAGTGCACGCCTGGGAGGCCCAGCTCGGCCAGCGCCTGGTTGCCGGCCTGGCTGAAATCCCCGGTGTACGGCTGCTCGGCCCCGGTCTCGGCGTGGAACGTCTGGGACTTGCCGCCGTCGACGTCGCCGGAGTGCACGCGCACGACGTCGGTCAGTTTCTCGACGATGCCGGCATCGCCGTGCGGGTCGGCCATCACTGTGCGCAGCCCCTGCATCGCCGACTCGGCGTGACTGCGTCTACCCGCGCGAGCACCTATCTCTACAACACGACCGATGAGGTCGACCTGTTTCTGGCCACCCTCGCTGAGGTCGCCCCCTTCTTCGGAGTCAAGCAATGAGTGACCTGCAGCAGCTGTATCAGACGATCATTCTCGAGCACGCCAAGGCCCGGCACGGGGCGGTCGAACTCACGCCACTCGCCGAGGCCGTGGCTCGCGGCGCGGCCGGTGGCCTGCGGGTAGCCGAATCGCACCAGATCAACACGACCTGTGGTGACGAGGTCACCCTGCGCGTCTCGCTCGGCGTCGGCGCTGAAACGGATGCTGCCGTGACCGACCTGGTCTGGACCGGCGAGGGCTGCTCGATCTCGCAGGCATCCGCTTCGATTCTGACCGACACCCTGCGCGGTCTCAGCGTAACCTCGGCGCGCGCGTTGCTCGACAACTTTCGGGAGATGCTGCGCTCCCGCGGAAAGATCGAGCCCGACGAAGAGATTCTCGGCGACGCCGCCGCCTTCGGGGGAGTCTCGCGTTACCCGGCCCGAGTCAAGTGCGCCATGCTGCCCTGGGTCGCCTTCGAGGCTGCTCTGGTCGACGCTGAGTCGCACTAGTTTGCCCGCGCCTGCGGCCCGTTCAGATCGACCGGGCCCGGGCCCGGAAAGTGGGCCAGGCCTCAGTTTTCGCCGGTGCCGAGCTCGGCGTGCAGGGGCCAGTCCTGGTCGTCCAGAATGAGCTGCGCGCAGGCGCCCGTACGGGCGTTGACCACGATAGGCGCCATCAGGTTCACCGTCGTGGTGCTCTCTCCGGGGTTGACGACCACGAGCACGAGAGCATCGTCGGGCGTCGTCAGCGACAACGCGATCGACTGCTCGCTCGAGATCGCCGGGGTGTAGTTGGGCAGAAAGATGGCCGCGTCGAGAACGAACAGGCGCGTGGTCGGGTGAGCGGATGCCTGCAGCGAGTAGAGTCCAGCGGCCCCCTCGATCTCGTTGAGCACGAAGTCGGTGAGCGGCGCCAGCCCGGGCGGGGGAGAGACGAAGCTGAGGGTGGGGCTGGTGAGGGTAATCGTCATGAGAGAAAGTCCATCAGGGTTGGTTGAAGTACACGGGCGGTAACAGCGAGTGCGGCCTGATAGGTCACTTCCTGCAGTTTCAAATCAATGATGACCTGGCCCAGGTCGGCGTCTTCGATGCCGGACCGTTGGGCATCCAGTGTGCCGGTCTTTTCGAGCAGGGTCGACTGGGCGCGTTCCATCTGCACCTGGCGGGCACCCATTTCACTGCGTTGACCGGTCATGATGGCCATCCGATCGTCGAGTGCCTCGAGGTGCGAGCCCACGTTGACCGCGGTGTCGGTCGAGCGCAGGTCGGAGACAATATTATCGAGCAATGCGAAAACCGATGACGAGCCGGTGCTTTCGTCATCCTCGCCGAAGATCGTCGCGCCTGCTGCGTCGACCCGCACGGTGCTCGTGGCACTGATGCGCCGTTCGACGCTGCTTGCGCCCGCCGTGTCGCCCGAGTATGCGTAGATCGTCGCTCCGGTGCTGTCGGTGCCCGCTGCGGCAAACGCCATAGCAGCGTCCGAGTTGCCGGCAAACACGCTGCGCCCGAGAAACTTCGTGTTGGCCTGCGAGAGGAGATCGGTTTTGAGCCCGTCGATCTCAATGGCAATGGCCTCTTTGGCCGTCGCTGACAGCGAGCCGGAGTTGGCACCCTGCACGGTGAGGTCCCGTACGCGGTTCATGATGTCCGACACCGACCCGAGCGAGGATTCGATGGTGGTCAGCCAGTCGTTGCCATTGTCGGCGTTGGCGCTGTACTGTTCAACCGCACGCATCTCGGCGCGCACCGCCATAGCCGCGGCGGCCGCGGTGGGGTCGTCGGAGGAACGGTTGATGGACTTGAGCGTGCTCGCCTGCTCCTGCAACCGCGCGAGGTGCGTCATGTTCTCCTGCAGGTTGCGCTGGGCAGCGCGCATCTGCGTCTGGGTGGTTACCCGATCGACCATGAGCTACCTCCCGACCAATCCGGTGCGGTTGATCAGCGTGTCGAGCATCTCGTCGACGGCCGTCATCATGCGGGCCGCGCCCTGATAGGCGTGCTGGAACATCAGCAGGTTCACGTTCTCCTCGTCGAGGTCCACCGAGGAGTTGGCGAGCTGCTGGTTGGCAGCGCCCGATGCCGTCGAGCTGGCCAGCGCCGCCGACTGCAGCTCGGTCTGCGTGAGCACGCCGGTCTTCGTGACGAAGTCCGACCAGGTGGTGCTCGGCGATGTGATCGCGCCGTCTACGTCGGTCGCGAATCCGGCGCCGAGCTGGGCGATGGCATCCGCTATGGTGCCGTCGTAGGCACCAGACGTAGCTGAAGCCCGTACGGCGATTTCAGCGGATGATTTCGGCACGATACTGAGGCCCTGTGCGGCCGGTGCACCGGAGGCGCGAGTGAAGAACTCCAGGTTGGTGTCGCCCGCCTGCGTGAAGCCGGTCGCGTAGATGGCGTTGACCTTCGTGGCGAATTCACTCGCGAAGGTGTTGTAGGAGGAGGCGGCCTCAGCCAGGACGCCTCCGGTGCCGCTGGCGTTGGCCCCGCCGAGCAGCGACAGCGCGCCGGCCATTTCGCCCCGTTCCATCGTTACGGCGGTGTCGGCGTTATCGGCCCACACCAGCCTCACGTCACCGCTGTCCTGCATCACGCGCGGAGAGTCGGCGGTGACCTGCACCTGATGCGCGGTGCCGCCGGAGACGAGAGCGTTGCCACCCACGAGCACGGTCACCGTGCCGTCGGCCTGCTCGGTGACGGTCGCGCCGGTGAGGGCGGCGATCGTGGTCGTGAGGGCGCTGCGCTGGTCGAGCAATTCGTTGGCCGTTCCGCCCGTGGCGCGGCTCTGGCGAATCTGCACGTTGAGCGCGGCGACCTGGGTGGCCGCGCCGTTGAGTTCCGAGACCATATTGTTCAGGTCGCTGCGCACGTTCGACCACTCGTCGGAGACGGCCTGGTAGCCCTCGGAGATCTGGGTGAGCAGTTCGCCAGCCGTGCCGAGCAGCAGCGCTGCGGGGGCTGCGGTGTCGGTTCCGTTCGACAGGGTTTGCCAGCCGGCCCAGAACTCATCGAGCTTGGCCGAGATGCCGTCTTCGCCGGGTTCGTTGAGCGAGTCCTCAACCGAAGCGAGCGCGTTTGCCCGCACCGCCGTATAGCCGGCGGTTGCGGCGGTTGCTCGCACGCGGGCATCCAGTTGGGCACTGGCCAGGCGAGCGATGCCGTCCATGGCAACGCCTTCACCGACGCGGGCGCCCTGGGTGAAGATGCCGGTAGGAGCCGTGGCGCCGAGAGCGGAGGTCGATATGCGCTGGCGGGTGTAGCCCTCCGTATTGGCATTGGCAATGTTCTGCCCGACCACGTCGAGGCCCTGGCGCGCGGCAACGAGGCCGGTGTACGCGGTGTTCAAGCTACCAAATGTGCTCACCGTGTTCTCCGTTCTTCTCGTTGGTCGTGCAAAGTTATAGGTTGCGGTCGAAAATGCGGGCGGCGGTCACCGGGGCGCCGGTCACTCCGCTGGCATCGTAGGTCTTGGGGTTGGCGCTGACCGTGGTCATCGTCTCCTGAGTGGATCGGGCCGCGGCACGAATGAAACGCTCGTTGGTGTCGCGGAGTTCTTTGATCTGGCTGGTGAGATCACCCATGGCTTTGAGGTGTGCGGCGAAGATTTCGCCCCACGGCCCCGCGGGGGCATTGGCGGCGAGTTCACGCAGGGTGGCGTCTTCGGCTGTTCCCCACTGGGTGGCCAGTGCGGCTACCTCGACGGAACGCCCGAGGCCGGCTTCACGCACGAGGTTCAAAACCTGTTCAACCTCGCGAGTGGCGTGTTGCAGCCAGCGCGACTTACCGCCCTGCAGCAGAAGCTGTTCCTCTTCGAGTTTGAAGACCAGCAACTCGAGAAGTTCACGTTCTCGCCACAGCAACGCAGACAATTCGTTGGCGCCCATGACTCCTCCAGCCCACAATTTCACTCGCGCTCAGGGCTACACGGGTGCGTGTGCTCTGGTTCATTCGTTGGCACTATCGGCCGAGAAAACATCGCGGTTAGGCAAAATAGCCTGATTTCTTGCCGAATTGCCCAACCGAGTCCTCTAAAGAGAGGACACGGCAATGTTCCAAATGGGTCCGCTGGCGCTACCCATTTACCCCTTACTACGAGTAGCTTTGAGTTCGCAGGCATTGGGGCCTCTCGCGGGAGGCGCGTCAGCCCTTCCGTGCACATCAAATTTTTGGCATGAGAAGCTCGGGGGACGCACGTGAATCGCACTGACCGCAATGCCCTCGTCGTCGAGAATCTCCCCCTGGTCGGCTACCTCGTTTCGGAGGTCTGGGCCAAGGCCCGCCACCTCTCCCGTGACGACCTCGCCTCGGCCGGCGCTGTTGCCCTCATTACGTCAGCGGATGCTTTCAACCCCACCCTCGGGGTTCCCTTCGGAGCCTTCGCCCGGCGCCGCATCATCGGTGCTTTCGCCGACGAGATGCGCTCAAGCGACTGGGCCACCCGCTCCGCTCGCCGCCGCATCAAAGAAACTCTCGCCGTACAGGACACCCTCGCGGCCGCCCTCGGGCGAACCCCGAACGTGAACGAGATCGCCGATGCTCTCGGTGTCGACCGCGACACCGCCGCGGCCGGCCTAGCCGACGCGGCCCGCACCCTCTCAGCCCTCGACGACACGACCGCCGAGTTTCTCGTCGCCGATACCGCAATGCCCGAAGAATCACTGCTCTCCACCGAACGTCTCGTCTACCTGCGGGCGGCCATCGCGGCCCTGCCGGAAAAGATGCGCGCCATCGTAGAGCAGATCTACTTCGACGACCGCCCGGTCAAAGACATCGCCGCGGAACTCGGCACTACGCACTCCGCTGTCTCCCAAATGCGCGCCGAGGCGATTCGCCTGCTTCGCGACGGACTCAGCACGCACTACGCCGACGAAATCGAAACCGCGGCTGCGTATCAGCCGGAGTCGCGCATTGCTCCGGCTCGCCGCAGCGCCTACCTCGCCCGACTCGCCGACCTCGCCACGGTGGGAATGACTCGCACCGCGCACGAACACCTGCAGCTCGACACGGTCGAACGCGCAGCATCCTGACTTTTCAGTAATCTCACCGCTAGCCCATGGATGGGCCGGCTTCATAACACCTCACGGAAGAAACCCTCATGGTCATGCAGATCAACACCAATACCTCAGCATCCGACGCCTACCGCAAACTGGCCGCCGCGCAGAGCGCACTCACCCAGCCCACCGTTGCGATTTCGAGCGGACTCGCGTCGACCGAGTCTGTCATTGCCGCTGACAGCGTGGACTTCGAAGGGAAGACCCGGGCGGTCTCGGCTGAGAACACCCTTGCGGCGGCGTCGCGCCTGAGCAACAATGCCATGGCCGAGCAGATGGTTGACCTCACGCGCGTGAGCATTCTGGCCCAACCGGTCACAGCGGTCTCCGCCCAGGCCAACCAGTCGAACTCCGACGTTCTGCAGCTGCTCCGCCCCGCCGCGTAACCGCTGCTTGCTCTTTCTTGAAGACGCTGTCCCTTCGTGGGGCAGCGTCTTCTTTGCGTATGGGGCCGCTAGCGGGCGATCTGGCCTCGGAATCTAACCCCCACGGCAAAACGGTCGATAGCAAGAGTTGCCAGACCATGGATGGGCTGGTGTAACACGACCCACTCACGGAGGATTCACCATGGGCATGCAAGTCAACACCAACGTCGCGGCCAACAACGCGTACCGCAACCTGGCCACCACGCAGAACGATCTTTCCAAGTCGCTCGAGAAGCTCTCGAGTGGTCTTCGCATCAACCGGGCAGCGGATGACGCGGCCGGCCTCGCTATCTCTGAAGGCTTGAAGTCGCAGGTTGGTGGCCTCACGGTTGCCGCTCGTAACGCTCAGGACGCGGTCAGTGTCATCCAGACCGCTGAAGGTTCGTTGAACGAGGTGCAGTCGATTCTGCAGCGTGTTCGCGACCTCGCCGTTCAGGCCGGTAACGACTCGAACAACACTGAGTCACGTGGCGCGATCAAGACCGAGGTCACGGCTTTGACGGCCGAGCTCACTCGAATCAGCGAGTCCACGAACTTCAACGGCACCCAGCTGCTCGACGGTTCGGAAGCCGAGCTCAGCTTCCAGGTCGGTGCCAACGGCGACGCCAGCAGCCAGATCAAGGTCAAGCTTGACGGCGCAAACGTGTCCGATGTAACCAAGGCTATTGGCTCGGGCAACGTCGGTACGTCTTTCGTTCTGGCGACTACCACGCCAGCAACGAGCGTTGCGTTCAAGATCGATGGTACGGCCGTCACAGTCACTGGAACTGTCGCTGTCGGTGGAGACGGAAAGACTGCTGCGGATGCCGTGGCTTCCTTGAATGCGAACACTAGCTTCAGCGAAAAGTTGGTGGCAAGTCTCGACGAAAACGGCAAGTTGAACGTGAAATCACTGACCGGCGGCGTGGTGACAGAGGCATCAAGCACGGCACTCGCGGAGCAGTCCGTTCAGAGCAAAATCGGTGGCCTGGACTTCTCCTCGGCCGAGGGCGCTGCCGCTGCGATCACCTCTCTCGACCGTCAGATCTCTGGCATCTCCACTGCTCGTGCTTCGCTTGGTGCGGATCAGAACCGGTTCGAGAGTGTCATCAAGAACCTGGCCGTCTCCAAGGAGAACCTCACCGCTGCCGGTTCGCGTATTCGCGACACCGACATGGCTGAAGAGATGGTCAAGTACACCCGTGCCAATATTCTGTCGCAGGCCGGTACCGCCATGCTCGCACAGGCCAACCAGAGCAACTCGGGCGTTCTGCAGCTGCTCCAGTAATACGCCTCACCACCGGATCAGAGTCTGATCCGGGCGCCGTAGCAGGGGCACCGCGAATTCAATCGCGCTGTCCCTGGCCACGGCACCCCCCGAACGCGCCTGTTCAGCCGGTTCTTCTGACGGCCTGAACGCTGCGGTCGATAGACATAAGTGCTGGCCCATGGATGGGCCGGCGTAAGTAGTCCCAGTCACGGAGGAACTCAAATGGGCATGCAAGTCAACACCAACGTTGCGGCGAATAACGCGTACCGCAACCTGGCAACCACTCAGAACGATCTGTCGAAGTCGCTCGAGAAGCTGTCGAGTGGTCTTCGCATCAACCGGGCAGCGGATGACGCGGCCGGCCTCGCAATCTCGGAGGGTCTGAAGTCGCAGGTCGGTGGCCTCACGGTCGCCGCTCGCAACGCTCAGGACGCGGTCAGTGTTATTCAGACCGCAGAAGGTTCGCTCAACGAGGTGCAGTCGATTCTGCAGCGTGTTCGTGACCTGGCCGTTCAGGCCGGTAACGACTCGAACAACACCGAGTCGCGCGGCGCGATCCAGACCGAGGTCACGGCCCTGACGGCCGAGCTCACTCGAATCAGTGAGTCCACGAACTTCAACGGCACCCAGCTGCTCGACGGTTCCGAAGCCGAGCTGAGCTTTCAGGTCGGCGCCAACGGTTCCGCGAGCAGCCAGATCAAGGTCAACCTCGCGGGTGCAGACGTCACCAAGGTGACGGATGAGCTCACCGACGGCTACAGAGTAACAACTGAAGGATCCAAACCTGGACCGGTTGCAAGTGGGAATATCCAGTTTGACAAGGCAACTGCCAACGGTATCTACGTCATCTCACAGGGTGGCACCGGTGCTAAGAGCTTTACTGTCGACTTTGGAGATACCTCCGCGGCAGATCTGACCGATGCGCAGGTATTCAGCAAGCTGGACACTGCGGCTAAGGCAGCGAATTTCGCTGATTCGAGTGTGCCGGTCGATTTTGTTGTCAGTACGAATGGCACCGGCACGTACAGTATCCAGTCCAAAAACACATCACTGAACGACGCATCGGCGAACGCCATTACAGTCACTGCGGGTGGTAGCGGGGCGACTGCAGGGGCGGGACTGGCAGCAACTACGTATTCAAATAGCAATACCGGGACGACCGATACCTCGACATTCGTCGATATTGCAGGCTTGGACTTCACGGACGCCGCCAAGGCAGCGAAATCGATCGACCTGCTCGATCGCCAGATCTCGAACATCTCCACGGCGCGCGCATCTTTGGGTGCGGACCAGAACCGGTTCGAGAGCGTCATCAAGAACCTGGCCGTCTCGAAGGAGAACCTCACCGCTGCCGGTTCGCGTATTCGCGACACCGACATGGCCGAAGAGATGGTCAAGTACACCCGTGCGAACATCCTCTCGCAGGCTGGCACCGCGATGCTCGCGCAGGCGAACCAGAGCAACTCGGGCGTTCTGCAGCTGCTCCAGTAACACGAGTGATCGCGTCAGAACCTGATGCGTGATCGGCGGCATCCGCTCGTAATTACTCCGAACGGATGCCGCCTCTCTTTAACCAGCGATCGCTGCGAGTTTCTAACCCGAGCGCGGTTGCTGTCGATAGGTATAAGTGCTGGCCCATGGATGGGCCGGAGAATTCAGTCCCAGTCACGGAGGATCCATCATGGGCATGCAAGTAAATACCAACGTCGCGGCCAACAACGCGTACCGCAATCTGGCCACCACTCAGAACGATCTGTCGAAGTCGCTCGAGAAGCTGTCGAGTGGTCTTCGCATCAACCGGGCAGCGGATGACGCGGCCGGCCTCGCTATCTCGGAGGGTCTGAAGTCGCAGGTTGGTGGCCTCACGGTTGCCGCTCGTAACGCGCAGGACGCTGTCAGCGTTATCCAGACCGCTGAAGGTTCGTTGAACGAGGTGCAGTCGATTCTGCAGCGTGTTCGTGACCTGGCCGTTCAGGCCGGTAACGACTCGAACAACGAAGAATCGCGTGGCGCGATCAAGACCGAGGTCGAGGCGCTCACCACTGAGCTCACTCGTATCAGTGAGTCCACGAACTTCAACGGTACCCAGCTGCTCGACGGCACCAAGCCGGAGTTGAGCTTCCAGGTCGGCGCGAACGGCGACGCCAGCAGCCAGATCAAGGTTAACCTCGCCGGCGCCAACGTCAACAAGGTCACCGACGCCATCGGAGCAGGCAACGTCGGCAAGTCGTACGCAACACCGGTAACGTCTGACACGGCAGTGACTTTTACTGCTGACGGCGTGACCACATCCACCACTGCAGCAACGACGGACTTTCTGGCCACCGGTGGAACGGCCAGTGATGCTGCGAAAGTTCTGAACGCAGATGCAGCATTCAGTGAGTTTTACACCGCAGGCGTGGATGAATTCAATCAGCTGAGTGTTCGGGCCAACAATGGTGACGCCATCACTGCGTCCAGTCTGACCGGTGCCAGCGGGGGCACGAGCACGATCGGTGGCCTGGACTTTTCCTCGGCCGCGGGGGCTGCTGCCGCGATCACGGCTCTCGACCGTCAGATCTCGGGCATCTCCACGGCTCGCGCGTCGCTTGGTGCGGATCAGAACCGGTTCGAGAGCGTTATCAAGAACCTGGCCGTGTCGAAGGAGAACCTCACCGCTGCCGGTTCGCGTATTCGCGACACCGACATGGCTGAAGAGATGGTCAAGTACACCCGTGCGAATATTCTGTCGCAGGCCGGTACCGCCATGCTCGCACAGGCCAACCAGAGCAACTCGGGCGTTCTGCAGCTGCTCCAGTAACACCAGCACCACAGGTTCAACCCAGATCGTTCGTTGATCTGACTGGGTGGCTGTTGCGGGCCAGATGAGACCCGCAACAGCCGCCACAGCACCACCCCAGGTTCGACAACCAGAAAGGGAAACCCGTGTCTCTCGCAGTCGACGGCCTGATCAGCGGCCTGGACACCACCTCGCTCATTAATTCTCTGATGACGCTTGAAGCCGGGCCGCAGACCCTGCTCAAAGCCAAAGTCACCGCCTCCAATACGTTCGTGACGGCGCTGCAGGGGCTGAACGCCTCCATCGCCAGTCTCGCGACTCTCGCCACCAAGAGCAGCGTCGCCAGCTCCCTCAACCTCTATTCGGCGACGAGCAGCAACTCGAGCATCACCACCACCGTCTCCAGCGGTGCCAGCACCGGTTCACTCGACGTCGTCGTGGGCGCCCTCGCCCAGGCAAAGTCCGGCGTGACCGCGGCCATGACGGCTTTCAGCGGCACCTCCTTCACCTTCGTCGGCAGCAACGGTACCCCCATCGACATTGCGGCCAACTCGGCCTCGCTCGACGACGTCGCGAGTGCCATCAACGCCTCGAGCGCCGGCATCACGGCCACCAAGGTGGCCTCGGGCACCAACGCCGCCGGCGACAAGCAATATCGCCTGCAGCTGGTCGCTGATGACACCGGCCTCACCGGAAACTTTGAGCTGTACCAGGGCACGAGCGATGACGTCACGGCCGGAACCGCCGCCAACGTGCTCGAGGCTACCGGCGCCGCCGTGATTACCGCCGCGCAAGACGCGCAGGTGACGCTGTGGGCCGGAACCGCTGCCGCGCAGAGCATTACCTCGTCAACGAACACTTTCGCCGACCTGCTGCCCGGCGTGGCCGTGACGGTGTCCAAGGTCTCCACCGATCCGGTCACCATCACCGTCGCCCGCGACAACGCGGCGGTCAGCGACATCGCAGAGAAGCTGGTCAGCTCGCTCAACACGGTGTTCGCGCTGATTTCAACCAAGTCGGCCGTGGTCAATAGCACCGACACGAGCGGCAACGCCGTGGTCTCGGCCGGGGTGTTCAGCGGCGACAGCACTGTGCGCGATGTGAAACAGCTGATCCTCGACGCCGCGTCGTACCCGGTTGACGGCCGCTCGCCGAGCGAGATCGGCATTAGCATCACCAAGAGCGGCACCATGGAATTCGACGCTGATAAGTTCGCCGCCGCCATGAAAGACGACCCGGACCACGTCGAGAAGGTGCTGGCCGAGATCTCCTCCCGTGTCGCCGCCGCGGCCACGAGCGCTTCCGACAAGTACGACGGCATGATCACCGGCATGATCACCGGCCAGGAGAGTCTGGTCAAGAGCCTCGGCACGCAGATCGACAACTGGGATCTGCGCCTGACATCGCGCCGATCGACCCTGGAACGCACCTACGCCTCGCTCGAGGTGCAGCTCAGCAACATGAACGCCCAATCCGCCTGGCTCACCGCCCAGGTTGACGGTCTCAACAGCGCGAACGGAAAATGATGACTATGACAATGGGAACCAACGCCCAGCGTTCGCGTTACAACCGCGACGCGGTTCTCTCGGCAACCCCGGTTCGCCTGCTCACCATGCTCTACGACCGCCTGCTGCTGGACCTGAACCGGGCCGAAGCGGCCCAGCAGCGCCTGGACTGGCAGATCGCGTCAGACAACCTGATTCACGCCCAGGCCATCGTGTCGGAGCTGAGTACCTCGCTCAACGTCGACGCCTGGGACGGCGGCGAGGGGCTGTTCTCGCTCTATACCTATGTCTCGACCGCCATGGTGAGTGCGAACACGCACCGCGACTCGGCCCGCACCCGCGAGTGCATCTCGCTGCTCGAACCGCTGCGGCTCACCTGGCACGAAGCCGCGGCGCTGCTGCCGGCGGCGCCAGCACCGATCGCGCGCTTGAGCGGTGAGCTCGGCATTGGCTAGTCTGGCCGCCTGGGAGGCCGCGCTCGACGACCTCGAGAATCGGCTGGATGCTGCGGCCCGGTCGATGGCCGTCTCGACAGGTTCGAACAGCGATGGTGTCGCGGCCGTAGGGGAGTGGACGGTGCCGACGAGGCTCGGAAATATTCCGCCGGAACTGGCCACACGAGTGCAGGACCTGCTGCACAATCAGCAGAAGCTCATCGGGGAACTCGAACAGGCTCGCACCCTCACCTTGAAGCACCTCACGGCGGTACGGTCGGTGCCTCCGGAGCGCGACGCGCGGGCATCCGTTTATCTGGATGTGGCCGGCTGACCCCCGTTCGAGGGTAGTAAAACACCGGCGACACGCCGTAGCGCAACAAACTTGGGGAATGTTCTTACGAACTCCTTACCCATCTGTCGTGGCGACCGATAGCAAGGAGTGAGCACGGATTGCTCACCACCGGGCCACGGATTGGCCGTCTTGTCATTCTGTCGACGAAGCGGGTAATCATGCTTGATTCCGTGACCTCCCTGGCCCTCACGAGCGCCCTGGACGGCCTTGCGCTGCGCCAGCGCACCATCGCGAATAACATCGCCAATATCAACACCCCCGATTACCACGCCAAGGTCGTCTCGTTCGAGAACGCACTGGCCAAATCGGTCGCTGACGGCAACGGTGTTTCGGCCGCGACGACGGAGCGTTCGCTCGACCCGACGCTGCTCAACGGCAACAACGTGAACCTCGACACCGAGACCCTCGCCAACATCGACGCGCTGTTGCGTTACCAGTTTGCCGCCAAGGCCGTCGAAGGCCCGGTCTCGTCGATTCGCGCCGCGATGAAGACCGCCTGATGGTCGACGCCATCGGAATCGCAGGCAGCGGCATGACGCTGCACCGCAAGTGGCTCGACGCCATCGCCGACAACCTCGCCAACGCCAACACCGTGACCGCCACAACGGATGCTGCCTTTCAGGAACGCTATATCCTCGCGCAGGAGGGCCCCGGCAACGTGGGCGCCAGCACCACGGCCGCCTTCGGCGGTGCCGAGGGCACCCTGGTGTACGAGCCGGAGCATCCGCTCGCCGATGCCGATGGTTACGTGCGTTACCCCGATATCGACATGGCCGAGCAGATGGGCCACCTCATCATGGCCCAGCGCGGCTATCAGGCCAACGCCGCCGTCGTCGACCGGGCCAAGACCGCCTATGAAGCCGCACTACAGATCGGACGTGGCTGATGCCACTTGGCGCCATCAACGCAACCACCGCCCTCTCGGGTGTCATGGGCAGCTCAGCCACGACCGCCACGCAGCGCACCGACGGCTCGGGTTTCGGCACCGCCCTCTCGGGTGCCGTCGACAACCTGCAGCAGCTTCAGGGCACCTCGAATACTCTTGCCATTCAGGCCGTCACCGGTGACCTGGGTGACATTCACACCGCCACCATCGCCGCCACCCGCGCCCAGGTGACCATGGAACTCGTCGCCGCCGTGCGTAACAAAGGCGTCGACGCGTTCAACGAGATCATGAGGATGCAAGCCTGATGCCCCGGCAAGTCACCAGCGTCTTCAAGCGCTTCGGAAACGCGATTCGCGAGTTCACCATTGCCCAGCGCACCGTCGCCATCATCGGCGTCGCCGTGCTCGTGCTCGGCATCGCCGCACTCAGCATGTGGGTCACCAAGCCGGCTTTCACGCCCCTCTTCTCCGGCCTCAGCGGCGAAGACGCCAACAGCATCGTCGAGCAGTTGCGCAGCGACGGCGTCGAATACGAGCTTGCCGACGGCGGCGCCACGATTCTGGTGCCCGAAGCGAGTGTCTACGACGAACGCATCAAGTCGGCCTCGGCCGGCCTGCCCACCTCGAGCACCGGCGGTTACTCCCTGCTCGACACCATGGGCGTGACCTCGAGCGAGTTTCAGCAGTCGGTCACCTACAAGCGAGCGCTCGAGGGCGAACTGGCCAAGACCATCGGTGCCCTCGACGGTGTCAAGATGGCCTCGGTGCAGCTCGCCATCCCCAAAGACAGCGTGTTCGTGTCGGAGAAAAACGACCCAACGGCATCCGTTTTCGTTGAAACCCAGAACGGCGTCACCCTCTCCAACGACCAGGTTCAGGCCATCGTGCACCTGACCAGCGCCTCGATCGACGGCATGACCGCCGCCGATGTGGCCGTCGTCGATTCGACTGGCACCGTGCTCTCTGCCGTCGGCGTTGGTGCCACCGGGGGAGCCGACCAGCAGGCCTCGGACTATGAGACCCGCGTGCGCAGTTCCGTGCAGGCCATGCTCGACAAGGTTGTCGGTGCAGGCAACGCCACCGTCGTCGTTGCCGCCGACATGAGCTACGAATCAGCCAATCGGGTCGAAGAGTCTTTCACCAGCCCAACCCAGGCGCCCGCGCTGAACGAGTCCGTCGACACCGAGACCTACTCGGGAGCCGGCGGCAGCGCCGCCGGCGTGCTCGGATCCGACACGGCCCCCGTGGCCGATGGCGCCACCGACGGCACCTTCTCAAGCGAGTCGACGACCCGCAACAACGCCGTCAACAAGGTCACCGAGAACCGCACCATTCCGGCCGGAGCGATCACCCGGCAGACGGTCTCCGTGGCCGTCGATGCCGCCGCCGCCGCCAAGCTCAATGTGGCCGACATCACCTCGCTCGTCACCTCGGCCGCGGGAATCGACGCCGTGCGCGGCGACGCCGTGACCGTCGAAGTCATGGCCTTCGACACCACGGGTGCCGCTGCAGCAGCTGCAGCGCTCAAGGCAGCAGCGGATGCCGCGGCCGCCGCACAGTTCGCCGAGATTCTGCGGGTGTCGGTGATCACCGCGGGCATCGTCATCACCCTCGTGGTCAGCCTCATTCTCTACGCACGCCGGTCACGTCGCCAGAGCCGGGAATCGGTGGAGATCGGCGATCTCACGGCAATGCAGAACGCCCTCGGAGAGGCCACTGTTCCGCTCTCGGTGACGTCATCCGCCGGCTCCTTGTTCCTCGACAATCCGACCGACACCCCCACCAAGATCATCCCGACTGTCAAGTTCGTGCCGACCGACACCGACGTGCGCCGCGCCGAGATCGATTCCCTGGCGCAGTCCGACCCGCGCAGCACGGCCGAGTTCCTGCGTGGCCTGATGGATGACCGGCAGCGCGCATGAACGAGCCAGGCACAGCACTGACCGGCACCCAAAAAGTTGCCGTCGTACTCATGAACATGGATCGCCAGCGCGCAACGGAGGTGATGAAGCAGTTCAGCGACATCGAAGCCGAAGTCATCGCCGGCGAAATCGTGCAGCTGCGCAACGTGGACCCGGCCGTCGCCGAGTCCACGCTCAACGAATTTCACGAAATCACCCTGAAGGGTCGTCGGCTGTCCCGCGGCGGGCACGAGTTCGCCGTCGGTCTGCTTGAGGCTTCCTTCGGTGCCGAACGCGCGGCCGGTGTCATGAACCGCGTCGCCACCTCCATGGCCGGCAAGGCTTTTGAATTTCTGGATCCCTCCGAGCCCGGCGATGTGCTCAACCTGCTTGACGGCGAGATGCCCCAGACCATTGCACTGGTGTTGGCGCACCTGCGACGCGACCAGGCATCCGCTATTTTGGCCAGCATGGAACCGGGCCTCCGCACCGACGTCGCCCAGTGCATCGCCACTATGTCGAGTGCGACGCCCGAAGCCATTCGGGTCGTGACGGACACGCTCAAACTTCGCACCGGTAAAATTGTCGCGCGCGAGAGCATCGAAGTGGTCGGCGGAATTCAGCCGCTCGTCGACATCATCAACCGAGCGGATGCCGCCACCGAGCGTGCACTTCTGGAAGGCCTCGAGGAACGTGACCCGGCCCTGGCCGAGGAGATCCGTTCTCGCATGCTCACCTTTGCCGACATCGTCAAGCTGGAGAGCCGGGACGTGCAGCAGGTACTGCGCGGCATCGACACGACCGTGCTGGCCATGGCCATGAAGGGCACGTCCGATGCCGTCACCGAGGTCATCCGCGCCAACCTCTCCGAGCGCAACCGCGACGTACTCGACGACGAAACCAAAAGCCTCGGACCGGTGCGGATGCGTCAGGTCGAAGACGCCCGTGCCGAAATCGTGCGCGCTATTCGCGACATGGAAGCACAGGGCAGCATCACCGTGCAACGCGGTGCCGAGGACGAATATGTCAACTGACACCGGGTTTGGCCGCATGGCCTTTCCGAGACTGCGCGACGAGGAGCAGGATCGCGTCGACGAGCAGTCGCGCGCCGAGGGTCACGCCGCCGGGTACACCGAGGGGCTA
This sequence comes from Cryobacterium sp. TMT1-66-1, assembly GCF_004403435.1. Taxonomy (NCBI): domain Bacteria; kingdom Bacillati; phylum Actinomycetota; class Actinomycetes; order Micrococcales; family Microbacteriaceae; genus Cryobacterium; species Cryobacterium sp. TMT1-66-1. Next base: position 133,740 of record NZ_SOGP01000023.1, read on the forward strand.
CGGCTGGCGGCCGCAGACGTCGCCAGGCGCGCCGACGAGATCAACGCCCAGCACGCCGAGAACGAACGCTACGGTGAAGCGCAGGTCGACAGCGCGGTGCGTTTGCTCGCTGCCGCCGCCCGCGCCCTCAATGAACGAAGCATTCCGCTCATTCAGCAGGCGGAAGCCACGCTCGTCAACACGTCCCTGCAACTGGCCGAAGCCATTCTCGGCTGTGAACTCAGCCATACCGAACCGTCGGCCCGCCGCGCTCTGGAGCGTGCCCTGCACCAGCCAGACCAGCTCGACCGCAGCGAGGTGCACAGCATTCGCATGCACCCGGATGACCTCGTGGTGCTGGGCGCGCAAACGCGCGCGCTGGAGAGCATCCGTTTTGTTGGGGATTCCCGACTCAAGCGCGGTGACGCCATCACCGAGTTCAGCGACGGCTTTCTCGACGCGCGTATCAGCACGGCCTTTGCCCGCGCAAAGGCCGCTCTCGCCGAGGTCGAAGCATGATCACCACCTGGCGCCCACGCGCCACGCAGCTCGTGCAGGCAATCGAAGCCGGGCGCCCGGAGCGGGTCGGTGTCGTGTCGTCCATTGTCGGTCTGGGCGTGGAGGTGCGAGGCCTGCGCTCGGCGATTGGTGACATCGTCACGCTCGGCGCCCGACCGGGCCAGGCGGGTATCGACGCTGAAGTCGTCGCCACCACCCAGACCGGAATCCGATGCATGCCGCTTGGCCGCATCACCGGTTTGCAGGCCGGTGCCCGCGTGCGATCGGCCGGCTCGCCGCTGCTCGTGCCCACCGGCCGTGGCCTGTTCGGGCGCGTCATTGACGGCCTGGGCCGCCCCATTGACGGCAAGGGCCCGCTCGATTCAGACGGTTTCGTCTCCCTGGAACATGACAGCCCCTCGGCCATGCACCGGGCGCGCATCACGACCCCGCTGCACTTGGGCGTGCGCGTTCTCGACACTCTCACGACGGTTGGCCGCGGTCAGCGTCTGGGCCTGTTTGCCGGCTCCGGCGTTGGAAAGTCGTCCCTGCTGTCGATGATCGCCCGCGGAACGGATGCCCAGGTCTCGGTCATCGCACTGGTGGGGGAGCGCGGGCGTGAGGTTCGCGAGTTTCTCGAGGACGACCTGGGCCCAGAAGGCCTGGCCCGCTCCATCGTCGTCGTGTCGACCTCCGACGAACCCGCGATGATGCGGCTGCGCGCCGCATTCACCGCCACCCGCATCGCCGAATCGTTTCGCGACCAGGGCGCCGACGTCATGCTCATGATGGACTCGCTCACCCGCGTGGCCATGGCGCAGCGCGAAATCGGGCTTTCGGTCGGGGAACCGCCAGCCACTCGCGGCTACCCGCCGTCGACGTTCTCGGTGCTGGCCCGGCTGCTGGAACGTGCCGGTACCGGTGAGACAGGCTCGATCACCGGAATGTACACGGTGCTCGTCGACGGCGACGACCACAATGAACCCATCGCCGACGCGGCGCGCTCTATCCTCGACGGCCACGTCGTTCTCGACCGCAAGCTCGCTATCACCGGCCATTTTCCCTCGGTCGACGTGCTGGCTTCCATTTCGCGCGTGGCGTCGCGGGTCAACAGCCCCGAACGCAACCAGATCGCGACGACGCTGCGCAAGGTCATGGCGGCTCGTCAGGGCGCGCAGGATCTGCTCGACGTCGGCGCCTACCGGCCCGGCACGAACCCGCTGGTCGATGCGGCCGTTGAGAACGGCGCGGCCATCAACGCTTTTCTGCAACAGCGGATGGACGACCAGACTCCCAGCGAGCAGGCCTGGTCCCAGCTCACCCGGCTGACCCGCGCGTTCGGGGCTGTCGCATGAGCCGCCTCTTTCCGCTGGCCGGGCTGCTGCGTCTGCGTAAGTTGCAGCAGGACCAGGCCGCCCTCGACCTCGCCGAGGCGAATGCCCGCGTGGCCGCGCTCCAGGCCCGCCGGGGTCGTGCCCGCTCGGCCCTGGGCGCTCTCGGGAACACTCCGCAGACCATCGCCGCGCTCAACGCCATGGCCGCGGCCAGGTCGTCGTCGCGCAGCATGCTCGCTGAGCTCGACGCCATGGGGCGTAACCACCAGGAGACCCTCGATTCCGCCCAGTCCAACTACAACGCCGCCCGGGCCGAGTCGGTCGCGCTCGAGAAACTGCATGACCGGCACGCGGCCGCAGTGCTGGCCGAAGACCTGCACGCCGAGCAGACCGTGCTCGACGAGATTGCCGGAGCTCGCTGGCACCGCAGCCGCTCGGCAAGCCTGAACGAGGGGGAGACACTATGACGATGATCGCGGCCATGGGCAGAGTCAGCCAGATTCAGGCGACCCTGCAGCAGCTCTCCAGCGTGTCGACCGAACGGGTCACGACCACGGCCGCAGCGACGACCGCAGCGACGACGGCAGCGGCATCCGCTTCGGCTGATAGTTTCGCGGCTACCCTCGCTGCGGCGCTCGGAACGAGTGCGACCAGTGCGACCGGATCGGCCAACGGCGCGACCGGCACCGACGTCGTGGCGTCCGCTGAGAAATATCTCGGCGTGCCCTACGTGTTCGGCGGAGAAGATTCCAGCGGAATGGACTGCTCCGGACTCGTTCAAACCGTATATGCCGATATCGGAATAGAACTGCCACGCCTCGTTTCTGGTCAGATGAAGATGGGCACCGAGGTCGCCTCCCTCGCCGAAGCCCAGCCGGGCGACCTCATCGTCACCGGCGGTGGCGACCACATTCTCATCTACGCCGGCGACAACAAGGTCATCCACGCCCCGTATCCGGGCCGCACCGTGTGCCTGCGCGAGGCCTACATGACGGATGCCGATATCACCACTATCCGCCGCATCATCCCCACCACCACCCAGTCCGCCGGCACCGGCTCCACCGACATGCTCAGCGCCGCCTTCGCCGCTTTCGCCCAGCAGAATTCAACCGTCACGGGAAGTGCACTATGACCCTCACCCTCGGCCAATTTCGGCCGGCTACCGCGCCGGCCCCGCGCGACACCAGTCAGGGCTCGGCTTCGTCGGGCGCTGAAGCGTTCGGCTCTATTCTGCAAGGCACCCTCACCGATCGCAGCGCCGCCTCGTCGACATCGGGCCCTAAGGCGGCGACGTCGTCAACGGAGCAGAAGACGGACCCCGCGCAGGATTCCGCGGCCGAGGCCACTGCGGCCGGTTCCCCGGCGGATGCAACCGCCCCGGTGGCGTTTTCCCCAGCTCTGACCTGGGCTGCCGCTGCCGCAGCCGCGTTCCCGGCGGCGGACAGTACCGTTGCGGACAGTACCGCGGGCAGCACTGCTGCTCCCGGCCCGTCGGTTGACGCCGTGGGGAGCACCAATGTCGACCTGACCGCGTCGGTTGCCGCGCCGGCGACGGCGGGCGGTTCGGGTGTAGCTTCCGCCCACGTCGCTGGAGCAGTCACGGCTGTGCCGAACTCCGCAGCGAACGCCGCCGCTGCGGTGCCCGCTGCTGATACCGCCGCCGTCCCGCTTGCGGCGGCGGTCGTCGCAGTGGCCGCCGCCGCCGTTCCGGTCGCTGCCGTGCGGGCCGCCCAGGGTCGCACCGCCGACGCCGGTGCAACCGCTTCCAGTGCCGCACCGACAACGTCCCCCGAAGCGGATGCCGCGACGCTGCCGCCCCAGGCCCCTTCGACAACCGCAGATTCAGCGACGCCCGCGAGCGCACTCAGTCCGGCCGCCACGCCGCCCGTGCCCGGCACGGCACAGAACCCCGCCGCGCCGACCGGTGGGGCACAAAGCCTCGCCGGTGCGGCTCAAAGCGTCGCCGCGGCCACCGACGGGTCGGCGCGCTCCGCGCTGCCCGACGCCGTGCGGGTGCACGCCACGAGCACGGAGGCCGTCGCGCCGACGGCATCCGCTCTGCCCAGCGTTGCACCGACCGCGCTGGCGACCAGCACAGCCACGCCGGTTGCAGCGCCCGCGCCGGCTGCCGCCGTGCCGCTCACCGCGCAGATCATGAAGCCGCTGTTCTCGCTGACCAATGCTGCGCCGGGTGAGCACGTGCTCACCATCAGCGTTACGCCCGACAACCTCGGGCCGGTCACCGTGCGGGCGCACGTGACGGGGGAGGGCATTCGGGTGGAGCTGTTCGCTCCCACCGATCTGGCCCGTGATGCGCTGCGCGTGATTTTGCCTGACCTGCGCCGGGACCTCGCCGGTTCCGGGCTGAGCGCCCAGCTCGACCTGTCGAGCGACAGCGAGGCCGGCGATCCCGGCGCCACCCGCCAGCCCCGCTCGGAGGCCGACGGGCGCAATCCCAACGCTCGGAGTCCCGCCGAGCGAGCACCGGACACTCCGCTGGAGAACCGCGCGTCCCGATTCGGGTCCACCCACACTATCGACGTACTGGCTTAGGAGAACAACCGTGACAATCGATGCCCTGGCAGGCAATGCCGCCGCTCCGACCGGAATGTACACGTCCACGACCACGACGCGTACGCCCAACCAGTCCATGGACTCGGAGGTGTTCATGTCGCTGCTGGTGACCCAGTTGCAAAACCAGGATCCCAGCTCGCCGATGGATACCAACGAGATGATCGCCCAGACCACCCAGCTCGCCATGATGGAGAAGCTCACCGAAATGGCCACCGCGAGCCAGGAGGGTTTCTCCCTGCAGATGCGCACCTCGGCGGCCGCGCTGGTGGGGGAGACGGTCACCTATACCAATGCCGATGGCGACGAAATCACCGGGCTCGCGTCGTCCGTCTCGTTCGCTGGCCCGGTGCCCATGGTCACCGTCAACGGGGAACCGGTGGCCCTCGACGTCATCTCCGGTGTGACCAGCGCCGTCGTTGCCGACGACACCGAAGGCGCGGAAGCCACCGCGGAGGCGACGACCGCGGCCTGATCCGCGGCTTGTCCTCGACCCATCAACTTCACCGCATAACTTTTTTCCGAAAGGCAGCACCTCATGCTTCGTTCTCTCTACTCCGGCATCTCCGGCCTTCGTTCACACCAGACCATGCTCGACGTGACCGGCAACAACATCGCCAACGTCAACACGACGGCGTTCAAGGCGTCCGCGGCCCAGTTTCAGGACACCCTGTCACAGCTGACCCAGGCCGCCGGCGGCGCGACGCCGACCGCCGGTGGTACCAACCCGGCCCAGGTCGGCCTCGGCGTGCAGGTCGCCGGAATCTCAACCAACTTCGCCCAGGGATCGTCGCAGTCCACCGGCAAGACCACCGACCTCATGATCTCCGGCGATGGCTTCTTCGTCACCTCGCTCGGCGGTGAAACCCTCTACACCCGCGCTGGGTCCTTCAACTTCGACTCGGCCGGCCGACTGGTCTCACCCGACGGCGCGATCGTGCAGGGCTGGGGCGCCGTCAACGGTGTCGTCAACGCCAGCGGGGCGACCAGCAACATTACCCTGCCGGTCGGCGCAATCGTGCCGGCTAAGGCCTCTACCGCCGCGACGTTCACCGGCAACCTGCCGTCGGATTCCGCCGAAGGTACCGTCCTCACCCGCACCGTCGATGTCTTCGACGACCTCGGCAACTCCCGCACGGTGTCGCTGGCCTTCACGCGTACCGCAACGCCGGATGGCTGGACCGTTGGGCAATCCAAGCTGGCGGACGGCACGACGCCTACCCCCGTGCAGCTCACCGCCGAGACCGACGCCGACGGCCCCACGGGTAACTTCACCGCCTCCGGCGCCCTGAAAGTTGACGGCATCGATATGGACCTGGCCCAACTCAAGGGCTTCTCCGGACTCGCCACGGTTGCCGGCAAGACCGACGACGGCAACGAGGCTGGCACGCTGAACAGCTACACGCTCGGCGCCGACGGCACCCTGGTCGGCCTGTTCAGCAATGGCCAGCAGCAGGCCATCGGTCGCATCGCCCTCGCTAACTTCGTCAACCCGGGCGGCCTGGAGAAGGCCGGCTCCTCGGCCTACCGCGCCACGTTCAACTCGGGTGCGGCCGAACTCGGCACCCCCGGCGCGGCCGGCATGGGCTCCCTCACCAGCGGTGCCCTCGAAATGTCCAACGTCGACCTGTCGCAGGAATTCACCAACCTGATCGTCGCCCAGCGTGGGTTCCAGGCCAACGCCCGCATCATCACGACCTCGGACGAGGTCCTGCAGGAGCTGACCAACCTCAAGCGCTAGCTCAGTAGACACGTTTGTGGGGTGCGGAACCGTCCGCACCCCACAATTGTGTCGAGTGAACGCCGCCCTGTGCATAACCATCAGACCTCGGGGCAGAATGCGGCATCCTCATGGCATGACCACGCGCCGAATGCTCCCGCCCCACCTCCTTGCCGGCCCATTCGCCGTGTCCCAGGGCGCTGCGCACGGCTTGTCACCCGGTCGCCTGCGGGCCAGCGACCTCGCCCGCCCGTTCTGGGGAGTGCGCGCACCCGCATCAGCTCACGCCAGCACGCGAGACCTATGCAACGCCTTCGCACAGCGGATGCCCGTGGGCGCGTTCTTCAGTCACCACACGGCCGCGCACCTGTTCGGAGCGCCGCTGCCGCCCCAGCTCGCAGCGAGTCGTCGCCCGAATCCGAGCTGCGTGTGATCGTGGTGACGAACGGGCTCCCTCAACCCCTCGTCAACGAAAACATCTTTGCCGCATCGGGTCGGTTCCTGTGTCGTGCCGACCTGTACTTCAAACAATTCGGCGAGCTCCTCGAATATGAGGGAGATCAGCATCGCACCGACCAACGACAGTGGCGCCGCGACCTCACCCGTACAGCCGACGTCGAGTCGGAAGGGCTGCACGTCACCCGCGTCAACGCCGACGATCTGCGTCAGGAGTCCCAACTCGTGGCTCGAATCGCGCGCAATCTGAGCCGTCGCGGTTGGTGCGGTTCGCCCCGCCGCGCTCAGTAGACGATTTTCGTGGGTGGGCAGGGCCGTGCACCCGTCAAAATTGTCCACTGAGCGGATGCCTTACGCCGGTCCACAAACAGCCGACAGTACTGATTGACACCTCGCTTGCGGTGTTCTGACCCAGGGATGAACACATGATCGTACTAACGCGGCTGAACGACAGTCACTTTGCGATTAACCCCGACCTGATCGAACGCATCCATGCGAACCCGGACACCACCCTGGTCATGGTGGACGGTGCCAACTTCATCGTCACCGAGTCCATGGAAGAAGTGATCGAGAAGATCGCGAGCTACCGGGCGCACGTGATCGCGCTCGCGTATGACCCGACCGCCGGGGACCTGCCACGAGGCCCCAGGAAGCTCTAGTGGATCCCGCAACTCTGATCGGTCTGGTGCTCGCCTTTGGCGCGCTCCTGGCCATGATCACCCTCGAGCATTCGTCGGTCATGTCAATCCTGCTGCCGGCTCCCATGATCCTCGTCTTCGGCGCCACCATCGCGGTCGGGCTCGCTGGCGGCACAATAAAGGATTTCACTTCTGCCTTCAAGGCGCTGCCGGGTGCGTTCCGCGGGAAGACCACGCCGCCGCAGTCCGTCATCGACCAGGTCGTCGGCCTGGCCGAAACCGCTCGAAGTTCCGGCTTGCTCGCCCTCGACCAGGAAGCCGACACCGTCAAGGATCCGTTTCTGCGGGGGGCCCTGCAGAACATCGCCGACGGCACCGACGGTGACGAACTGCGCATGTTGCTCGAAGACGAGATCGCAACCAAGGCACGCTCCAACCGCAACGCGGCCAAATTCTTTACCGGCCTCGGCGGCTACGCCCCGACTGTCGGCATCATTGGCACGGTCGTTTCTCTGACCCACGTCCTCGAAAACCTCGACACGCCCGCTACCCTCGGCCCGATGATCGCGGCCGCGTTCGTCGCGACACTGTGGGGCCTGCTGTCCGCCAACTTCATCTGGCTGCCGATCGGCTCCAGGCTGCGCCGTCTTGCCGACCTCGACGTCGACCGCATGACCCTGGTCATGGAAGGCGCCCTGGCCGTGCAGGCCGGAAGCCAGCCGCGGCTGCTCGGTGAACGACTGCGGGCCATGGTTCCGGCCGAGCTGTTGCCCAAGGTCGGCGCCAAGGATAAAGATGGCGCAGCGGATGCCGATGCGCCCGCAGGAAAGATCAAAGCCAAGGGTAAGGGAAAGGGTAAAGACAAAGACCTTCCCGAAGCAGCATGAGTGTGCGCGCCACGCGGCGCAAAATGGTCGAAGAAGAGGACGTCCACCCCGACGAACGGTGGATGGCCTCCTACATGGACATGGTCACGGTGCTGATGTGCATGTTCATCGTTCTGTTTGCCATGTCGACCGTCGACCAGGACAAATACGAGCAACTGGCCAACTCCCTCGCCACCGGCTTCGGGGCCGTCGATGCTGGCAAGGTGGATACCGCCGAGGGAGTCGTCGTTCCGGCCGACCTCATCGACAACCAGGGCGAATCACCCACGGAAGTCACCCACTCGTCCGAGGCAATCGACCCGGCAGAGGCCACGGCCGTGGCCACCGCGAACGCCGAAGCGGCCGAGAAGGAGGTGGCGAAGCTCGATCAGCTGGAGGCTGCTGTGACCGCCAATCTGACCGCAGCCGGTGTGGCCCAACTGGTCGAGTTTCACATCACCGACCGTGGCCTGACACTGGGCCTGGTTGGCAGCGAAACGTTCTTCGCACCGGACAGCGCCCAGCTCACCGCGGCGGCGACTGCGGTGCTCGATGCTGCCGCTCCGGCGATGGTGGCCAGCGGGCAGAAGATATCGGTCGAGGGGCACGCCGACAAACACGGCCAGTCCGCGACGTTTGCCACGGACTGGGAACTGTCCGCGAGCCGGGCGACGCAGGTATTGCGTCGTCTGGTGGAGCAGGGTGGGATTGGCGGAGAGATGATATCCGCTGTCGCCTTCGGCTCGGCTCAGCCGGCGAACACCGGATCAACCCTCGACGACATGGCCCAGAACCGCCGGGTCGATGTCGTGCTGCTGTCGGACCAGCCGGACAGCGTGCGGGCGCTCATCCCCGGTGTGGCCGGGAAGGATTGACCCGGAACAGACGCGCTGCATCCGCGGGCTGAGACTCCTTACCATTCGACTGACCCCGCCGATAGTCCCAACGTGACAGTCCAGGATCAGGTCGACAGCAGTGCGCCCGCGAAAGCGGCGAAGAGCGTTGAGCTGTACGACTTTCGGCGTCCCACCACCCTGGCTCGGGAACACGCTCGTGTTCTGGAACTGGCCTTTGAAACGTTCGCCCGGCAGTGGGGCACCCAGCTGACCGCACGTGTGCGCGTGCTCTGCATGGTCACCTGCGAGCAGGTACTCATGGCCACCTACGACGAGTACGCTGGCTCTCTGCCGCCGAAAACGGCCATGGTGCTGTGCACGGTCGCCGGTCTCGAGGCCCGAGCCGTCATCCAGTTTCCGACCACGTCGGCACTCACCTGGGTGAACCACATGCTTGGCGGCAACAGCAGCATCCCCGTGATCGCCGAACGCAATTTCACCCAGATCGAGCTCGCCCTGATTCGCAAGCTCATCGCCGAAAGCCTCGAAGACCTGCGTTATTCCTTCGGACCGTTGCTCGTCGACGAGATGGGGGTCGAGGCGATCCAGTACAACTCGCAGTTTGCCCAGGCGGCCGCAACCGGCGATCTGATGGTGGTCGCGACCTTTGCCATTCGGGTGGAGAAGGTGACGGCGACGGCGACGGTGGCCATTCCTGCTGCGGCCCTGATGCCGCAACTCGGCGAAGCGAACCCCACCAGCACCACGTCGAATGCCGCCGAATTTTTGCAGGCCCAGATCGCGGCCGTACCGGTCGACGTGTCGCTCCGGCTGGAGACGGCCCACGTACTGCCCAGTCGCATTCTGACGCTGGCCGTCGGCGATGTTCTGCACGTTCCGCATCCCCAGCATCGTCCGCTCAATTTGACCGTCGACGGCCAGTCGCTCGCCCGCGCGGCCGTGGGAGCAAACGGTTCACGGCTGGCCTGCATCGTCATTGATACCGAGGAGACAGCTCAATGATTTCTACCCGATCCATTCCCGAAGTCGCCGTTGACGCTCTCATCCGCGTGTTGCCGACGTCGGTGCCGCTGCTGGCGGTGCCACATACAGGCAGTGCCGAGCTGAGCTCGCGCGCTGGTTCCGCCGTGGTCGCCTCGTTTGTGGGCACGACCTCCGCTGACCTGGCCGTGGTATTGAGCGACTCGGCCTCCCTCGACGCCGCCGCCGGGGCGAACTCCCAGCTCGTCTCCAGTCAGGATGTTCTGCGTCCGGCCCTGGAGAGCGCCTCCGGCGTGCTCGGAATCGGCGTGCTCGGCGAATCGAGGGTAGAAGACGCCTCGGCGCTGTTCGCCGCCGACGACACCGACGTCTTCGAGCTGAGTGCCGGCGGCGTCGTGACCGGCTGGTTCGCCATTCGAGTGCGCCAGAACGGCGTTGTCGGCGGGCCCGTTACGGCCTCTAGCCGCGTCGCCATGGGAAACCTTGGGCGTATCAGCAACGTCGAAATGTCCCTGACCGTTGAGATCGGGCGCACCCGCATGTCCGTGCGCGACGTGTTGTCGCTGAAGCCCGGCGCGGTCATCGAACTGGACCGTTCCGCCGGTGCACCGGCCGATATTCTGCTGAACGGCCGCCTGATCGCGCACGGTGAAATCGTCGTCGTCGACCAGGACTACGCCGTGCGTATCACCCAGATTCTCGATGTCGCGGATGGCCTGTCGTAAGTGGACACCCTTATAGTCGCGGTGCGCGTCGTCCTGTCCTTGGGCGTGGTTCTCGCACTGCTCTGGTACTTGCAGCGACGACTGTCGCGCGGGGCACGCGCGCACGGTATCGCTAACCCGGTGACCGTCGTGGGCCGGCAACCCATCGGGCAGAAGGCATCCGTTGTCGTCGTGGAGGTCGACGGAACCCGTCTCGTTCTCGGCGTGACCGAGCAGGCCGTGACTGTGCTGCACGAAAAATCCGTCGCTGCCGTCTCCACGTCGACCCTCGAGACCGCTGTTGCAGCGCTCGGCAGCCCCGACGCGAGCGACGCCTTTGCCCGTTCCCTGGCCACGGCCGAAGCGGATGACGCCGCCCCGGCCCCGACGCCGACCCGCCCCGCCCCGCTGGCCGGGTCGATCCTGTCACCATCAACCTGGCGCCAGACCGCCGCGCTGCTTCGGCAGGGACGGTGAACTCCGCGGTCGACCGGCAGGTACACCGTCAGGCTTCTGCCCGGCTCGGCCTGCTGATTCTCTGTGGTCTCGTCATCACCGCAGCCCTCGTCTGGCTGAGCGTGAGCGTCGTGCACGCCCTGCCGGTCGACCCGGCCATGCCGGACAGCCCCATCGACCCGACTCTGCCGACCGACCCCACCGACCCGTCCGACACCGGCGGCGGCGGGCTGAGCGTGGACATCAACGGACCCGACGGTGCACCTTCGTCAGCGATCGTGACCCTGCTGGGTATCACCCTGCTGTCCGTCGCGCCGGCTCTGCTGCTCATGATGACGAGCTTCACCAAGATCTTCGTCGTGCTGGCCATGACCCGGAACGCCCTCGCGCTGCCGTCGATTCCGCCGAACCAGGTGCTCGCCGGCCTCGCCCTGTTTCTGTCGCTCTTCATCATGGCTCCCGTGCTGACCGACATCAACAACGTGGCACTTCAGCCCTACCTCGACGGTTCGCTGAACTTCACCGATGCCCTGAACCTCGGTTCGGAGCCGTTGCGGCAGTTCATGCTGGCCAATACCCGCGGCGAAGACCTCGCCCTGATGACCCGGGCCGCCGACCAGCCCAACCCCGACAATCCCGACGACGTGACCCTGCTCACCCTCATTCCGGCGTTCATGATCTCTGAACTGCGCGCCGCCTTCATCATCGGGTTCGTCATCTTCATCCCGTTCCTGGTCATCGACATTGTGGTTTCCGCGGCGCTGATGTCGATGGGCATGATGATGCTGCCGCCCGTCATGATCTCGCTGCCGTTCAAGATTCTGCTGTTCGTACTCGTCGACGGCTGGGGGCTCATCATCACGAGCCTCATCGGCAGTTATCAGCTGGCCACATGAATACCAATGCGGTGCTCGATATCGGCCTGCAGGCGCTGATTCTGGCCGCGAAACTGTCGGCTCCCGTGCTGATCACCGCGCTCGTGGTGGGTTTTGCCATCTCGCTGATGCAGTCGATCACTCAAATTCAGGAAGTGACCCTGTCGTTCGTGCCGAAAGCGGTCGCCGTCGCCCTGGCCCTGCTGATCTGCGGCCACTGGATGATCGCCGAATCGGTCGCCTTCACCAACTCGATGTTCGAGAAGATTCCCGCGCTGCTCGGCGGAGGTTGACGTGGAGTTCAACCTCAATTTCGCCTGGATCGAAGCGGTCATGCTGGCCGGTGTGCGCATGGTGGCTTTTCTGGTCATCGCACCGCCGTTCTCCTACCGTGCTTTTCCGGCCCGCATCAAAGCCATGCTCGCCATCGGACTGGCCCTGGCCGTCTCACCGCGGGTCACCGCCGAGTACGTCTCCCAGGACACCGCCGGGTTCGTCGGGGCCCTGATCCTGGAAATCCTGGTCGGCGCCACCCTGGGCTTCCTGGTCTTTCTCGTTTTCGCCGCCGTGCAGTCCGCCGGTGGCCTCATCGACATGTTCAGCGGATTCCAGATGGCGCAGGGCTTCGACCCGCAGTCGATGGTCAACGGCGCCCAATTCACCCGACTGTTCCAGATGACCGCCCTCGCGCTCATGTTCGCCTCCGGCGCCTACCAACTCGTGCTCGGCGGTCTGTTTCGCAGCTACACCGCCATTCCGCTCGGCTCCGGCATCGACCTGGCCGCGCCAGCCCAGGCCATGATCGCCGCTACCACCCAGATGTTCCTCGCCGCCGTGCAGATCGCCGGCCCGCTGCTCGTCGTGCTGTTTCTAGCGGATGCCGGCCTCGGCCTGCTCACTCGGGTCGCCCCCGCGCTCAACGCGTTCGCCCTCGGCTTTCCGCTGAAGATCCTCATCACGCTGAGCCTCGCCGCGACGGTGTTCGTGGCCCTGCCGCGCATCGTCTCTTCCCTCACCGGGCAGGCCCTCGATGCGCTCATGGGGGTGAGGTAGTGTCCGACACCGATTCCGGCGAAAAGACCGAACAAGCCACCCAAAAACGTATGAAGAGGGTGCGCGAAAAGGGCGAACTCTCCAAATCGCAGGATGTCACCGCCTGGCTCGGCGTTGGCGCGGCCGGTCTCATGCTGCCAGCCACCATCGCGGCCGGCGGCGATGCGGGCACGGACCAGATGTATCTGATCGGCACGCTCGCCCGCAATCCAGATCCCAGCGTGGCCGTTGAAGCCCTCGGCAACGGGCTGGCCTCGCTGACCGATATTCTCACGCCGTTTTTCGTCGTGGTGCTCGTCGTCGTGCTGGGCGGAGCAATGCTGCAGGGCGGCATCCACTTCAAGAAATTCGCCGGAAAGTTCGAGCAGTTCAATCTCGTCACGGGCATGAAACGCGTGTTCGGCACCCAGGCACTCTGGGAAGGCGTCAAGGTTCTCGCCAAGACGGCCGCCGTGGGCTTCGTACTGTACTCGGTGATTCAGGGCCTGATGCCGGTGCTGCTGACCGCCGGAGGGCTGCCGGTTTCTGAATTGCTCATCGCGGCCGGCGGCGGCACGGCCGCGCTGCTGCAGGCCGCCGTCGCGGCCGGCCTCGTGCTCGCTGCCGCCGACATCTTCGTCATCATGAAACGCAACCGCAAGAAAACCATGATGACGAAGAAAGAGGTCAAGGACGAGAACAAGGCCTCGGAGGGCGACCCGCTGATCAAATCGCAGCGCCGCTCCCGGCAGTTGATGATGAGCCGCAACCGCATGATCGCCTCGGTGACCGATGCCAATGTCGTGCTGGTAAACCCCACCCACGTGGCCGTCGCCCTCAAATATGAGCCGGGCAAATCGGCGCCGCGCGTGGTCGCCAAGGGAGTCGGGCACCTGGCAGCCCGCATTCGCGCGCAAGCCGACACCGATCATGTTCCCATCGTGCAGGACGTGCCGCTCGCGCGGGCGCTGCACGCTGCGTGCGAGATCGGCGACGAGATACCCACGGAACTGTACAACGCTGTCGCCAGGGTGCTCGCCTTCGTCATGGCACTGAAGAAGCGGGGGAGCACGGCGGGAACCCACACCATGAGCGCACTGGCCGCTGCACCGTTTGCTCCATCATCCTCATCAACACCGCAGACTGCCGGAGGCCGTTCGTGAATCGCAATCTCATCAAGCTCGCCGTTCCGGTCGGCGTGGTCGGCATCATTCTGCTGCTGGTCGTACCGATTCCGGCCGGTCTGCTCGACATCCTGATCATCCTGAACATCATGCTGGGCCTGGTCACCCTGCTCACCACCATGTTCGTGAAGAAGCCGCTGGACTTCTCGGTATTTCCGTCGCTGCTGCTGGTGGCGACCCTGTTTCGTCTCGGTCTCAACGTGGCATCCACTCGTCTGGTTTTGGGCGAAGGCTATGCCGGCCAGGTGATCGAGGCGTTCGGGCACGTCGCCGTCGGCGGCTCGATCATCATCGGCGCCGTCATCTTTCTGATTCTTGTCGTCATCCAGTTCGTTGTCGTCACCAAGGGTGCTGAGCGTGTGGCCGAGGTCGGGGCTCGATTCACCCTCGACGCCATGCCGGGCAAGCAGATGGCGATCGACGCCGACCTCAACGCCGGCCTGATCACGGATGCGCAGGCCAAGGATCGTCGAGCTGAAGTCTCGGCCGAGGCCGACTTCTACGGCGCCATGGACGGTGCGTCGAAGTTCGTCAAGGGTGACGCGATCGCCGGCCTGATCATCATCATCATCAACATCATCGGCGGCATCGCGATCGGCATGCTGCAGCGTGGTTTGGAGATCGGCGAGGCGGTCAACACCTACGCCCTGCTGACCATCGGTGACGGCCTCGTCACCCAGATTCCGGCACTGCTCATGGCGGTCTCCACCGGCATGATCGTCACCCGCTCGAACGCGGAGACCGACATCGGTTCGACGGCATCCGCTCAGCTGACGCAGTCGCGGAACGCCTTGACCATCGCCGGTGCCGCAGCAGTGCTCATGGCGCTGATCCCTGGTATGCCGGTGCTGCCGTTCCTCATCGTGGGGATGGCGCTCATGCTGATCGCCCAACGAATCAAGGCCGGCGAAGTCAGCAAACAGGCGAGCATCGAGGCCAGCACGGCGTCGGAGAAGAGCGCTCCCAAGACCGACACGACCGAAGACCTGATCGAGCAGATGCGCGTGCACGCGCTTGAGATCATGCTTTCGCCTGACCTGGTCGATCTCGTCTCCGGCGCCTCCGACGACCTGCTCGCTCGGGTACGGGGCCTCCGGCGTAAAATCGCTATGGATCTTGGCGTGGTCGTGCCCCCGGTGCGCACCAGGGACAGCGTCGATCTGCCGTCGTCGACCTATGTGATTCGCATCGCCGGCGTCGAATATGGGCGCGGCCTGGCACCGGCCGGCAAAGTACTCGCCCTCGGCGACGCCCTGGACACCCTGCCGGGGCAGGTCACGATCGAGCCGGTGTTCGGCCTGGCCGGCAAGTGGGTGCCGAGCGAAATGCGGCACAGCGCCGAGATGACCGGAGCCACCGTGATCGACCGGGTCTCGGTGGTGGTCACCCACCTGTCTTCGATCATCACCACGAACGCGGCCCGACTACTCACCCGGGAAGACGTGCGAGTGCTCACGGATGGCGTCAAACAGGTCAATCCCTCGGCCGTCGACGATCTCATTCCCGGTCTGCTCTCCCTCGCCGAGGTACAGCGGGTGTTGCAGGGCCTGCTGGTCGAGCAGATTCCGATCAACGACCTGCCGCGCATCTACGAGGCGCTCTCGCTGCGCGCGAAGGCCTCGAACGATGCGGAGGGTCTGGTTGAGGCCGCGCGGCAGGCGCTCGGCCCGGCGCTGACCGCACAGTATCTCGATGGCACGCTGCTGCGCGTGATCATGATCGACCCCACTCTCGAACAGTCCATGCTCGAGGGGTTGCGCCCCTCCGATCAGGGCACGCAGATTCTGATGGATCCGGCGCGCCTGGAGACGGTGCTCGCCTCGGTGCGCAGCTCGGTGGCCAAGGTGGAGGCGAGCGGGCAGACTGCTGTGCTGGTGTGCGCTCCGGCGCTGCGGCCAGCCATCCGCCGCCTCATCTCCACGCAGACCGGCGGTCTGCCGGTATTGTCGTATCAGGAAGTAACATCGGCGAATGTGACCATTGAGACAGTGGGTGTGGTCCGTGGAGCCGAAACGATTTCTGCTTGAGGGTCCGACCCTGCGGGAGCTGCAGGAACGCGTCGTCGCCGAGCACGGTGCCAACGCCACCATCATCGCCGCCGAACGGGTCACAGTCGGCGGGATCCGCGGATTCTTCGCGCGCCAGCACTACGAGATCACCGTCGAGGTGCTGGAGCCGTCAGAGCGTAAGAAGTCGGCGCATGCCGGCCTTGATATCTCGGCCCGGCTGGGTATAGCGGCGCTGCTCGACGACGCCGACGAGGCTGAATTCCAACTGCACCCGGCCCAGCCGTCGCCGCAGCTCTCGACGACCTCTGACGGTTTCGCCAAGCTCATGGACGAACTCACCTTCGCGACCGGCCGCGATGTGGTGCCGGATGCCGCACCCGAGCCGGTCGCGGACGCGGTTCCCGCCCGGGGCTCGGCACCAGCACCGAGCCCCGCCCGCCCGGCGTTGGCCCGACCCCCGGTACCGGCCCCGCTCACTCGGCCCGGAGACCTGGTTCTGATCGTCGGGCTCGAGGAAGACCCACTCACGATCGCTCGTCTTATGCTGCGCGTGGCCGGTGCGGGCGAGCTGCGCATCGCCGGCACCCTGCTGGAGGAGCGCATCGAGCGGGTCGACGACCGGCGCGGTGCCATGCTGGCCAGAGCCCACGGCGTGGATATCGGCCACAGCACCTTCATCGCCTACGGCCTCGAACCCGCGTCTGACGCTCTCGCTCGAGCGGCAACCCTCACCGCAATCGGTGCCGACCAGGTTTGGGTGGTCGTCGACGCGAGTCGAAAGCCCGAGGACACCATCCGCTGGGTCAATATGGTCGTCACCGCTATTCAGGTGCACGCCGTGGCCGCGCTCGGTCGCCAATTCACGACCTCGCCGGCCACCGTCGACGACCTCGGACTGCCGGTGGAGTGGATGGACGGGCGGGTCGCGGCGGCGCCGACCGGCCGCCGGGCTGCACCGCCGCATTCTCGACCCACCGAGCGCGAACGGTAGGCTGGAACGATGCTCGTTCTGACACGCAAACCGGGGGAAAAGATCCTCATCGGTGACGATATCGTCATCACCGTGCTTGACGCCCGCGGCGACAGTGTGCGCATCGGCATCGACGCACCGCGGGGCGTGAAGATTCAACGCGACGAGGTCGTGCGCGCGGTCAGCGAGGCAAACCTCGCGGCGAGCCACATCGACACCGCCGCCGAAGATCGCATCAAACGATCCCTCGGCGTTCTCGCCGCGCTGCAGTCGGCCCAGTCGGCCCAGTCGCGCCAGGCGCAGCCAGCACCCGCAGTAACACCGGAAGCGCTGATACCGGCCCCAGCACCGAAATCAGCCGAGCCTCGGCCCAAGCCGGCTCTGCCGCACCCGCCGACACACGCCTGAGCGGTCAGCGCAAGCGCAGCATCCGCTTTGACGTGCGTTTGTCGTAGTGCTCACTCGTTGATATGGCCCCGCAGCTCGTCGATCTCTCGGCGCTCGCGCTTGGTCGGGCGCCCGGCGCCGCGGTCGCGCATCGGCACGAGTGCGACCTCTTCGCGGGGCGGTGGCGGGGGAGTCTTGTCGACGTAGCACTCGGCGGCGATCACGGCGCCGACCCGTTTGACCACGAGACGCGACACGATCAGCACCCGGTCGAAACCGTCGCTGCGCACACGAACCTCATCACCGATGTGCAGGGCCTGCGCGGCTTTGGCTTTGTCGCCGTTCACCCGCACGTGCCCGGCGCGGCAGGCGGTTGTGGCCATTGATCGGGTCTTGAACAAGCGCACGCCCCAGCTCCAGCTGTCGACGCGGGCAGAGGTAAGCTCCATCCCTTCACTCTAGCCAACGGGCCGAGTCGAAAATCAGCCGCCCTGCCGCACCCAGAGGATCAGCAGCATGGTCACGACAAAACCGGTGAAGAAATTGAGCCAGAGAAATCGTTTCCAGCCGCGGTTGGCGCTCTCGGACAGCTCGTCACTGACCGACCAGAACGGCAGCGCCGCCAGAATGTAGGGAACGGCCAGCACCGCGGCGAGCGGCCCTGGCCAGGGGATGGCGAGCATCAGCAGACCGGCCAGACCCCAGAAGGTGATCGCGAGGCGCACCGTCGGCCAGGCGCCGAGCGCTGTCGCGATGGACGCGATTCCGGCCTGGCGGTCGGGCTCGACGTCCTGTACGGCACCGAAGGCGTGGCTGGCCATGCCCCACAGAAAGAAGGCGGCGAGCAGGGCCAGCAGCCCGAGGTTCACGGTGGCACCGGCCACGACGAGGCCATAGATGGCGGGGCTGACAAAGTGGGTGCTCGAGGTGATCGAGTCCAGAATGGGCCGTTCCTTGAATCGCAACCCGCGCACCGAGTACGCCACCACAGCGAACAGGCTGACGGCAAGCACGACCCAGGAGAGCGGATGTCCAGCCCCCGCCAACCACACCATCGCACCGCCGACAAGCACACAGCTGAGGACGCCCGCGGCAATCACCGTTCGGTGCAGTGCGGGGTGCAGCAGCGCCCCCTCGGCGCCGCCCTTCCGGGGGTTTCGCAAATCGGACTCGTAATCAAAAACATCGTTGATGCCGTACATCAGCAGGTTGTACGGAATCAGAAAGAACAGCGTGCCCACGATCAGCGTCGCGTCCACACGCCCGGTGGTCACAACGTAGGCGGCGGCAAACGGAAAAGCCGTGTTGATCCAGCTGAGCGGCCGCGACGACTGCACAACCTGCCGGGTCTTCCACCCTGAAGTGCCGAGCTGCTCAGTCATCCGTTTGTCCTAACCTGGTGCCGCCCACCAATGTCCACAGCGCCGGAAGCAGAATCGCCGCGGCGAGCGGGTAGGCAAAATCTTCGATCGGGGCGAGAAGAACGAACAGGCCCGAAATATGCTCCGGGTCATAGCTGAACAATCCAGCCCCAATCATCAGGTTATCGAACAGGGCCGTGAGCAGCAGTGTCAGCAGCAGCGCGGAGGCAACGCGCACGACGAAGCGAGCCGAAATCAACCGGCGCAGGGCGGCCACTGCGGCTACGAGCGCGGCGACGGCGAGAAAGACCGCGTTCAGGAGCAGGTAGGTCACTTGGTAGCCCGCCGGCCCTGAACCAGCCGGGCCCCCTGCACCAGGTTCATGGTGAGGTAGCAGAGAAAAGTGAGAAAGAAGAATTCCTCGAGCGGCAGTTCCGGCGCCAGCTGCACGCCGGTCATCAGCGATGTTTCCCCGCGGTAGAAGATACCCAGGCCGATGCCGGCGAGGTCCCAGCCGAGAAAGAACAGCACACCGATACCGAGCACCAGGGCTGCCCGGCCGGGCGAACGCCAGAAAAACAGCCGAAAACGCCAGTCCAGCACCACCATGCCTCCAAGCGAGACCAGCAGCGTCAGCAGGTACAGAACGCTCACGAGGGCGGCGCAGACTCCGCTGGGGTGTCGGAATATCCTCCGAATCCTCCGAATCCTCCGAATCCTCCGAATCCGCCAGGCACGGCCGGCCGGCCTGGCCGGGCCGGCAGCGGTTCGGGCAGCGGTCCGGTGCTGGTGTCGTGGCGCATCCGCTTGAGTAGAATTTCAGCGCTGATCAGGCACATCGGCAGTCCGATGCCGGGAATCGTGGTGCCGCCAGCGTAATACAGGCCGGAAATCTTCTTCGACATATTCGATCCGCGCATGAAGGCGCTCTGTCGTAGCGTGTGGGCCGGCCCGAGAGCGCCGCCCTTCCAGCTATTCAGGTCGTCGGCGAAGTCGGCCGGGCCGACGGTGCGTCGCACCGTGATGCGGGCGGCGAGGTCGGGGATTCCGGCCCACTGGGCGATCTGCGCGATGGCGGCATCCGCTATCAGCTCGATCGTGACTGAACCGGCACCGTTGATGCCGCCGGCACCGAGGGCCACATCGGCCGGAACGGGCACGAGCACGAACAGGTTGCTGTCGCCGGTCGGTGCGACCGAGGGGTCGGTCGCGCTCGGCATGCAGACGTACAGCGACGCGGGCGACGGCACCGATGTCGTCTTACCGAAGATCTGGCCGAAGTTCTTGCCCCAGTCCGTCGTGAAAAACAGTGAGTGGTGTTGCAGCTGGGGGAGCTCACCGCTCACGCCGAGCATGACCAACACGGCTCCCGGGCCCGACCGGCGTTTCTGCCACCAGCGTTCCGGGTAGGTCTGCAGTGCGGTCGGCACCAATTCGGTTTCGGTGTGGTGCAGGTCGGCGGCCGAGACGACGCTTTCGGAGTCGAGGCTCACCGACTGCCCAGCGGAATCCCGGTAGCTGACCCCGGCGACGGTTTTGTCACCGTTCACCCGAATAGCGGTGACCGTAGCTTCGGTGATCACTCGAACGCCTTCGGATCGGGCTATCGCTGCGATGCTGTCGATCAGCGTGCTGAATCCGCCCTGCGGGTAAAGCACTCCGTCGGCGAGGTCGAGATGACTCATCAGGTGATACATCGACGGCGTGAGGTTGGGCGCCGAACCCAGGAAGACCGCGGGGTACCCGAGAATCTGACGCAGCCGTGCGTCAGTCACGAAGCCCGCGACGAATTTGTCGAGCGGTTGCAGCAGCAGACGCGCCAGTCGACCGAGACGGCGCAGTACGTCGGGCACCAGGAACGGGCGGAACGATTCGTAGCTCGAATACAGAAATCGCTTCACGGCCATGTCATAGGTTTCGGTCGCCGAGTCGAGATACCGATCGAGCGCCCGTCCGGCCCCCGGCTGCACCGATTCAAACAAGCGGATGTTTGCGGCCCGGTCGGCGCGAATATCCACCGGAACAGGGTCACCCTCAAAGAGCACCCGGTAGCCGGGGTCGAGTTTCACGAGGTCGAGCTGCTCGGCCGAGCTGGAGCCGAACAGACGGTAGAAGTGCTCGAACACCTCCGGCATCAGGTACCACGATGGGCCCGTGTCGAAGCGAAATCCTTCGGTCTCCCAGAGGCCGGCCCGGCCGCCGAGTTCGGCGCGGGATTCCAGGAGGGTGACGTCGTGGCCTTCCCTGGCAAGCAGGGCGGCGCTGGCCAGACCGGCGATCCCGCCGCCGATCACGATGGTGCGTGTCATCGCTTCCACGCGCCGCGGCCGATGGTGGAGTTCAGGGCGATCATTAGTTTCTCTCCATCCGGCACCCGCACGCGGGAGCGCAATAACTGGTTGGCCGGGGTCGACCGCAGCCGTCGGGACAGCCGGGTGAACAGGCCCTGTGCGGCGGCGACGGCGCGCCGGCAGCCAGCAGGCAGCAGCGGCAGAACGGCACTGGCAATTGCGAGGTCGGCATCGATGTCGTCGAGGATCACGTTCTTCTGCGCGTCGGTGAGGTGCAGCGGGTCGATCCCCGGAAAATAATTGCGGCCGAGGACCTCGCGATCACAGGACAAGTCGCGCAGAAAATTGATCTTCTGAAAAGCCGCGCCGAGGTGGCGTGCACCGTCTTCGAGCACACTGAGTTCGGAGTCGTTGCGCGGGGACCAGTGCACGAAAGTGCGCAGGCACATGAGCCCGATCACCTCGGCTGAACCGTAAATGTACTCGGCTACGCCCTCAGCGCTGAACGGGGTCGGGTCAAGGTCACGGCGCATCGACGCGAAGAAGGGGGCGATCAGGCTGGAGTCGATTCCGCACTGCCTGGCCGTAGCGGCAAAGGCGTGCACGACCAGATTGGTGCTGTAACCACGCACGATGGCACGTTCGGTTTCTAGTTCGAGTTCGTCCAGCAGCTGCCGCTGTTCCTCTATCCCGACGCCGGCCTCGGTGGCGGCTCCGTCGACGATCTCGTCGGCGATGCGCACGAGGGCATAGATCGTTCGTACCGGGGTGCGCACCCGGGAGTCGAGCAGCCGGGCGGCAAGGCCGAACGACGTGGAATAGTGTCCGATCACCGTCGCGGAACTGGCCCGCGCGGTCTCCGCGTATTTGAGCAGATTCGTGTCGGAGGCCGTTCGAGACGATACTGCTCGCAGCGGCGTCATCAGCGGGCCCGATTCACGGCGGCCTCGGCCAACTCGATCAGGGTTGCCCGCAGCTCGGCGGGAATGATCGCCGGGTCGAGCGTGTCGACTGCCAGTCGAGAATGGTCGTAGGCCAGCCCCTCAGCGGCCGCTTTCGCACCGCAGGCGCGCAGGTGCTCCCGCGCCCGTTCCGCTTCCTCCTCGCTGAGGTCGATCTTGCCGAGATACGGCGCAATCAGCGACCAGCTCTCGGTGCCGCCGGCGTGGGCGATCAGCGCGGTCTGCTTGCCCTCGCGCAGGTCGGCGGTGACGCTCTTGCCGGTCTTGACCGGGTCGCCGAACACCCCGAGCAGATCGTCGGTGAGCTGAAAGGCCACCCCGACGAGACGTCCGTACCGCCCGAGCAGGCGAATCGCCTCGGCCGAGGCTCCGGCCAGCACCGCCCCGGCTTGGAGCGGCGCTTCGAAGGAGTAGACGGCGGTTTTGTTCTCCAGGGTGGTGATGACCTCCTCCACGCTGAGCGGATGCTGCGCCGAACTGTTGGTCACGTCGGCCAATTCCCCGGCGGCCGAGACGAACACCGCCCGGTCGAGCAGGTCGAGCAGCCGCAGCCTGGTGTGCACGTCGACCGGCAGCTTGGCCAGCGCCCGATGCGCCTCACTGAGCGCCAGGTCGCCGGCGAGAATAGCGGCCGCCGCCGCCCAGACCCCGGCCTGGTCGGCAACGGCTCCGTGCGCGAGCGCCCGGTCGTTGAAACGCCCGGCAATGTTGGCGACCCCGCGACGCGCCAGGTCGCGGTCGATGACATCGTCGTGAATCAGAAATGCCGTGTGCAGCAGCTCAAAGCTCACGGCGACCGGTGCTACCAGGGACTGATCACGACCACCGAAACCGGCATAGGCGGCGAGCACGAGCGCGGGGCGCACGCGCTTGCCGCCACTGCTGGCCTGCTCCAGGGAATCCCACAACGCCACATAGTGCTCGCCGTAGTCGCTCGCGCGCAGTCGTGCGGCCGCGAAAAACCGGGTCAGTTCGGTTTCGACGCCCGTCGCGACCGTGTCAAGCACGAAAAGTGTCCAGCTGCTGCACCTGCAGAGCCATCCACGGGCTGAACGCCCACGGGGCATCCGTCACTGCCCGGTACAGGTCTGCGGGGCGGGTCCAGGCGTATTCGGCGACCTCGTCGGGGTTCGGCGTGGGTTCGGCGACGGTCGTGGCCAGATAGACGGGGCAGATCTCGTTCTCGACGATGCCATTACTGTCGGTGGCACGGTACCGAAACTGGGGGAGTGCGAGATCGATGTGGTCGAGCTCGAGCCCGAGTTCAAATCCGGCCCGGCGGGTGACGGCCTGCGTCAGCGGTTCGGTGGGAAGCGGATGCCCACAAAACGAGTTGGTCCAGACACCCGGCCAGGCCTTCTTGGTCAGCGCCCGTCGAGTGACGAGCACTTCGCCGAGCGGATTGAGGACATAACACGAGAACGCCAGGTGCAGGACGGTGTCCGATCCGTGGATGCTGTGCTTCGGCGCGGTACCAATGTGGCGGCCCTCGTCATCGAGGAGGATTACGTGCTCATCAAGGGTATTGGCGGTGTGCACGTGTGCTCCCCTTCTTTTTGTAACCTTAACATGATCGGAAATAACTAACCAAGTTAGCGACTGCCCACGTTACCATGGGGATATGTCCCACGATGAGAGTAACCCCCCAGCGCCCGGGACGTACTGGTACGACCCCAAGAACGCCGGAGTTTCTTCGGCCATGGAGGTTTTGCGTGCCGTGCGCCGGTTTCGCGTGGCCGACGCCGCGATGCGTCAGCGCGCCCAGGCTGAGATGCAGATCAATGAAACAGACCTGATGGCCATCCGTCACCTCATCGCCTGCGAACGCCAAAACCGCGTCGCCAGCCCCAAGGATCTCAGCGAATTCCTGAACATCTCGTCGGCCGCCACCGCGAAGCTCCTCTCCAGGCTCACGGCGTCTGGCCACATTCGCCGGGAGGTGAACCCGGATGACGGTCGGGCCCAGCGTCTGTTCGCTACCTCGTCCTCGCACGAGCAGATGCGGCAGGCGCTGTCGGGAACGCACCAGCAGCTCATGCAGGTCGCCGTGGGGCTCTCCGCCGACCACCAGGCGGCCGTTGTGCATTTTCTCGACGCGATGAGCGCCATCGCCATGATGCCGCACCCGGACACAGTGGCCCGGGAAGCGGCGGCCGCTGCAGCGCCGGGCGGGGAGCCGGCATCCGCTTAAGATGGATCAGTGACTCAACTCTCTGCCACTGCGCCGAAATCTGCCGCCTCCTACGTTGAGGCCCTGCTGGCCTCGTACCCCGATTTTCCCAAGCCTGACATCCTGTTCCGCGACCTCAACCCGGTATTCGCCGACGCGGTCGCTTTTCGCGCAATCATCGACGACCTGGCCGACCAGCACCGAGGCCGATTCGATGCCGTAGCCGGTATCGAGGCTCGCGGTTTTCTGCTGGCGGCCGCAGTTGGGTACGCGGCGAACGTGGCTGTCCTGGCCGTGCGTAAGGGCGGCAAGCTGCCAGGCACCGTGCTGACCGAAGAATACGAGTTGGAATACGGCTCGGCCCGACTCGAACTCGAAATCGGCCAGCTGCCGGCCGGCAGCCGAGTTCTCATCCTTGACGACGTCCTCGCCACGGGTGGCACGATCGCGGCCACGAGCCGTCTCATCGATCGGGCCGGCTACACCCTCACCGGCGTCGGTGTCGTGCTCGAGCTGACCGACCTGCACGGTCGTGAGCGTCTGGGCACCACGGCGGTACACGCGATCATGTCGATCTAGGTCAGCTGAGCCAAATTTCGTACGAACCTCAGGGCTGCGTGGGGCATGCTTGGAGCATGACTGAGAGTTCGGGTGTCGATGCGAGCGTCGCGCGCGGGGCGGCCGTTCCGCCGGTCGGCCCGGGCCGGGACAGCGGCGACGCCTGGGTTCACGCTCCCGATGGTCGCAAATTCTGGGGCCGATTCGGTGCGGCCGGACTCCTCGTTCATCATCCGCGCCTCGGAGTGTTGCTGCAGCATCGCGCCGTCTGGAGTCATTTCGGCGATACGTGGGGGCTTCCGGGTGGAGCTCGCCACGAGAACGAAAGTGCGATCGACGCCGCCCTGCGCGAAGCAAGGGAAGAGGCCGGCGTGCCAGCGCACCTGGTGCAGGTCAAATTCACGTCCCTATTCGACCTCGGATTCTGGTCGTACACGACCGTCGTCGTGGAGGCGACCGAGGAGTTCGAACCGGTGATCAGCGACCAGGAGAGCATTGCCCTGCGCTGGGTTCCGGCTGGTTCCGTTGATCTACTCGCCCTTCATCCCGGTTTCGCTGCCAGCTGGCCCACGCTGCGGGGGCGGCTGGATTGAAATCTGGCCCCACTCGATAGACTCTTTCTCGTGACGACGGCAGTGAACGGGGTGGTGAGCGATCGGGTGCTCACCCTGCCCAACGTGCTGAGCCTGCTGCGGCTGGTACTGGTGCCGGTTTTTCTCGTACTCCTCGCCCAGGGAGAGGATGCCTGGGCTTTGGTCGTGCTCAGCATCTCCAGTTTCACCGACTGGCTCGACGGGTTTCTCGCGCGGCGCTGGAACCAGATCACCCGCCTCGGCCAACTGCTGGACCCGGCCGCCGATCGCCTCTATATCTTTGCGGCTCTGATCGGACTCGCCTGGCGCGATCTGGTCCCGTGGTGGATTGTGCTGGTCATCGTGGGGCGTGACGTCTTTCTGCTGGCCTTGGGCGTCATCCTCGCAAACTATGGGTTTGGCCCGCTGCCGGTGCACCACCTCGGCAAGGTGGCGACCTTCTGCCTGTTCTACGCCCTGCCGATGATCATGCTCGGACAGGCCTTTCCTGCACTGGAATGGTGGTCGCAGCCGATGGGCTGGGCGTTCGGTCTCTGGGGCGCTTTTCTGTACTGGTGGGCCGGCATTATTTATGCCATTGAAACGATGCGAGTGATTCGGCTGCCAAGGGTCGCCCCGGGTGTATCTTCCGATACGCTGGAACGATAGGAGGTGCATGATGGTCGATCTAGCCGGAAAGAATAATTCCGAGGAGCAGAACGAGGCCGTGCCCACAGATCAGCCCGAAAACCCGACGACAGGCGAAGCAATGCCCAGCAAGGCGCAGTCCACCCCAGCATCCTCTACTCCTGGCTCCACCGGTGTCGAGACGCCCGGCGCATCGACCACGGTGCACGACATGCTCAGCACCGACACGACGATGAATTTCAGCCAGGAGTTCGCCGCCCAGATCGCGTCGATCAACTCGAACGTCACGGCCGAGGAGCAGGAATCCATCGCCGCTCTGCCCTCCGGGTCGGCGCTCATGGTCGTTCGTCGCGGACCCAATGCCGGTGCCCGTTTTCTGCTGGACGCCGATCTCACGAGCGTCGGTCGCCACCCGAACGCCGACATCTTTCTCGACGACGTCACGGTCTCGCGTCGGCACGCCGAGTTCCTGCGTAACGGCACAACCTTCACGGTGAAAGACCTCGGCTCGCTCAACGGCACGTACTTCGATGGTGAGCGCATCGAAACCGCTGCTCTGACCGACGGCGCCGAGGTGCAGGTCGGCAAGTTTCGTCTCACCTTCTACGCGTCGCGCCTCGACCTCGCCCGCGCGGCGAGCGAGTAGTGGCGGCAAACTCCGCCCAGGCTCGTTCCGTGTCTGTGTCGGAAGCTCAAGGGCAAGCTCCGGGATCAGCGCCGCTGCTGAGTATCGGCCAGGTCCTGGCACGCCTCACCCCGGAATTCACCGAACTGACTCCGTCGAAGCTGCGCTTTCTCGAGGAACAGGGCCTCGTCGCCCCGGCCCGCACGGAATCCGGTTACCGCAAGTTCTGCACCAGCGACGTCGATCGCCTGCGACTGATCCTGTCGATGCAGCGCTATCAGTACCTTCCCTTGAAGGTCATCCGCTCCTATCTGGATGATCTGGATGCCGGGCTGTCGCCGGTCTTGCCTGGCGGAACCACCCCCGGAGCGTCGATGCTCGGCACGTCGCGTCGTCTCACCCGCGACGAACTGCTGCGCGAAGCCGGGGCATCCGCCACGCTCCTGCACGATGCTGTCTCCGCGTCGATCATTCTGCCCGCCGAACACTACGGCGACAGCGTGCTGCACGTGCTGCGGGCCCTCGTCGAGCTGCAACGCAGTGGAATCGAACCGCGGCACCTCCGAGGCTTTCGCGGTGCGGCGGAACGCGAACTCGGCCTCATCGAAAGTGCGCTCGTGCCGCTCGCCCGGCGTAAAGACGCCTCCAGCCGGGCGAAGGCAGCTGAAATGGCGGTCGAAATCGCCGGGCAACTCGAGGTCATTCGAGGCAGCCTGATTCGCTCCGCACTGGGCCGACTGACCAACTAGGTCGTAGACTGATTCAGGTTCAAGAGACACCGTCGTCGATTTGATCCGGTCGCTTCCTGGCGGGGCCGCCTGCACTCGACCGACACGCCAAATCGGTCACGCGAATGTCATGCTGCGAGGCACCTCACCTCGGTACCGTAGGTAGAGCGATCCACAGCAGGACATCGTCATAACATCAGTATTCCGTTCACGTCCGCACCACAGATAATTCCGCAACACAGTGGCTTTACGCTCGCTTCATCGCAGCTGCAGGTCACGGCACCGCGTAACCCCCGAGAGGCAACCCATATGAGTGAGCTCAAGCCTGACGCTGACGCTTCGCGTTACTCGTTAGGACTGCTGTTCACCGATGGCATGCCCGAGCTTGATGAAAACTCCGGCTACCGCGGCGCTGTCGCCGCGCGTGCGGCCGGCATCAGCTACCGTCAGCTCGACTACTGGGCCCGCACCGGCCTGGTCGAACCCACGGTGCGTGGCGCGGCCGGTTCTGGTTCCCAGCGCCTCTACGGCTTTCGCGACATCCTCGTGCTCAAGCTTGTCAAACGTCTGCTCGACACCGGCATCTCTCTGCAACAGATTCGCACCGCGGTCAACCAGCTGCGCGAGTCGGGAATCAGCGACCTCGCCCAGACCACGCTCATGAGCGACGGCGCGAGCGTCTACCTGTGCACCTCCAACGATGAGGTCATCGACCTGGTCAGCCGCGGCCAGGGCGTCTTCGGGATCGCCGTGGGCAAAGTTCTCCGCGAGGTCGAGACTAGCCTGGTCGAACTCGACATGCATCCGGTCGACCCCGCCGACGAGCTCGCCGCCCGTCGTTCCACCCGCAAAATCTCCTAGCGTCCGCTTTTCGGTCCGAGGTGCCCGCCATTCGCGTGTGCGGGACTTGCGCCGCTGCGCGCGAGGCGAAACTGGGGCGTATTGGCGTAAGTCCCGCGCTCCGCGGTGCGCTGGGATTCTGGCCAGGCTGCATCTGCGCAGAAGCCCAAGCTCGATTTAGCGACCTCGCAGAAGCCTAGGTTCGAACTAGACCGCAGGGGCCTCGGCGTACTCGCCGATGCGCGCCGTGCGCAGCACCCGGTCGAGCAACTGGTCGAAGTAGCCCGCCATCTCGAGCGCACTGTCGCCCGGCCAGATGTGCAGCGGCTTCGCGGCGCCCTGCGCCTGCTGCAGCGACGTACGCTCCGGCAGTTGCGGGCTGAGCACGAGCGGCCCAAACATGTCGCGCAACTCCTTGATGCGAAACTGGTGCTCGAGCGACGCCATGCGGGCCCGGTTCACAATGATGCCGAGCGGCTGCAGGCGCGGGCTGAGGCCTCGACGAATTTCTTCGATCGCGCGCAGCGCACGGTCTGCTGCAGCAACCGAGAACAGGCCGGGCTCTGTAACGACCGCGACGCGGTCGCTCGCGGCCCACGCGGTGCGGGTGAGGGCGTTGAGCGACGGTGCACAGTCGATGAGCACGAGCTCATAGTCTTTCTCGATCGTCGAGAGCGCTTCCTCGAGTTTCCAGATATCGCGGATGCTCGGGTGCGGCCCGTCAAAGTTGATCGCCGACGGGCTGCCGATCATGACGTCGATCGTGCCGGAACGGTTGCGGGTCCAGCCGCTCGGGGCAATAGCCGCGCGCACCGTCTTTTCCTTGGGTGAGCCGAGAACATCGGCAACGTTGAGGTGACCGGCTACCTGGATATCCATACCGGTTGACACGTCAGACTGCGGATCGAGATCCACAACGAGTGTGCGCACGCCGCGGGCGAAGGCAGCAGAAGCCAGACCAAGGGTCACAGTGGTCTTGCCGACACCACCCTTGAGGGAACTTACGCTGAGTACGTGCATGAGTAGCAAGGTTACCTTCACTAGGGTTAGAGAACCTAACCGTTAGCTGTGCGCCCCGTACGCCCTCGAAAGGCTTGCATGTTTGAGAAAATCCTTGTTGCCAACCGCGGAGAGATCGCGATCCGTGCCATGCGTGCGGCTTACGAGCTCGGAGCCAAGACTGTGGCGGTGTTTCCATTCGAGGATCGTAACTCGTTGCACCGTCTGAAAGCCGACGAGGCGTACCAGATTGGTGAGACCGGGCATCCGGTTCGTGCGTATCTCGACGTGAGTGAAATCATCCGGGTGGCCAAGGAATGTGGCGCTGACGCCATCTACCCCGGCTACGGTTTTCTGTCGGAGAACCCCGAGCTCGCCGATGCGTGCGCCCAGGCCGGCATCACCTTCATCGGCCCCGGCGCCGACGTGCTCGAAATGGCCGGCAATAAGGTCACCGCGAAAGAGCACGCCATTGCGGCCGGCGTTCCGGTGTTGAAATCGACGCAGCCATCGACCGACGTCGAACTGCTCATTAGCCAGGCCGATGAAATTGGCTTCCCCATCTTTGCCAAGGCCGTCGCCGGCGGTGGCGGGCGCGGCATGCGCCGCGTCGCCAAGAAGAGCGAGCTGCGCGGCGCCCTCGAAGAAGCCATGCGCGAGGCGAACAGCGCCTTCGGCGACGCCACGATGTTCCTCGAGGCCGCAGTGCTGCGCCCCCGTCACATCGAAGTGCAGATTCTGGCGGATGCCGCCGGTGAGACGGTGCATCTGTTCGAGCGCGACTGCTCGGTGCAGCGTCGCCACCAGAAGGTCATCGAGATCGCTCCGGCGCCGAACCTGAGCGATGAGATCCGGGTGCAGCTCTACGCCGACGCCATCAAGTTCGCCCGCTCGATCGGGTATGTCAACGCCGGCACCGTGGAGTTCCTGCTCGACACCGTCGGCGAACGCGCCGGCCAGCACGTGTTCATCGAAATGAACCCGCGCATCCAGGTGGAGCACACCGTGACCGAAGAGGTCACCGATGTCGACCTCGTACAGGCGCAGATCCGCATCGCGGCGGGGGAGACCCTGGCCGAGATCGGCCTCACGCAGGGCGAGATCCGCCTGCGCGGCGCGGCACTGCAGTGCCGCATCACCACCGAGGACCCCGCGGCCGGGTTCCGCCCGGACACCGGCAAGATCACCACCTACCGGTCACCCGGCGGCGCCGGCATCCGCTTGGATGGTGGCACGGTCAACACGGGCGCGCAGATCAGCCCGCACTTCGACTCGATGCTCGCCAAGCTCACCTGCCGCGGCCGTGACTATGCAGCCGCCGTGGTGCGGTCCAAGCGTGCGCTGGCCGAATTCCGTATCCGCGGCGTCTCCACCAACATCTCTTTTCTGCAGGCAGTGCTCGACGACCCCGACTTCGCCGCCGGCGACCTGAGCACCTCGTTCATCGACGAACGCCCCGAGCTGCTGCGCGGCCGCGAATCCAAGGACCGCGGCACCAAGATTCTCAATTGGCTTGCCGAGGTCACGGTCAACCAGCCCAACGGCGTGCCGCCGACCACGGTGCACCCGCGCGACAAGCTGCCGCAGCTCGACATCACGACCCCGGCCCCCGACGGCTCCCGCCAGAAGCTGCAGCTGCTCGGCCCGACCAAATTCGCCGCCGATCTTCGGGCCCAAACCGCTCTGGCCGTCACCGACACGACGTTCCGGGATGCCCACCAGTCGCTGCTGGCGACCCGGGTGCGTACCAAAGATCTCGTGGCCGTGGCACCGTATGTGGCCCGGCTGACCCCGCAGCTGCTCTCGGTCGAGGGCTGGGGCGGCGCTACCTACGACGTGGCGCTGCGTTTTCTCGGCGAAGACCCGTGGGAACGCCTCGCCGCCCTGCGGGAAGCCCTGCCGAACATCAACCTGCAGATGCTGCTGCGCGGCCGCAACACGGTGGGCTACACCCCGTACCCGACCGAGGTGACCGACGCGTTCGTGCGAGAGGCCACGGACACCGGCGTGGACATCTTTCGCATCTTCGACGCCCTCAACGATGTGTCACAGATGCGCCCGGCTATCGACGCGGTGCTGAACACCGGTACCGCCCTGGCCGAGGTTGCCGTCTGCTACACCGGCGACCTGCTCGACCCGGCCGAGAACCTCTACACCCTCGACTATTACCTGCGCCTGGCCGACCAGATCGTCGAAAGCGGCGCCCACGTCATCGGCATCAAGGATATGGCCGGGCTGCTCCGCCCGAGCGCCGCCGAGAAGCTCGTTAGCGCGTTCCGCGAACGCTTTGACCTTCCGGTGCACGTGCACACCCACGACACTCCGGGCGGCCAGCTGGCCACCCTGCTGGCGGCCGCCCGTGCGGGCGCCGACGCCGTGGACGTGGCCTCGGCTCCGATGGCCGGCACGACCAGCCAGCCGTCGGCATCCTCACTGGTGGCGGCCCTCGCTCACACCGAACGGGACACCGGCATTTCGCTCAAGGCCACGACCGACCTCGAACCGTACTGGGAGGCCGTGCGCACCCTGTACACGCCGTTCGAATCGGGCCTCTCCGCCCCGACCGGCCGGGTCTACTCGCACGAGATCCCGGGCGGGCAGCTCTCCAACCTGCGCACCCAGGCCGTCGCGCTCGGCTTGGCCGACCACTTCGAACTAATTGAAGACATGTACACCGCCGCGAACACTATCCTCGGCCGCGTGCCCAAGGTGACCCCGTCTTCGAAGGTGGTCGGCGACCTCGCCCTCTACCTCGCCGCGGTGAAGGCCGACCCGGCCGACTTCGAGGCGAACCCTGACAAGTACGATGTGCCCGACTCCGTCATCGGATTCATGGCTGGCGAGCTCGGCGAACTGCCCGGCGGCTGGCCGGAGCCGTTCCGCACCAAGGTGCTCGCGGGCCGCGACGTACGCGTTGGTGTCACCGAGATCACCGCGGGGGAGCGCACCGCCCTCGGCGCATCGAGTGCCGAACGTCGCGCGATGCTCAACCAGCTGTTGTTCCCGGCGCCGACCCGCCAGTTCGAACAGGTCAAGGAAAGCTACGGTGACCTGTCCGTCATCGATACCGTCGATTATCTCTATGGCCTGCAGCAGGGTCAGGAACACGCCGTCGAAATCGCTAAGGGCGTGCGACTCTACGTGGGCCTGGAAGCCATCGGTGAAGCCGACGACAAGGGTATGCGCACCGTCATGACCATCCTCAACGGCCAGCTGCGCCCGGTGTTCGTGCGCGACACGAGCATCACGGTGCAGACCAAGATCGCCGAAAAAGCGGATGCCAACCAGCCCGGTCAGATCGCCGCACCCTTCTCCGGCGTGGTCACCCTGCAGGTCGAGGAAGGCGCTCACGTTGAAGCCGGCCAAAGCGTCGCGTCGATCGAAGCCATGAAAATGGAAGCGGCGATCACCACCTCGATCGCCGGAACCATCGAACGTGTCGCCATCCCGCTCACCCAGCAGGTCGATGCGGGCGATCTGCTCGTGGTTGTGCGTCCGCGCTAAGATTAGGGCCGTTATCGACCAGTTGAGGATGTACCCGTGCCAGACAAACGTACTGACGACCAGAGCGCGCCCGCGCGCCCAGTGTCTGCCGCCAAGCGAACCCGTGACGAGCGCGACGACTATCACAGCGAGTTGCCGCCGCACACGATCGACAACCTCGCTGCGTCCCTGCCCGAGAGCCTGAGCGTTCCGATCGAGGTGCCGGTCGGGCCCCGCCGCTCGGTGCCTGCCGTGGGCCGGTCGGCCGGGGGCATCGGCCTCGACACGACCCGGATCGTGTCCACCCCGGCCACCCACACCGTTGAAATCTCGACGCCGGCGCCGGCCCGTTCAGCCGGAGCCAGCTCGGCCATCGAATCGCTCTCCCGAGCGGATGCCGCCTCCACAGTTCGGCGCGACCGCATCCGTACCGAAAACAGCACGGCCCCCGAGTCGGCCGCCATGCTCACCTCTGATCGCCTGCTCGCGGTCAACCGTAAGACCCGCAAGGCGCCGCAGGGCTCCTGGCCCGAATTCGTCTACGCCCTCACTCTGCACCTGGTCAACCTGGGCGACTCCGCCAAGGTGCAGGCCCACAAGGAGATGGACGAGCGCATCCGCCGCCAGTTTGAGGGCGGCACGCGGTTCGTTCCGATTCTCACCCGCAAGGGCGGCGTCGGCAAGACCACGGTCACGACCCTGCTCGGAATGGCCCTGGCGGATGCCCGCGACGACCGCATCATCGCCATCGACGCCAACCCTGACCGCGGCACACTCTCCGAACGCGTGAGCAAGCAGACCAGGTCGACCGTGCGCGACGTCGTCTCCAAGGCCGCATCGATCGGCAACTTCACCGACTTCTCCGCTCTGGTCTCCCGCGACGAAACGCGCCTCGACATTCTCGCCTCCGACACCGACCCGCTGCTCTCCGAGGCGTTCGACGAGAACGACTACAACGTCGTCGCCGACCTCGCGGCCCGCTACTACTCGATCGCACTCACCGACTGCGGTACCGGCATCGTGCACTCGGTCATGCGGGCCACCCTGCAGCGCGCCGACTCCATCGTGATCGTCTCCGGCGGCAGCGTCGACGAGGCCCGTCTAGCCTCCGAAACTCTCACCTGGCTCGAAGCCAACGGCTACGGCGACCTCGTGCGCAACGCGATCGTCGCCCTCAACACCGCCACCCAGGGCACCAACCTGGTTCGCCTCGAAGAAATCGAGTCGCACTTTCGCTCCCGCGTACGCGAGATCGTGCGCATCCCCTACGACCCTCAACTTGCCGCCGGCAGCGTCGTCTCCTACAAAGATCTCAAGCCGATCACCCGGCTGGCAGCACGAACGCTTGCCGAACTGGTCGTCGAGGGGCTCCCCACCGACCGCAACCTGTAGCGAGCCGCGCGCTCGTTCGTCTTTCACACCACCCGCCTACCGAGGAGTCTCCCCGTGCCCGAACGCCAGATCCGTCTCTTCGGAGATCCGGTGCTGAAGACCGTCTCCGACCCCATCGACGGGATCGACGACCGGGTGCGCGGCTTGGTGCAGGACCTGGTCGACAGCGTGCGACTGCCCGGGCGGGCCGGCGTCGCGGCCTCGCAGATCGGCGTGAACCTGCGAGCGTTCAGCTACAACGTCGACGGTGTCATCGGCTACATCCTCAACCCTACGGTCGTTGAACTCTCCGGAGAGCCCGACCTCGTCGACGAGGGCTGTCTCTCCGTTCCGGGACTCTGGTACCCCACCAAGCGCTACCCGTTCGCCCGGGTCACCGGCATCGACCTCGACAATAATCTCATCGAGCTCTCCGGCACCGGCATCATGGCCCAGGCTTTACAACACGAAACCGATCACCTCGACGGCTACCTCTACATCGACCGCCTCGACAAGGACAACCGCAAGGCCGCGATGAAGGAAATCCGAGAGTCCACCTGGTTCTAAACTTCCCAACTGTCGAGAGCGCGAACTCTCTGCGCTGCCATCACGGGCGAAGCCTCGTGAGTTCCCTAACGTGAGGGGACGGGGGAAGTGTTTCGCGGAGTTGCGATGTTTGAGCGGGGAGCGGAATGCTTTTCCCGGCCCCGACCCACAAAAAAATGCCCGACCCACAATAAGAGTGAGCCGGGCCCGCCCTCAAACTACTCGCGTAGCGAAATCCCCTCAGTAACCGGCGCCCCAGAGTACATCGCCTCAATCTCACCGGCGAAGTCCCGCAGAATGATATTGCGCTTGATACTCATCTTCGGCGTCAGATGCCCGCTGTCCTCGGTGAGCTCAATCGCCAGCAGCGTGAATTTACGAATCGACTCCGCCCGCGACACACCCTCATTGGCATGGTCGACCGCGCGCTGAATCTCCGCGAGCACAGTCTTATTGACGGATGCCTGCGCGAGCGACATTCCGGCATCCTCTTGATTGTTGTTCAACCACACCGGCAGCATGTCGGGGTCCAGCGTGATGAGCGCGCCGATGAACGGCTTCTGGTCGCCGACGACGACGACCTGGCCGATCAGCGGATTCGCGCGAATGGGGTCTTCGAGCGCCGCCGGGGCCACGTTCTTGCCGCCCGCCGTCACGATGATTTCCTTCTTGCGCCCGGTGATAGTGAGAAAACCGTCGGCGTCGAAGTCACCGATATCGCCGGTCTTCAACCAGCCGTCATCGAAGGCGTCAGCCGTGGCCTGCGGGTTCTTCCAGTACTCCTTGAAGAC
This sequence comes from Cryobacterium sp. TMT1-66-1, assembly GCF_004403435.1. Classification (NCBI taxonomy): domain Bacteria; kingdom Bacillati; phylum Actinomycetota; class Actinomycetes; order Micrococcales; family Microbacteriaceae; genus Cryobacterium; species Cryobacterium sp. TMT1-66-1. The sequence continues at coordinate 169,202 of NZ_SOGP01000023.1, forward strand.
GTTGACGCCCTTGACCTCGATCTCGCCGTCGTCCATGACGCGCACCGAGACACCCGGCAGGGGCGGCCCGACCGTGCCGATTTTGGCCCGGGTGGCCAGCCCAACGGTGGCCGGGGCCGTCGTCTCGGTCAGACCGTAGCCCTCGAGAATGACGATACCCAGGCTCTTGAAGAAGTGACCGAGGTGAGCACCGAGCGGCGCCGAACCGGAGACCGCCCAGACGACCTTGCCGCCCATCGCGGCCCGCAACTTGCTGTAGACCAGCTTGTCGAACAGCGCGAACTTGATCTTCATGCCGAGCGGAATCGCCGCTCCGGACTGCACCAGCTTGGAATGCTCGACGGCCACGTGGGCCGCAGCATCGAAGATCTTGCCCTTGCCGCCAGCAACAGCCTTCTGCTGGGCCGAGTTGTAGACCTTTTCGAACACCCGCGGCACTGCGAGTAGAAAGGTCGGCTGAAAGCTGCCGAGCGCGGCCAGGAGCGTTTTGGTGTCAGCTTGGTGCCCGACGCGCACGCCGGCGTGCACGCACAAGACCGAGATGAATCGGGCAAAGACGTGGGCAGTCGTGATGAACAGCAGGGTCGAGGCACCTTCGGGGTGAACCAAGACTTCCTTCAGGGCTACCGCAGCGTTGCGGCTGGTCTCGAGGAAGTTCGCGTGGGTGAGCACGCAGCCCTTGGGCTTGCCGGTTGAACCGGAGGTGTAGATGAGGGTGGCCATGTCGTCGCCGACGGCGAGGTTGCGGCGGCGTTCGATCTCAGCGTCCGTCACCTCGACGCCCCCGGCCACGAGCTTGTCGAGGTCGCCCAGGTCGATCTGCCAGACCGAACCAATGGCGGCCAGCTCCGGGTGCACCTCGTCGAAGCGCGCGAAATGGTCTGCGGTTTCGACGATGACCGACATGGCACCGGAGTCGCTGAGGTTCCACTGTACCTGGCTGGGCGAGCTGGTCTCATAGACCGGTACCAGAATTGCTCCGGCGAACCAGACGGCGAAGTCGATCAGGGTCCACTCGTAGCGGGTCCTGCAGATGAGCCCGATCTTGTCGCCGGGCTCGATGCCTGCGGCGACGAAACCCTTGGCCAGCGCCACCACCTGGGCGTGGAACTCCCGAGTGGTCACGGGAAGCCACTGGCCGCCCCGCGGCAGCGAAAACAGAACGAGATCGGGAGTCGCATTGAGGCGGTCCATGAGCAGGTCGGTAATGTTGGCGCCAGGATCGGCGGGAACGACGGCGGGCATATCAAACTGTTTCACGGCAACTCCTTTGGTACCGGCTGAACGTGCCAACTGCCCGAACGCCGAAGAATTCTGCGTTGAGCGGGTGTTTCGTCCAGCGGCAAACTGGTTTACTACACTCTAGAGGGTGTCACTGGCAGCCGCCCCGTGCCGCGAGCCCACTTCCCGATCGCCCCGAACGAAAGGTGCCCCGTGCACGCCATAGGTATCGATATCGGGGGCACCAAAATTGCCGGGGCGCTGGTCGACGAGGCGGGCACCATCATCCGCTCTGACCGGCAGCCGACCACGCCCGGCAACCCGGGTGAGATCGAAGACACCGTCGTCGCAATGATTCTGGCTCTGTCCGAGGGCGAAGATGTCGTCGCTGCGGGGGTGGCCGCGGCCGGGTTCATCGACGCCGCTCAGTCGACCGTCTACTACGCGCCGAACATCAGCTGGCGCAACGAGCCGTTCCGCGACAAGCTCGAGGCTCGGCTCGACCTGCCCATCATCATCGAAAACGATGCCAATGCGGCCGGCTGGGCTGAGTTTCGCTTCGGCGCGGGCCGGCCGTACACCGACATGGTCACCCTGACCGTCGGCACCGGCGTCGGCGGGGCGATCGTGACGAATAATGCCCTGTTCCGCGGCGGCTTCGGTGCCGGCGCCGAACTCGGCCACCTCCGGGTGGTTCCCGACGGGCTGCCCTGCGGCTGTGGCGCGCACGGCTGCCTGGAACAATATGGCTCCGGTCGGGCGCTGCTGCGTATCGCCAACGAATTCGCGGATGCCGGCGGCATCGGTCTCGGCCTGGCCGGCGCCAGGGAGCGGCGCGGCAAACTCACCGGCAAAGAGGTGGGGCGTCTGATCCAGGACGGTGACGGCGGCGCCCTCGCTGCCCTGCGCCAGCTCGGCGGTGCCCTCGGACAGGCCTGCGCGAGCCTCGGCGCCGTGCTCGACCCGCAGGTGTTCGTGTTCGGCGGGGGAGTGGCGGCCGCCGGCGACCTGCTGCTCGAACCGATTCGCGCGGCCTACCTCGACTACCTGCCGGCGCGCGGCTACCACCCCGAAGCGGAGTTCGCCATCGCCCAGCTGGTGAATGACGCCGGCGTGGTCGGCGCGGCCGATCTGGCCCGGCTGCACGCGGTGCGTTGATCGGGCGCTATGGACGTCGGGGCGGCATCCGCTTCGATGCGGCGGGCGGACTAAGCTTTTCTAGTCGGATGAAGGAGTGCGAGTGTTCTATTGGATCATGAAGAACATCGTCATTGGCCCGCTGCTGCTCTCGCTGTTTCGACCGTGGATCATCGGCCTGGAGAACATTCCCAAGACCGGGCCGGTCATTTTGGCCAGCAATCACCTGTCGTTCATCGACTCGGTGTTTCTGCCGCTGGTCGTGCCGCGCCGCGTGGCGTTTCTGGCCAAGAGCGACTATTTCACCGGCAAAGGCCTGAAAGGCTGGGCGACCCGGCAGTTTCTCACCGCCGCCGGGCAGCTTCCGATCGACCGGTCGGGCGGTAAAGCCTCGGAGGATTCGCTCAATACCGGCCTGCGGGTACTCGGCGAGGGTCGCATCCTCGGAATCTATCCGGAGGGCACTCGCAGCCCGGACGCCCGCCTGTATCGCGGGCGCACCGGGGTAGCCCGCATGGTGCTGGAATCGGGCGTGACGGTCATTCCGGTGGCCATGATTGATACCGAGAAGGCCATGCCGACCGGCACCAGGATTCCGCAGGTGCGGCGGATCGGCATTGTGATCGGCACACCGCTCGACTTCACCCGCTTTGAGGGAATGGAGGGCGACCGGTTCGTGCTGCGGAGCGTCACCGACGAGCTCATGTACGAACTGCAGCGACTCAGCACGCAGGAGTACGTCGACGTCTACGCCTCCTCGGTCAAAGAGAAGCGGGCCAGCCTTTCGCGCTAGGCTGCCAGAAGTGCTGTCTGCGCTTTGCGCGCTGCGGCACCTCATCCATTTCGGTTCGGTGCGCGTCACCGGTCCAGTACAGAAAACAGGAACTATCCCGTGGTAGACCCCACCGAGCCCATTGTTGCCGCAGAAGCCTCTGTCATCACGGGTCTGGACCACTGGCGCACCCTACCGATCAAGCAGCAGCCGACCTGGCCCGACGCGGCCAAGGTGGCTGCGGCATCCGCTGAACTGGCGACGCAGCCGCCGCTGGTCTTCGCCGGTGAGGTCGACATCCTGCGCGACCGGCTCGCTCAGGCGGCCGGCGGGCAGGGTTTCCTGCTGCAGGGCGGCGACTGCGCCGAGACGTTCAGCGGGGCCACAGCGGATCAGATTCGCAACCGGGTCAAGACCGTGCTGCAGATGGCCGTCGTGCTCACCTACGGTGCGTCGATGCCGGTGATCAAGATGGGGCGCATGGCTGGCCAGTTCGCCAAGCCCCGCTCGAGCGACTTCGAAACCCGCGGCGACGTGACGCTGCCGGCGTACCGCGGCGATATCGTCAACGGCTACCCGTTCACGCCCGAGTCGCGCGAGGCCGACCCGGACCGGCTCGTCAAGGCCTACCACACGTCGGCGTCGACCCTCAATCTGATTCGTGCGTTCACGCAGGGTGGCTTCGCCGACCTGCGTCAAGTGCACAGCTGGAATCAGGGCTTCGCCGCCAACCCGGCCAACCAGCAGTACGAGAAGGTGGCCAAGGAGATTGACCGCGCGATCAAATTCATGATCGCCTGCGGCGCCGACTTCGAGGCGATGCGCCGAACGGAGTTCTACACCAGCCACGAGGGCCTGCTGATGGATTACGAGCGCCCGATGACCCGCATCGACTCCCGCACCGGAACGCCGTACAACACCTCGGCCCACTTCATCTGGATCGGGGAGCGTACCCGCGACCTCGACGGCGCGCACGTGGACTTTTTGTCGCGGGTACGCAACCCGATCGGTGTCAAGCTCGGCCCGGCCACCTCGGCCGACGACATGCTGCGCCTGGTCGACAAGCTCGACCCGAACCGCGAACCCGGTCGCCTGACCTTCATCACGCGCATGGGTTCCGGCAAGATTCGGGACGCCCTGCCGCCGCTGCTCGAAGCCATCAAGGCGAGCGAGGCGACACCGCTGTGGGTGACTGACCCGATGCACGGCAACGGTGTCACCACACCGACCGGCTACAAGACCCGTCGGTTCGATGACGTCGTCGACGAGGTCAAGGGCTTCTTCGAGGCGCACCGCGCCGTCGGCACACACCCGGGCGGAATTCACGTGGAGCTCACCGGCGACGACGTCACCGAGTGCCTCGGCGGGTCGGAGCACATCGACGAGGCCGCCCTGGCGACCCGCTACGAGTCGCTCTGCGACCCGCGCCTGAACCACATGCAGTCCCTGGAACTGGCCTTCCTGGTGGCCGAGGAGCTGGCCGCCCGCTAGCCCCGCCCGCCCCATTCTCTGGACGGGGCCCAGGCCCCGTCCCCGGGCCCAGCTTATAAACTGGGCCCGGGGACGTAAAGTGGGCCCGGTGAGCGGATGCGGCGAGTTGCGTCGTGACGCCCGGAACGTTCATGAGGCGGCCAGCACAAGGAGGCGGGTCATCCGCTCCTCGCTCAAACATTGCGATGTTCCGGTGGCCTTGCGCGTGTTTCGACAGGCTCAACAACCAGCGTGCGCAAGACCGCCGAAACACCGCAAAACTCGCAACCCCGCAGACAACCCGCCTCCGCCGCTTCCCCGAAGTCGCTCTGAAGCCACGGATTTGATCGAGCCGTGAGTTTTCGAGGTGGGGCGTCGTCGAGGTGTGAGTTTTGAACGTTTCAACAGCCGAAATCGGGCCGAAACTCACACCTCGGTGATCAACACTCACGGGTCGGCGAGCGGATGCTGCACACGCGATCTTCCGCACCCCGACAGGTCGGATGGGTGCGGGTCCAGCCAGCGCCCCATCGCCCCGGCGGTGCCCGGCCCCGAAACATGGGCCCAGCTTCCGGACTGGCCCGGGCGAAATAGAGGTTTCAGACGGGCCGGACTAACCGAACGGGTTCGTCGGATTGACCGTGATTATGCTGTTCTTCGGCACAGACGTTCCAGCGGCGGGGTCTGTCGATGCGACTTTGAGAATGGCGGCAATGGCGTCGGCGGCGAGGTTGTACTTCAATTCGAAGCCGAGCGCAGTCAGCGCAGCCTTGCCATCCGCCCAGGACATCCCCACGACATTGGGCACAATGACCGGCTCCGGACCCTTCGAAATCACCAGGGTGATCGTGGCACCCTCACGTAGGGTCCCCTCCGGCACCTGCGACGTGACCACGTCACCCTCAGCGACCGTGTCGTTGTAGGTCTGCTCTCCCGACACCACGAGCAGGTTTTTGCCGACCAGGATGTCGGTGGCCTCGGCAACCGTCTTGCCGTCGACGTTCGGAATGGCGCCGAGCGACACGACCAGGTTCACGGTCAGGCCTTCAAAGTATTCACCGCCGGCCGAGACATCGGCGCCGTCAGATTCCTTGCTCGCCGAGATGACCGAACCCTCCGCCACGTCACCATTGAAGACCGGGTCCACAGCGCCGACGACGGCTTTCAGATCCGTAATCGCAGCGGATGCCGCCTCCTGTGTCAAACCCGCCAGCGCGGGCAGCGTGATGGGCTGCAGCCCCTGGGAGACGATGACCGTGACGGTGCTGTCCTTGGGGACGCGGCTGCCGGCATCCGGATCGGTGCCGATGACGAGCCCTTCGGCGATGGTGGCGCTGAAAGCACCCGCCAGCTCGGGTTTGAGGCCGAGCTCGGTCAGCTGCGCGGACGCAGCCTCGGGGGAGCCCGAGGCGAAGTCGGGCACGGACACGTCAGAGCCCGGGCCGGAGCCGAAATACCAGCCCGTTCCGCCGAGCGCGGCGGCGAGAAGAATCACCAGGGCGAACAGCCAGAAGCCGCGACGCTTGCGCTTGTCGGCCTTCTTGTTGAGCAGGTCGCCGCTGTCCGGCGGACCGACCGGGCCGGTGCCGGCCGGGTGAAGGCCGAGCAGGGTCGCGGCGGGAGGTTTTGTGGGAGCGAGCTTGGCGCCGAGCACCTGGGTTTCGGCATCCGCTACCGCGTTCGCCCCGGTGCGCAGGCTGGCGGGCAGCACCATAGTCGACTGCAGGGCCAGTTCCTGGGTACCGCCGCGCACGAGCGCGCTCACATCGTGCAGCTGGTCGAGCATGACCCTGGCGTCACGGGGACGGTCCTCCGGATCGCGCGCGGTAGCCCAGAGTACGAGCTCGTCGAGCTCGTGCGGAACCGAGGCGACCTTACTGCTCGGCATCGGAACTGTGTCGTTGGCGTGCTGGTAGGCGATCTGCATCGGAGCTTCGCCCACATAAGGCTGCTCGCCGGTGAGCATCTCGAAGGTCATGATGCCGAGCGCATAGATGTCGCTGCGGGCGTCGGCGATGCCCCGGGTGACGAGTTCGGGGGAGAGGTAGGCGATGGTACCGAGCAGGGCCTGGCCGGTCGCGGTGTTGTTGTTGACCGCGCGCGCCAGCCCGAAGTCGCTGATCTTGATACGGCCGTCGTCAGCCAGCAGCACGTTCTCGGGTTTGACGTCGCGGTGCACGATGCCGGCCTTGTGCGCGGCGGCCAGGCCGCTGAGCACGGCTTCGAGAATGTCGAGGGTCTGCTCCGGGGTGAGCCGGCCATAATCCTTGAGCAGGTCGCGCAGGGTGATGCCGGGCAGATATTCCATGACGAGGTAGGCCATGTCGGCGTCCTGGCCCTGGTCGAAGACGTTCACAACGTTAGGGTGGGCCAGGCGAGCAGCCGAGCGCGCCTCCTGGATGAACCGAATCTTGAAGGCGCTGTCATCGGCGAGATGGCCGTGCATGATCTTGATCGCGACCCGGCGCTCGAGGCGCAGATCGGTGGCGAGGTACACCGTGGCCATGCCCCCGCGTGCAATTCGCGAGCGCACTTGATACCGGCCGTCAATAAGACGGCCAATCATCGGGTCGGTCGAGGGAACGCTCACTCCTTGATTCTACGGAATTCGGCGACGGCACCACTGCACGGCGCGCAGGGGCGCGGCATGCGGGTCGGGACCGACCGCCCGGCTAGCCGAGCTGGCTGAGCCAGGCCTGCGCTGACGCCTCCCACTTGGCGTAATAGTCGGGGTAGGCCGAGATCTGCACGGCCTGCGCCGCCTGGGTCACGGTCATCGATTCCCAGCCCGCGATGTCGAGCAGACCGCGGGTCACGTTCGGGTTCGGGTTGCTCGCGCCGCCGAAGAAGGCGAGGCTGGCCCGCACCGGGTCCATGACTTGTTCCGGGGTACCCCAGCCGGCACTCGGCCGCTGCTGGAACAGACCGAGGGAGTCCCGGTCGCCGTAGTCCACGTTGCGCAGCCCGGATTCCTGGGCGGCCGCAGCCAGCGCCACGACGAGACCGGCATTGCTCACGCCGGCGCCCCGCCCAACCGAAACAATCGTCTGCGCGTTCTGTCGCATCTGCTCCGACATGGGCGTGACCACCCCCGACGTCGCCACCGGGAAAGTGACCGCCACGGATGCCGGCGCCACCGTGATCGGCAGGGTCAAAACCTGTCCGGGATAGATGATGCTTGACCAGCCGAGGCCATTGGCGTCGAGCACAGCCTGCACGCTCACCCCGGCCGCGTTGGCCACGGTGGTGATGGTCTCGCCCGACGCGATGGTGTGAGTCGTTGCTGCGGCAATCTCTGCGACCGGCTCGACGTAGGCGGCCGGTTCCAACACTGGTGCTGCGGCGAGCACAATGACCTGGCCCAGGTAGATGACGCTGGCCCCGGTCAAGCCGTTGGCACCCAGAACGTCAGCGGTCTTCAGCCCGTGCGCGGCGGCGATACCGCTGATGGTGTCGCCGCTCTGCACCGAGTAGCTGGCAGCGGATGCCGCCGGCGCGGCCACGACGGCGGCCGGCGCCGCCGCCTGGGTCAGGGTCAAAACCTGGCCCGGAAAGATCAGGGCCCGGGAATCGAGACCATTCTGCGCCAGCACGGCCGCCGTCGACAGGCCGAACCGGGCGGCAATTCCGCTCACCGTGTCACCGTCAACGACCGAATACTGGGCGGGCGCAACCTGAACGGCGGCTGCCACTGCGGTCACCGATAGAACGGGAGTGGCCTCGGCGAGCTTTGACTTGAGCGGCTTCTTAGCCAGGGCCTGAGCCTGGGCCGGCGCCGCCAGGTTGAGGCTGATCGCGAGCGTGCTGACCAGCACGATCGGCACGGTCAGCAATGCCGAGCGGGAATGCGAGTCACCGGGCTTCTTCGCCCGCCGCTTCGCAGCAGCGTCACTGCTCGAGAAGGCCACGCCAACCGTCTCGGGAACGGTCGCGTTTCGTGCGGCGGACGCCGCGGCATCCGTCGTATTCGTTTTCACCTTGGTCGACATGGTGCTCCGTTCATTGTGCGCACGCGCGCTATCCGTACAGCAAGTTCGTACAGCATCGTCTCGAATGCAGCAATCCCCACTGCGAGGTTTTCACAATTCTGAGGGGGAGTCAATTGAATGGGCGACATGAAATGGCCGGTTCGCGAGGAAAAAGTGCCCGAAGGTTTTGCCTCGGACCCAAATCATGGGAAGCTAAAAGAGTGAGTGATGTGTCTTCAGAGCCCGAGTGGCTTACTATTCCTGCCCTAGTCAACCTGCTCGGAATGAGCCAGAGCCGCGTGCGGCACCTGATCGACGACAAGTACCTGCTGGCCATCCGGCGGGACAACGTTGTGTCGGTTCCTTCCCTGTTCCTGCGTGACGGCGCTCCCGTTCCCGAACTTCGCGGCACGCTGTTCGTGCTGGCCGACGACGGCTTCACCGACATGCAGGCCATGACCTGGCTGCTCGAGGTCGACGACAGCCTGGGCGTGCCCCCGATCGAAGCCCTTCGGGCCGGTCGCAAGGCCGAGGTGCGTCGCGTCGCCCAGGCACTCGCCTAACCGGGCACTCGCCCGGACCGGCCGGGGCGCCGGCCGAACCGCCCCTCAGAACGCCCGGCGCGTCACCCGATCGGTCAGGTCCAGCAGCTTCTGCCTGGCCCCGGCGCTGATCGGCGCGGTCTCGAGCGCCGCGAGAGCCTCAGCCACCTGAGCTTCGATGAGCGCCTCGACCCGGTCGACGGCACCGCTGGCGCTGATGAGTTGCTGCAAGGCGCGAATCTGGGCGGTATTGAGCGTGGGGTTGCCGAGCTGGGCGTCGAGCGATGCGCGGTCGGCGTCGCTCAGACGTTCCCGCGCCAGCGCGATCAACACCGTGCGCTTGCCCTCGGTGAGGTCGTCGCCACTCGGCTTGCCGGTCACGGCGGCGTCGCCGAACACGCCGAGCAGGTCGTCGCGCAGCTGGTAGGCCATACCGAGCGGCAGGCCGAAGGCACGCAGCGAGTTCAGTTGGGTGGCCGAGGCTCCGGCCAGAGCCGCTCCGATCACCAGCGGGGCCTGAACGCTGTACTTGGCTGACTTGTAGACGATCACGCGCAGTGCCCGATCGAGCAACTCGGCTTCCGGCTGGGCCAGCCAAGCGCGCTCCTCGAGAATGTCCAGGTATTGCCCGGCCGTGACCTCAGTGCGCATGAAGTTGAATTCGAGCCTGGCGCGCCGTGCCGAAGCCCGATCGGCCAGCTCGTCCAGCCCCTCGTCGAGCAGCTCATCGCTCCAGCCCAGAAGTAGATCGCCGAGCAGAATCGCCGACGCCCGACCATACGAGGCGGAGTCGCCAGCCCAACCCTCTCGCTCGTGCAAACTTTCGAACAGCTTGTGGGCGCTCGGAGCTCCGCGACGGGTGTCTGAGTTGTCGATGATGTCGTCGTGCACGAGCGCTGCGGCGTGAAAAATCTCCAGCGCGCTGGCGGCCGAAACCACCGCGGCCAGGCCGCCTGCGGCGGGTGCCGGGGCAGCGGATGCCGCGGCCTCGTCGTCCGCACTGACTGACGGCTGACCGGCCGTTGGCTGGCCCGATTCGGGGCCGGAATCCTGCGGCAGAACGCTCCGCGCACCCCAGTAGCAAAACTGGGCTCGAAACCGCTTTCCACCGCTGAGAAACTGCCGTGAGTAGTCGATTAGAGGAGTCAAATCGGAGCTGATCAGGGTCACAATTGGTTCGCGGGACATGAGGTACTCGTCGATGCGAGATTGAACCAAGTCGACCAGGCGTTTGCTTTCAGGCACCCGTATAGCCTAGCCATCCTGGCGGGGCTAGAATGAGGTAATTCGAACCGGGTCATTCGAGTCTGGTCGGTTCGGATTTGTCTACCCAACCGCTCGATCCCGTAACTGGAGGGAATGAGATGCCGCTTTCGGAACAGGAGCAGCGACTCCTTGAAGAGATGGAGCGCAGCCTTTATCACAACGATGCCGACTTTGTCGCCAGCGTTGGAGTGTCCAGGCTTCGCCCGAACTATCGTTCCATCGCGATCGGCGTACTGCTCGCCGTCGCCGGCATTGTCGCTCTCATCGCGGGTGTAGCCATTGCGCAGTTGTGGCTCGGCATTCTCGGTTTCATCGTCATGTTCGGCGGTGTGCTTATCGCCGTGACGCCCGGCAAGGCCATTCGTTCGATGCCCGGACCATCGTCACCCGGTCGCCGTCCGGCGCAGGCCAAGTCCAACCAGGGTTTCATGGAACGATTGAACGACCGGTGGGACCGTCGCCAGGATGGTCAGTAGCGGCTACTCGCGCTAACCTCCACCCTCCACCGGGCACCTATAACTCAATAAATCGCTGCGCTGTAGGGCCGATCATCTGATCGGCCCTTTTTTTGTGCCCAAAAGTGGGTCGAAAGCATCCGTTCTTAGAACTGTCGCTCCATTTCCCTCCACTGTCAGTCCGCAGTGATTTCGGGCAAATTTAGTGATTAATTCTGAAAATTGGCGTAAAAACCTAGGTTGGTGGTTGAAGGTGGAGTAAAGTGGAGCCATACCTGAATCTGGCCGGAAGAAAGGGGTGAGCGTGTTCCTTGGTACCTACGCCCCCCGGCTCGACGAAAAAGGTCGCATTATTCTTCCCGCGAAGTTTCGGGAAGAGCTCTCTACCGGTGTGGTGATGACGCGGGGGCAGGAACACTGCATCTACGTGTTCAGCACCCGCGAATTCGAAACCCTGCACGACAAGATCCGCCAGGCGCCGGTCACGAGCAAGCAGGCTCGCGACTACCTCCGGGTGTTCCTGTCGGGCGCAAGTTCGGAAACACCCGACAAACAAAACCGCGTCACCATCCCCGGCAACCTCCGCAGCTATGCGGGGCTTGACCGAGAACTGACCGTCATCGGTGCTGGCAGCCGAGTCGAGATTTGGGACAGCGAAGCGTGGGCCACCTACCTCGCCGAGCAGGAAACCTCGTACGCCAACACGACGGAGGAGGTGATTCCGGGACTTTTCTAGCCCCTGGCGCCTGACTCCCAGCCGTTTTGCCCTGACACACTTCCCCGGTGCCAGGACGAAATGGAGGGGAATCAGACCTCACGGACTAGCCCGGCATTATGGCCAGTAACGAAATCCCCAGCAATGAAATCCACACCCCGGTACTGCTCGAACGCTGCGTCGAGCTGCTCGCTCCGGCACTCACGAAGCCCGGCGCCGTGCTCGTCGACGCCACACTCGGCATGGGCGGCCACGCCGAAGCGATCCTGTCGCGCTTTCCGGAACTAACCCTGGTCGGCCTCGACCGCGACACCGAGGCCCTCGCTATTGCCGAAGAGCGCCTCAAGGGATTCGCAGGCCGGGTGCACCTCGTACACACCGTCTACGACGGTATCGGCGACGCGCTCGACGGACTCGGTATCACCGAGGTCGCCGGCGTCCTCTTCGACCTCGGCGTCTCCAGCCTGCAGATCGACCGCGTCGAACGCGGTTTCTCCTACTCCAAGGATGCCCCGCTCGACATGCGCATGGACGGCACAGCCGGCCTCACCGCCGAGAGCATCCTCGCCGACTACAGCGAACGCGATCTCAAGCGCATTTTCCAGGACTACGGCGAAGAGAAACTCTCGGCCCGGTATGCCAAGGCCATCGTCGAAGCCCGCGAAACGACACCGTTCGTGCGGTCCGCGCAACTGGTCGACGTGATCACCAAGGCCACCCCGGTCGCCATCCAGCGTCTCGGCCACCCGGCCAAGCGCGTGTTCCAGGCGCTGCGCATCGAGGTCAATCAGGAACTGGCCGTGCTCGAACGGGCCATTCCGGCTGCGCTAGACCGCGTGCAGGTCGGTGGCCGCATCGTCGTCATGGCCTACCAGTCACTCGAAGACCGCATCGTCAAGCGGGCACTCGCCGCGGCATCCGGCTCCACCGCTCCGGCCGGGCTTCCGGTGGAACTGCCCGAACACAAGCCGCTGTTTACCCTCCTGCTTCGCGGTGCCGAACTGGCCTCCGACGAAGAAAAAGCACTCAACCCCCGCGCGACGCCGGTTCGGCTGCGCGCTGCTGTTCGACTGAGAAGGGCCGCCGCATGAGCGACAACCTGGCACGCGTCGCCTTTTCCTTCGAACCTGAACCGTTTGAGACCAGCGCACCGGCACGGCGTGGGTTTCGACTGGTCTCGCCGACGCCGAGCCGCCGTGCCCGGCCGCGCATCTTCTACGCCCTCACCGCGGTAGCAGGCATGGCTGCCATCATGGTCGCCCAGCTGCTGCTGAGCGTCGGCATCTCCCAGGGCGCGTATGAAATCTCCAGCCTGCAGTCGAGTCAGTCGGAACTCGGCCGCACGGCCGCGAGCGTGAGCGAAGACCTCGTGCGGGTATCCTCCCCGCAGAGCCTCGCCGCCAACGCTGAGGGCCTCGGCATGGTCAGCAACTCCAACCCCGTCTACCTGCGCCTCTCTGACGGCGCTGTTTTGGGCGCTCCGGCCTCGGCGTCGGGCTCGCAGGCCGGAGCGGCCAGCCTTGTTCCCAACGCCCTGCTGAACGGCAGCACCCTGCTGTCACAGCTTCCGGCGGATCCGGCGGCTGCCGGTGCTGTTGCGATCACGAGCGCACCGGTAGTTCCTGCGGGACTCGCGGCGCCCACTACCCGATAGTTTCCGTGACTCGACCATGATGGGCAGATGAGCGTGCGCAATACCCGAAGCAGTAGTGCCCGAAACAACCCGACCAATTCGCGGTCCAGCCGTCGCCGCACCCTTGTCACCATCCTCGTGCTGTTTGCCGTCATCGCCGTGTTCCTGGTGCGCCTGGTCGATATCCAGGTCGTGCAGGCCGATTCGCTCACCAAAGACTCAGTAGGAAACCGCTCGGTCGGCCAGGTCGTTTACGGTTCCCGCGGCGAGATCGTCGACACCAACGGTGTCGTGCTGGCCGGAACGGTCATGCGGTACAACATCACCATGTCGCCCGTGAACGCGACGCCCTTCAAACGAACCGTCGACGGTAAGAAGGTCGAAATCTCTGTGGCCGACGCCGCCGCCGAAATCGGTGCCGCCACCGGCCAGACCGGCGACGCCATTCTGCTGACCATCTCCACCGCCCTCGAGGCAAACGCCGAGGCCAACTTCGCCTACATCGCTCAGAAAGTCGATGTCGACGTACTCCGTGCCGTGCAAAACCTGCACATTCCCTGGACCTACTCGGAGAACAGCCCCAGTCGGGTCTACCCGAACGGCGCCGTCGCCGGCAATATGCTCGGCTATCTTTCGGGGGAGGGCGTGCCGCAGGCCGGCCTCGAATCCGGGCAGGACGCCTGCCTGGCCTCGACCAACGGTAAGGAAACCTATGAAAAGGGTGCCGACGGCGTGCGCATCCCCGGCAGCAGCGTCACGAGCACCGCCGCCGTCGACGGCGGTGACGTCGTCACCACCATCGACTCCGACCTCCAGTGGTTCGTGCAGCAGACCCTCGCGGCCCGGGCGCAGGAAACCGGGGCGGCCTGGGCGACCGCAGTCGTGCTGGACGCCAAGACCGGCAAGCTCCTCGCCGTTGCCGATTACCCTTCGGTCGATCCGAACAACGTCGGCGGCACCGAGAACCCCGAAGACCGCGGCTCCCGGGCCTTCACCCAATCCTTCGAACCCGGCTCGACCTTTAAAGCGCTGACCGCGGCATCCGTTCTCGATTCCGGCGTCGCCACCCTGCAGACCGGAATCGTCGCGCCCTACCGGTATTTGCCGGCCAACGGCGCGAACATCAATGACAGCCACTCGCACCCGGACCAGAACATGACCCTCACCGGCGTGCTGATCGACTCGAGCAATACCGGCATGTCCAAGTTCGGTGAGAAACTCACCGACCAGCAGCGCTACGACTACATGAAGGCGTTCGGCGTTGGCACTCCGACCGAAACCGGCTTTCCGCGCGAAGACGGCGGAATCCTGCACCCGGTCGACGAGTGGGACAACCAGACCAGCTACGCGACCATGTTCGGACAGGGTCTGACAACGAGCGCGCTGCAGGTCGCGAGCATCTACCAGACCATCGCCAATGACGGTGTTCGCATGCCGGTACAGCTGGTCGAGGGCTGCCGTCAGGCTGATGGCACCATGACTAACGTGCCCGATGCCACCGGAACCCGGGTGCTGTCCGAGACGGCGGCGAACGAAACCAGCGACGTGCTCGAGATGGTGTACCAGAAGAGCTGGGTGCAGAGTACGTGGAATATTCCGGGCTACCGCGTGGCCGCCAAGACCGGAACAGCGCAGATGCCGGACGGCAAGGGCGGGTACTCCAACGGGTATCTGGTGTCGGTGTCGGGCTTCGCACCGGCCGACGATCCACAGTATGTCGTCTCGGTCAGCATCGCCGACCCTGTTAAACTGAATACGTCTGCCGCACCGGCTCCGGTTTTCCAGGAGATCATGAGCCAGGTGTTGAAAAAGTACCGGGCGGTTCCCTCGGGCGCGACTGCGCCTGACCTCCCTTCCACCTGGTAAGAAAGCGAGCCCTGCGTGTCTGAATTGGCGCCGTCGGCTCTCCGTCCCGAGCACCCCGTTCCGCGGTCCTTGTCGGGATTGGTTGCCGAATTTGATCTGGAAGTACGTGGAGACATCGACGGTCTCGAAGTCACCGGAGTGAGCCTGAGCTCGCGCACGGTGCAACCGGGCGACCTCTACGTCGGCGTTGCCGGGGCACACCAGCACGGTGCCACCTTCGCCGCGGCGGCCGCTGAAGCCGGGGCTGTGGCTATTTTGACCGACGAGGCCGGAGCGCTGCTCGCTGCGGCGAGCGGCCTGCCGGTTTTGCTGACACCGGATGCCCGCGCCGCGCTCGGCGCCGTCGCCGCCTGGATCTACCGCACCGACGACAACCCCGCGACCCTGTTCGCCGTCACCGGCACCAACGGCAAGACCAGCGTCGTCTACCTGCTATTCGGCATCCTGAACCAACTCGGCGTCGTCTCCGGACTCACCTCCACCGCCGAACGCCGTATCGGCGACCTCGCCGTCACGAGTTCGCTGACCACGCCCGAAGCCAGCGAACTGCACGCCCTGCTGGCCCGCATGAACGAGGCCGAAGTGCGCGCCGTCGGCATTGAAGTCTCGGCGCAGGCCCTCAGCCGCTACCGGGTCGACGGCCTCGTCTTCGATATCGCCGCATTCACCAACCTCAGCCACGACCACCTCGACGACTACGCCGCGATGGACGACTACTTCCAGGCCAAGCTCGAGCTATTCCAACCCGACCGCTCGCACCGCGGCGTGATCACCGTCGACACCGACTGGGGCCGCCGCGTCGCCGACGAATGCCGCATTCCGGTGACGACCATCACCAACCGGGCCGATGTAGACGCCGACTGGCGCATGACCGTGGTCGGTGAAACCGCGTCCCACACCGACTTCGTACTCGACGGTCCCGACGGTCGCCGCCTGCACACCCGGGTGCCGCTGCTCGGCTGGTACATGGCCGCCAACGCCGCCCTGGCCATCGTCATGCTGGTCGAGAGCGGATTCGACCTCGACGCGATCCAGCACACGCTGAACCGCGACGGCGGCATCGTCGCGTTCATCCCCGGGCGCGCCGAGCGCATCTCCGGCGACCTGGGCCCGCTCGTCTACATCGACTACGGACACAGCCCCGATGCGTTCCTGAACACCCTCGCGGCCCTGCGCAAGTTCACGCCGGGCAAGCTGATCATGCTGTTCGGCGCCGACGGTGACCGCGACACCACGAAACGCGCCGATATGGGCCGAATTGCAGCCCAGGGCAGCGATATCGTGGTCGTGACCGACTTTCACCCGCGATTTGAAGACGCCGCGAGCATCCGCGCCGTACTGCTGAAAGCAGCGCGCGACGCCGTGCCAGACGGCGAGTTCTACGAGGTGGCCAACCCCCGTACGGCATTCCGTACGGCGTTGTCACTCGCACACGAAGGAGACACCATTCTGTACGCCGGCCCAGGCCACGAGGACTACCACGAGGTACAAGGCGTGAAACTGCCGTATTCGGCCAGGGACGACTCCCGCCAGGCGCTCCGCGACGCTGGGTGGCTGTAAATGATCGCCCTCTCCCTGGCCGAGATCAGCCACGCCGTCGACGGTGCGCTGCACCTGACCGGCGCGGCCACCGCCGCTGACCTGATCGACGGATCGGTGCAGACCGACTCCCGCCTGATCGAACCCGGCTCGATCTTCGTCGCCAAGCCCGGCGCCGTCACCGACGGGCACGTGTTCGCGCCCGTCGCCGCCGCGCAGGGCGCCGCGCTGCTCATCGTGGAACGCCTGCTCGACCTGCCGGTCAGCCAGATCGTCGTCGCCGACGTCGTCGCCGCACTCGGCGCCCTCGCCTCCACGGTCGTCGCCCGCGTGCGCGCTGACGGAGCGCTCAAGATCGTGGCGGTCACCGGTTCCAACGGCAAGACCACGACCAAGAACCTGCTCCGCAGCATGCTCGAGCGGGTGGGCCCGACCGTCGCCCCGCGCGGCTCCTTCAACAACCAGGTCGGCGCGCCGATGACCATGCTCGAGGTGACCTCGGGCACGCGTTTCCTGGTGATCGAGATGGGTGCCAGCAGCGAGGGCGCCATCGCGCGCCTCGTGTGTCTGGCCCGCCCCGACGTCGGCATCGTGCTCACCATCGGTCTCGCCCACGCCGGCGAGTTCGGCGACCTCGACGCCACCGTGCGCGCCAAATCCGAAATGGTCACCCACCTTCTTTCCACGGATGTTGCGGTGCTGAATGCCGACGATCCGCGCGTCGCGCAGATGCAGGCGATGACCCCGGCCCGTGTCGTTCGCTTCGGCGAATATGGTCAGGTTGATGTGCGGGCGAGCGACCTGCACTCCGGCCGCACCGGAACCACTTTCACCCTGCACCTGGCGAGCGGGCAGAGCGCACCGGTCACCTTCCCGGTGCTCGGGGAGCACCACGTGATGAACGCCCTCGCCGCGGCCGCCGCTGCGGAGGTGCTCGGGGTATCACTCGGTGATATCGTCGCCGCTCTCGAGGCAACCACCCGGGCCGAACGGTGGCGCATGGAGGTGCTCGGCGGCAAGGATGACGTCACCGTCATCAACGACGCTTACAACGCGAGCCCCGACTCGATGAGCGCAGCGCTCAAGACGCTCGCCCAGATCGGCACTCCAGGACGGCGCACCATCGCGGTGCTCGGCGAGATGGCCGAACTCGGTGAACTAGCCGGTGAAGAGCACGATCGCATCGGACTGCTCGCCGTGCGCCTGAACATCTCCCAGATAATCGTGGTCGGCCCCGCCGCCCGCCGTATGCACATCAGTACCATCAACGAGGGGTCCTGGGACGGCGAATCGGCGTATGTCGACACGCCGGACGAAGCCTTCGAACTCGTGCGCACCAGCGTGAATCCGGGGGACACCGTGCTCGTGAAGTCATCCAACTCCGCGGGTCTGCGATTCCTCGGCGATCGACTGGGAGACTTGTTCTCGTGAGAGTCCTTCTGCTGTCCGGAGCGTTTTCGCTCGCGTTCACTCTGTTTCTGACCCCGCTGTTCATTCGTTTGTTCAAGAAGTTCGGCTGGGGTCAGTTCATTCGCGACGACGGCCCCAAGAGTCACCACGCCAAACGCGGCACCGCCACCATGGGTGGCATCATCATTATTCTGGGCGTGCTGATCAGCTATTTCACAGCCATGCTGATCGAACAACGACCGTTCACCCCGTCGCCGCTGCTCGTTCTGTTCATGATGGTGGGCCTCGGCCTGGTCGGTTTTCTCGATGACTTTCTGAAGACCCGCAACCAGCGCAGCCTCGGCCTCGGCGGCTGGTCGAAGGTACTCGGGCAGGTCATCGTGGCCGGCGCCTTCGGTGTGCTGTCGCTGCAGTTCGTCGACCGTAACGGCCAGACGCCTGCCTCGACCAGCATCTCGTTCATTCGCGACCTGCCGCTGGACTTCATGAAACTCGGCACCTTCATCGGTATCGCCGTGTTCCTGCTCTGGATCTGCCTGATCGTCGCCGCGACCTCGAACGGGGTCAACGTAGCCGACGGCCTCGACGGCCTCGCCACCGGGGCCTCCATTTTCGCCATCGGTTCCTTCGTCGTGATCGGGTTCTGGCAGTCCAACCAGAGCTGTTTTGGGGGAGCGGATGCCTCAGACCAGTTCAAGTGTTACCTCGGCCCCGACTCCTTCGACCTCGCCATCGTCTCGGCGACCATCGTCGGCGGGCTGATCGGGTTCCTCTGGTGGAACACCTCACCGGCCAAGATCTTCCTCGGCGACACCGGGTCGCTCGCCCTCGGTGGCGCGCTGGCCGCCCTCGCTATTCTCAGCCGTACCGAACTGCTCCTCGTGCTCATCGGCGGCCTCTTCGTGATGGAAGCCGGATCCGTGATCGTGCAGCGTGCGTACTTCAAAATCACCCACGGTAAACGCATCTTTTTGATGAGCCCGATCCATCACCATTTTGAACTCAAGGGCTGGGCCGAAGTCACGGTGGTCGTGCGGTTCTGGATCATCGGCGGCCTGCTCGTCGCCGCCGGCGTCGGGTCGTTCTACCTCGAGTGGCTGTCTCGCTAATGAGCGACGCTGATCGCCTGAACACACTCACCAGCTGGCACGCCGACTGGAAGGGCCTGCGCGTCGCCGTGCTCGGCCTCGGAGTGACCGGTTTCGCCGCCGCCGACACCCTCGCCGAACTCGGCGCCGACGTGCTCGTGCTCGCGTCGCCCGGCCCCGACGAACGATTCGACCTGCTCACGGTGCTCGGCGTGCCGTTCGTGCAGGCTGACCTGCGCGAGGTGCCCGCGGAACTCGCGGCGCAACATCCGCACGTGATCATCGTCTCGCCCGGCTTCCACCCCGACCACCCACTGCTGGTCTGGGCGCACGAGAACGGCGTGCCGGTTTGGGGCGACATCGAACTGGCCTGGCGGCTGCGCGACAAGGTCGGCTCGCCTGCCGAGTGGTTGCTCGTCACCGGCACCAACGGCAAGACCACCACCGTGCAGCTCACCGCCAGCATGCTCGCCGCCCACGGCAGCCGTGTCGCCCCCTGCGGCAATATTGGTGTGCCCGTGCTCGACGCCATCCGCGATCCCGCCGGCTGGGACGTGCTCGTCGTTGAGCTCTCCAGCTACCAGCTGCACCACCTGCCGTTGAGCGGTCCGGGCGCCCTGCGGCCCTGGGCAAGCCTCTGCCTGAACGTTGCCAACGACCACCTGGACTGGCACGGGTCGGCCGAGGCCTATCGAGCTGCCAAGGCCAAGGTCTATTCGAACACGGCTGTCGCCTGCGTCTACAACACAGCGGATGCCGCGACCCTCGCGATGGTGCAGGACGCCGACGTGCAGGACGGCGCCCGGGCCATCGGTATCGGCCTCGGCGTGCCCGGACCGAGCGAATTGGGCATCGTCGACGGCATCGTCTGCGACCGCGCTTTTCTCGAGGACCGGTTCGAACGCGCCCTGGAATTGACCACCGTGCCGCACCTGGTCGCGGCCGGACTCGGTGCGCCGCACGTGATCATGGATGTGCTTGCCGCGAGCGCCCTCGCGCGCTCGTACGGAGCCCTGCCGGCCACCATTCACACGGCGCTGGAAACCTTCCACCTCGACGCCCACCGCATCGAAACGGTCGCCATCGGCGACGGCGTCGAGTGGGTCGACGATTCCAAGGCCACCAACCCGCACGCCGCCGACGCCTCCCTGGCCGCGTACGAGTCGGTGGTCTGGCTGGTCGGCGGGCTGCTCAAGGGCGTGGATATCGACCAGCTCGTGCAGAAGCACGTCGGCCGGTTGCGCGGCGCGATCATCATCGGCGTGGACCGCCTGGCATTACGCCAGGCATTCGCGCGACACGCCCCCGACCTGACCGTGTATGAGATCGACCCGGATGACACTGAACTAGTCATGACGCGGGCTGTGCGGCTGGCCGCCGAACTCGCTCGGGCCGGTGACACGGTGCTGCTGGCACCGGCCGCCGCATCGATGGACCAATTCGAGAGCTATGTCGAACGCGGGCGACTTTTCAATCAGGCAGTACACGACTTTTTGGGTAGGTGACGCGGATGGTACAGGTGCCGCGTAACCCCTCCTCCCGCACCCGGCCGACCACGCAGGCGCAGGCGTCGGCCTCCGACTCACGACCTGCTGCCGGTTCACGATCCACGCCCGGATCACGGCCGGCCTCCGGTTCCCGTGCCGCTGCGGGGCGCCCGCCCGGGGCACCCGAAAAACCGGCGGCATCGGACGGCCCGGGCGGACCACAGGTGCGGATCAACCTCGGGCGGGTGTTCAAGTCCGAGGGCGGCAACTACTTTCTGCTACTCGGCACCACCCTGTTCCTGGTGATCTTCGGCCTCGTCATGGTGCTGTCGTCGTCGTCGGTGGACTCGTTTTTGGCCGACATGGGCTTCTTCGGCGGACTGCTGCGTCAGGGCATGTTCGCGCTGATCGGTATTCCGCTCATGCTCGTGGTCAGCCGACTGCCGCTCGCGTTCTGGCGGCGCGTGGCCTGGCCGGCGATGCTCATCACCTGCTTCTTTCAGTTTCTGGTGGTGGCTACCGGGCTCGGCCGCGGTACCGGCGGTAACACCAACTGGCTGAACATCTTCGGCATTCAGTTCCAGCCGTCCGAGGGCATCAAAGTAGCCCTGGTCATCTGGCTCGGTGTGATCCTGTCGAAGAAACAGCACCAGCTCGACGACTGGAAGCACGTGTTCATTCCGGTGTTCGGGGTGGGTGGCGGCGCCGCTTTGCTCGTCATGATCGGCGGCGACCTCGGAACCACCATGATCATGGCCGGCATTCTGTTCGGCGCTCTGTTCTTCGCCGGCGTCAAATTGCGCCTGCTCGCCGTGCCCCTGCTGGTGGGAGTGGGTGGCGCTATCGTTCTGGCCATCGCCAGCCCCAACCGTCTGACCCGCATCATGAGCTTTCTCAACGAGGGCTGCACCGAGCTGAGCGGTGAGATCTCCTCGAGCTGCTGGCAACCGCTGCACGGCACCTGGGCGCTGGCCAACGGCGGCGTCTTCGGCGTCGGCCTCGGCAACTCCAAGGCCAAATGGTCCTGGCTGCCAGCCGCCGACAACGACTACATCTTCGCCATCATCGGCGAAGAGCTCGGCCTGATCGGCTGCATAGTCGTGCTCGGCATGTTCATTCTGCTGGCCTTCGCCTTTCTGCGCGTCATGCGCACCGCCACGACCGTGCAGGCCAAGGTCTCCACGGCCGCCGCCATGGTCTGGATCATCGGACAGGCTTTCGTCAACATCGGCGTGGTGCTCGGAGTGTTCCCCGTGTTGGGCGTACCGCTTCCGCTGATCTCGGCCGGTGGCACCGCTCTGCTCACCACCCTGGTCGCGATCGGCATCGTGCTCTCCTTTGCGCGCGGTGACCGCTCGAGCGAACCCCAGAACGATTTCACCGACTCCAGTGAGGCTAACCGGGCATGACCACGTACCTTCTCGCGGGCGGCGGAACCGCCGGCCACGTCAACCCCCTGCTCGCCGTCGCCGACCGCATCCGTTTTCTTGAAGCGGATGCCACGGTGCTGGTTCTTGGAACCGCCGAGGGCCTCGAGGCTCGCCTGGTTCCCGCGCGCGGCTACGAACTCATCGCCGTTCCCCGGGTGCCGTTTCCACGCCGTCCGAATCGGGCCGCCCTGCGCTTTCTGCCGCGCTTCAGCGCCGCCGTGCGACTGGTGAGAGACGTCATCCGTTCAAGGCACGTCGATGTCGTCGTCGGGTTTGGCGGGTACGTGTCCACACCGGCCTACCTCGCCGCCCGCCGTGCCGAGGTGCCGATCGTCATTCACGAGGCCAACGCCAGGCCCGGGCTGGCCAACAAACTCGGCGCTCGCTTCACCCGGCACGTCGGAGTCGCCTTCAGCGGCACGCCAATTCGGCACGCCCGGTTCGTGGGCATGCCGCTGCGGCCCGAAATCGAAGAACTCGACCGGGTGGCGGCGCGGCCCGCGGCGCTGGCATTTTTTGGCCTCGACCCGGAACGCCCCGTGCTGCTCGTCACCGGCGGGTCGCTCGGTGCTCGCACACTCAACGCCACAATGGTCGCCTCGGCGCGGGAGATTGTGGCCGCCGGCTGGCAGGTGCTGCACATCACCGGGTCGAAAGCCGAGGTCGCCGACCCCGAGCTGCCGGATTACCACCTGCTGGCGTACTGCGACCGCATGGATCTCGCCCTCGCCGCCGCCGATTTCGCCGTGACGCGCGCGGGCGCTGCCACGGTGAGCGAACTGTGTGCGCTCGGTATTCCGGCGGTCTACGTGCCGTATCCGGTCGGCAATGGTGAACAGCGTTTCAACGCCGCGCCCGTGCTGGCAGCGGGAGGGGGCGTGGTGATCGCTGATGCGGACTTCGTGCCGGCCTTCGTTCAGGGTGAGTTGGTGACCTTGTTGGGTGACCGGGCGCGGCTGGGCGTGATGGCGCGGGGGGCGGCATCCGTTGGCGCGCGCGATGGAACGGCCCGCATGCTCGACCTGGTGCATGGCGCGCTCGTGCCCGTCGGGCGTTCGCACGCGTAACGTAGTTCCCGCAGCATCCGTTTTACTTGCTTCTAACTGCTATCGAGAAAGAGCACAACCGTGATCGCACCAGACCTCACTCTGACCATTCCCGACCAGCTCGGACGTGTGCACTTCGTGGGCATCGGGGGATCGGGCATGAGCGGTATTGCTCGTCTGTTTCTGGACCAGGGCTACACGGTCACCGGCTCAGACGCGAAGGACTCGCCCAACGTCACGGCGCTGCGTGATCTCGGTGCGACCGTGTTCATCGGGCACGATGCGTCCAACGTCGGTGACGCCGACACCCTCGTGGTCACCGGAGCGCTCTGGCAGGACAACCCCGAGTACGTGCTCGCCAATGAACGCGGCCTTCCGGTGCTGCACCGGGCGCAAGCCCTCGCCTGGCTCATTCGAGCGCACCGGCTCGTGGCGGTGGCCGGCGCGCACGGCAAGACCACCTCCACGGGCATGATCGTCACCGGTCTGCTCGGCCTCGGCCAGGACCCCAGCTTCGTCAACGGCGGCGTGATCGAATCGCTCGGAGTCAGTTCCGCCAGCGGCACCGACGACCTGTTCGTGGTCGAAGCCGACGAATCCGACGGCTCCTTTCTGCTGTACCACACGGCCGTCGCCCTGGTCACGAACGTCGATCCAGACCACCTCGACCACTACGGCTCCCTCGAAGCCTTCGAGGCCGCCTTCGTCGAATTCAGCCGCAACGCAACGGAGCTCGTCGTGATCTCCTCCGACGACGTCGGCGCGGTCCGGGTCACCGGGGCCATCACTGCGGGCCTGAGCGCAGCGGATGCCGCCGCCCGCGTCATGACGTTCGGCGAGCACCCGGATTCCACCGTGCGCGTGCACTCCATCACCACGACGGGTCCGGTCAGCTTCAGCGTCTCCTGGCGTGGTCAGGATTACAACGCGACCCTGCGAATCCCCGGCAAGCACAACGCCATCAACGCGGCCGGCGCCTTCGCCGTGCTGGTCGGCCTCGGCTTCGACCCGGCGGCCAGCCTCGATGCCATCGTCGGGTTCGGCGGTACCCAGCGCCGGTTCGAGCTGCACGGAACGGTCGGCGGTGTCAGCGTCTACGACGACTACGCCCACCACCCGACCGAGGTGGCCGCAGCCCTCGCCGCCGCCCGCACCGTGGTCGGTGAGGGACGCATCATCGCGGTGCACCAACCGCACCTGTACAGCCGCACCCGTCTGTTCGCGCGGGAATTCGCCGAGACCCTCGAAAGTTTCGCCGACCAGACCATCGTGCTCGGCATCTACGGCGCCCGCGAAGACCCGGAGCCCGGGGTCACCGGTGCGCTCGTCTCCGAACGATTCCGCGACCCGTCCCACGTCGCCTACGTGCCCGATTGGCAGGATGCCGCCGACTACCTTGCCAGCATCGCCCGCGACGGAGACTTCGTCGTGACCCTCGGCTGCGGCGATGTGAACCGCATCGTGCCCCAGCTGCTCGCCTCGCTCGAAAAAGTACGCGGATGAGGCGGCGGTGAGGCGGCCGGCCGGCTTCGACCGACCGAACGAGCCGCAGCCAGCGCGCCCGACCCCGACCGCGGCCCCGGCCGCGAAATCGCCGCGCGCCAAGCCGGCAGTGCAGCCACTCGCAGAATCTGACGACGCTCCGGCGTCAGCCCGACCGCCAAGGAAACGGGCTCCAGCGCCGACGAAACGGGCTCCAGCGCCGGCGAAACCGAAGAAAGCGCGCGGCGGCGTCGCAGCGCTCAAAACTACGCCGAAACCCTTTGATCCCTCCGACACGACGACGGAACCGATCGTGCTGGCCGGGGGAGGCTCATCCGCTTCGCCGGTCACGGTCAAACCGGTGCCGTCTGACTCGGCCCCGTCATCGGCACGGGCGAGCAGAAAGGCAGAATCGCTTGGAGAGGCCTCCGGCGGCACGCCCGGCGCCCGCGCGGCCCGGTCGGTGCTGCGGGCGGCCCAGCGCGCCCGCAAACGCTTCGAACGCGCCGAGGTGCGACGGTTCACCGGACGCACCCGGCGCCGGCGCACCGCGTGGATTCTCGGAGTCGGCTCGATCGTGCTTGCCTTCGGGCTCATCATCGGGGCGGCCTACTCACCGTTGATGGCCCTGCGCACGATCGAGGTCGTCGGCACCAGCCGGATCCCGGCGGCGGATGTGTCAGCTGCCCTCGCCGATCAGCTCGGCACCCCGCTGCCGCTCATCGACAGCGGCGTGGTCAAGGGCGAACTGTCGAAGTTCACGCTCATCCAGAGCTACGTCACGGAGAGTCGCCCGCCCGGCACACTCGTGGTGCGTATTGTCGAGCGGGTGCCGGTTGGCGTGCTGACCGGACCGACCGGATTCGACCTGGTCGATGCCGCCGGTGTCGTCATCGAGACGACGCCGAACCGCGCGGTCGGCTACCCGCTGATCGACGCGCCGGACGGCATCTCCAGCGCCGGGTTCAAGGCCGCTGCCGCGGTCCTCGCCGTGCTGCCGGAGAGCATTCGCACCCAGCTGGACTTGGTGACCGCGGTCACTACCGACGACGTCACCCTGAGCCTGCTCGGTGGCGAACGCGTGGTTTGGGGCAGCCCGGAAAAATCCGAGTACAAGGCCGTCGTGCTGGCCGCCCTGCTGGTGGGACACCCAGCCGGCACCGTGAATGAATACGACGTCTCCTCGCCCGACAGCGCCGTGCTGCGCTGATTTTCGGCGTTCCGCCTGGCGACCGTGCCCGAAACGGATGCGTGCTACGGTAACCGCCGTAACGGCCACCCGTTTCGGTCGCGGTCGCGGTGAAGGGCGGCAACCGCTCGGCAAGATTCGGCGCGCCGCTATGCAGCACGAGCGACTGAAAGCGGCTGGCGCAGCTGGCGCTGCTTGCGCGGCTGGCGCTGCTTGCGCGGCTGGCGCTGCTGGCGTGCCGCGCGCGCGAGCAGCATATGGGCGCGTGAAGCCCAAAATGGGCGTGAAGGGGTTCGCGCGGAGCCGCGCAACGGGTCGCGGCAACGGATTCTTCGAGTTCTTCGCGACACGCGGGCGCGCCTCCCCAGCGACGCGCCGCGCCCGCATACTTTCGTAATCAGGAATTGCATACTCAGCATAACTTTAAACTTCGACTAGAGGTTTAGGGTTCCACCCGGAGGCCGGACGTGTCAAACAATCAAAATTATCTAGCCGTCATCAAGGTTGTCGGCATCGGCGGTGGCGGCGTCAACGCCGTCAACCGCATGATCGAACTGGGCCTCCGCGGTGTCGAGTTCATCGCCATCAATACGGATGCCCAGGCCCTGCTCATGAGCGACGCCGACGTCAAGCTCGACGTCGGTCGTGACCTCACCCGCGGCCTCGGTGCCGGTGCTGACCCTGAGGTGGGTCGCCGCGCCGCCGAGGACCACGCCGAGGAGATCGAGGAAGCCCTCGCCGGGGCCGATATGGTCTTCGTCACCGCCGGCGAGGGTGGTGGCACCGGAACCGGTGGCGCCCCCGTCGTCGCCCGCATCGCCAAGTCGATCGGCGCCCTCACCATCGGTGTCGTCACCAAGCCGTTCGGCTTCGAGGGCAAGCGTCGCCAGGCGCAGGCCGAGACCGGTGTCGCCTCGCTCAAGAACGAGGTCGACACGCTCATCGTCGTACCCAACGATCGCCTGCTCGAGATCAGCGACCGCGGCATCAGCATGCTCGAAGCTTTCGCGACCGCCGACCAGGTGCTCCTCGCCGGTGTGCAGGGCATCACCGACCTGATCACCACCCCCGGCCTGATCAACCTCGACTTCGCCGACGTCAAGTCGGTCATGCAGGGTGCTGGCTCGGCCCTCATGGGCATCGGTTCAGCTCGCGGCGCCGACCGTGCCATCAAGGCGGCCGAACTGGCCGTCGCCTCGCCCCTGCTCGAAGCTTCGATCGACGGCGCGCACGGCGTGCTCCTGTCGATCCAGGGTGGATCCAACCTTGGTATTTTCGAGATCAACGACGCGGCCCGTCTCGTGCAGGAAGCCGTGCACCCCGAAGCCAACATCATCTTCGGTGCCGTCATCGACGACACTTTGGGTGACGAGGTACGGGTCACCGTCATCGCCGCCGGCTTCGACGGCGGCGAGCCCGGCGCCAAGGCGGTCGAGGTTCGCCGTGCCGACCTCGTCGCGGCTGGCATCGCGGCCGGCGCCGGAACGGCTGCCGCTGGAGCTGCGGCATCCGCTGGGAGCGCCACGGGAGCCCCAGCGACCGACTCGGGCAGCTACAGCGACGGCGAGCTCGCGGCCTCCGTCTGGGGCGGCTCTGACGCCGGCAACGGCGTGACCGTGGCCGACCCGGCCTTTGAAGAAGAGGCCGACGACCTGGACATCCCTGACTTCCTCAAATAAGGCGCGTTTACAGTAGTCCCGGGGACGATGTGTCAGAATGTCGACCCCGGGCGCACTGCCTTAATCGCACGTGACGAACAGAGCAGCATGAGCATGGCACTTCCTGACGCGGCGGCCGAACCGGCACCGGGCACAACGCCACCGAGCGATCTGGCCACCCGTCTGCAGACCGTGCGCGCTGGCGTCGCCGATGCCGCGGGTGAGGCTGGCCGTGACCCGGCCGACATCACCACGATCGTCGTCACCAAGTTTCACCCGATTTCATTGATCGAAGAGCTCTACTCCCTGGGTGTTCGCAACCTGGGGGAGAACCGGCACCAGGAGGCGCAGGGCAAGGCAGCGTCGCTCGCTGATCTCGACCTCGTCTGGCACTTCGTCGGTCAGATTCAGGGCAAAAAGGCGCGCCAGGTGCGGGCCTATGCCAACGTCATCCACTCGATTGATCGAGAGTCACTGGTGACCGCTCTCGGCTCGGAGCAAGCGAGCGTTGACTGCTTCATTCAGGTGAATTTAACGGATGACGCGGCTCGCGGCGGTGTGGATCCCGCGAACCTACCGGCCCTCGTCGACAGCGTTCAGGCCACACCGGGCCTCGTCCTGCTCGGCCTCATGGCCGTGGCACCGCTCGGCGCTGAACCGCGACGGGCCTTTGCCCAGGTACGCGAGTTCAGCGAACAGATCCGCGGCCAGGCCCCGGCAGCCACCGCACTGTCCATGGGCATGAGCCAGGACTACGCGGCGGCCGTGCTCGAAGGGGCGACACACCTAAGAATTGGCACTGCAATCACCGGCAATCGCCCGGTGCTCTAATAATCTCGAAGTAGCAAACCAACACGGAGGTCGACATGTCCAACCCGCTCAAGAAAACCATGGTCTACCTGGGTCTGGCAGACGAAGAGCTGGAGTACCAGGCACCCGCCGGTACCGGCAATTCCAACAGCGGCTCCAGTAACCATGCCGCTGCCAATCACGTGAGCGCCGTTCCGGCACGCGGGCACGACAGCAATGCCCCTCATGCCAACGCGGCCCACCATGATGCCGGTCGTGCACCGGTGACCCCCCTGCGTAAGACTTCGACCCCCCAGAATGTGGCTGCGTCTGAAATGAATGAGATTCTCACGGTTCACCCCCGCGCCTACAAGGACGCCCAGGTCATCGCCGAGTCCTTCCGCGAAGGCATCCCGGTCATCATCAACCTGTCGCAGATGAGTGACGGCGATGCTCGCCGCCTCATCGACTTCGCGAGCGGCCTGTCGCAGGGCCTGTACGGCAAGATTGAGCGCGTCACCGCCAAGGTCTTCCTGCTCTCGCCGTCCCACGTCGTCGTCTCCGGCGACAGCACCACCGAAGAGGGCGCTGAAGACAGCTCCTTCTTCGCGCAAGGCTAGACTTAAGTGTGACTGGTCTATCAATTCTGGGGAATCTTCTCTATTTCGTATTCTTCATGTACTTCCTCGTGCTCTGGGGTCGATTCATTATCGATCTCGTGCGCGGCGTCAACCGGGCCTGGCGCCCGCAGGGTTTCCTGCTGGTGCTCGTCGAACTCGTCTACACGCTGACCGATCCGCCGGTACGTTTCTTCCGTCGTCTGGTTCCGCCGCTTCGCATCGGGCCCATCGCTTTGGATTTCGGCTTCACACTGACGATGCTTTGCTGCATCGTCGGCATGACCGTGGCAGGAATAATACAACGCGCCTAGCGGGGCATGTATCCTTGTCGGATGACTGGTTCGCCGTGAGCCCGTACTCGCTCGTCGGCAGCCCGTAGTCAATAAAATACTTGAGCCACTCATGGGCTTGAGTCAGTCAAATGTTCACAATAAATACAAGTTTTGAGGGTGGAAAGCCATGGCGCTAACTCCGGAAGATGTAGTCAACAAAAGGTTCCAGTCGACCAAGTTCCGTGAGGGATACGATCAGGACGAGGTCGATGACTTTCTCGACGAGGTCGTCGTCGAACTGCGTCGCCTGACCAAGGAGAACGAGGAACTGCGGGGCCAGGTCGGCTCTGACGCTGCCCCGGCAGCTGAGGCTGCTCCGGTCGCTGCCGTGGTCGCTGAGCCCGTCGTGGTCGAAACCGTCGCCGCTCCTGTCGCCGCCGCACCAATCGACGAGACGGCCGGCACGACCAACCTGCTGCAGCTGGCTCGCCGCCTGCACGAAGAGCACGTCAAGGAAGGCGCCGAGAAGCGCGACGCCTTGATCGCTGAAGGCCACGCCACAGCAGCACGCGTCATTGCCGAAGCCGAGACCCAGCAGCGCGTGCAACTGCAGAAGCTCGACCAGGAGCGTTCAACGCTCGAAGGCAAGATCGACGAGCTGCGTACGTTCGAGCGCGAGTACCGCCTGAAGCTCAAGAGCTACATCGAGGGCCAGCTCCACGACCTCGACGCGACCTCGGTGGACGCCGGCAACGCGCCGAAGCCCAGCTTCCAGGGCTTTGGAGCCTAGGGCCCGAACGAAGAAGCGTTCGCGAGCGCTTATCGTTCTAGCCCTCGTCGCGCTGGGCGTTTACGCGCTCGATCAAGTCAGCAAGTACCTCGTCGTCGCTTCGATGACCGAGGGGTCCGTGATTCGGGTTCTGAACGACGTGCTGCAACTGCACTTTGTTCGGAACCCGGGCGCGGCGTTCTCCCTGGCCAGCGGCTCCACTTGGATCTTCTCGATCATCGCCGCGGCCGTCGTCATCTTCATCGCCTGGTTCGCCCGGCGCATCCACTCGTTCACCTGGGGACTGGTCTTCGGACTCCTACTCGGCGGAGTGCTCGGCAACCTGACCGACCGGCTGCTGCGCGAACCCGGCTTCGGCGTCGGGCACGTCGTCGACTTCATCTCCACACCGTGGCTGCTGCCGGCGATCTACAACGTCGCCGACATGGCCATCGTGAGCAGCATGGTCATCTTCATGATCCTGACCATTCGCGGCATCGGTCTCGACGGCAACAAGGTCGTGGCCGAAAGCAAGACCGCCACGCCAACACTGAAACAAACGGATGCTGTGACCCCCGATACCACCACCAGCGACACCGTTGCCCCCACCCGTGAACGGCCGACCCCGGGCGCCGAGGCCCGGCCATGACCGGCTCCCCGGGCCTGTCCAGCCCCCCGGAGCGGCGATCACTGCCGCTCCCCGACGGCCTCGAAGGAGTGCGCGTCGACGCCGGCCTGGCCAAGCTGTTCGGTTTTTCCCGCAGCTTCGCTGCCGAGGTGTCCGAGGCCGGCGGAGTCGTGCTCGACGGCACCGTGGTGGGCAAGTCCGACCGTTTGCGGGCCGGCAGTTGGATCGAAGTGACCTGGCAGCCCAAACAGCCACTCCGCGTCATCCCCATCGCCGTTCCCGACCTCACCGTTGTGCACGACGATGAGAGCATCATCGTGATCAACAAGCCGGCCGGTGTCGCCGCGCACGCGAGCGTCGGCTGGACCGGGCCGACCGTACCCGGGGCCCTCGCCGCTGCGGGTTTTCGCATCGCCACCTCCGGTGCCGCCGAGCGCGCGGGCATCGTGCACCGCCTCGACGTCGGCACGAGCGGTCTCATGGTCGTCGCCAAGTCGGAGACGGCCTATGTCGCACTCAAGAAGGCGTTCCACGACCGCGAGGTCGAGAAGATCTACCACACGGTCGTGCAAGGCCACCCCGACCCACTTACCGGCACCATCGACGCCCCGATCGGCCGCCACCCGCGGTCGGACTGGAAGTTCGCGGTCATGGCCGACGGCAAGCCCTCGATCACCCACTACGAGACCCTCGAAGCCTTCCCCTACGGTTCCCTTCTCGAGGTGCACCTGGAGACGGGGCGCACCCATCAGATTCGGGTGCACATGACGGCCCAACGGCATCCGTGCGTCGGTGACGCCATGTACGGAGCCGATCCGTCGATCACCGCCCGGCTTGGTCTCAAACGCCAGTGGCTGCACGCTAAACAGTTGGCGTTCACTCACCCGGACAGTCACGAGTGGGTCACCTACAACGCCGACTACCCGGCCGACCTCTCGCACGCCCTCGCGGTGCTGCGCGGAGACTGACCGAGGCCGACTCGTCCCTAATCGTTTCACCAACTCGTCGGAGTCCCTGTGAGTAACCCGGTCAGTGCCACTGACAATTTCGTCCACCTGCACGTGCACAGCGAATATTCCATGCTCGACGGCGCCGCCCGGGTGAAACCCCTGATCAAAGCTGCGGTGGAGCAGGGGATGCCGGCGGTCGCGATCACCGACCACGGCAACGTGTTCGGCGCCTTCGACTTTTGGAAGAGCGCGACCGACGCCGGCATCAAGCCGATCATCGGCACCGAGGCGTACATCACGCCCGGCACCGATCGTCGCGACAAGACCCGGGTGCGCTGGGGCACGAGCGGGCAGAACCGTGACGACGTCGGTGGCGCCGGCTCGTACACCCACATGACTTTGCTCTCCGAGAACACGGCGGGCATGCACAACCTGTTCCGGCTCTCGTCGAAGGCGAGCCTCGAGGGCTACTACTTCAAACCGCGCATGGACCGCGAGCTGCTCAGCCAGTTCTCCAAAGGCTTGATCGGCACGACCGGATGCGTCGGTGGCGAAGTGCAGACCCGCCTGCGCCTCGGTCAGTACGAGGAAGCCAAGAAAGCCGCCGGCGACTTTCAGGACATCTTCGGCAAGGAGAACTTCTTCTGCGAGATCATGGACCACGGCATCGACATCGAACGCCGCACCATGACCGACCTGCTCAAGCTGGCCAAAGAGCTCGACTTGCCGCTGCTGGCCAGCAACGACCTGCACTACACCCACGCGCACGACGCCACCGCGCACGCCGCTCTGCTCTGCGTGCAGTCGGCATCGACCCTCGACGACCCGAACCGGTTCAAGTTCGACTCCAACGAGTTCTACCTGAAGACGGCCGCTCAGATGCGGCACCTGTTTCGGGACCACCCCGAGTCCTGCGACAACACGCTGCTCATCGCCGAGCGCTGCGAGGTGGAATTCAACACCCAAGCCAACTACATGCCCCGTTTTCCCTGCCCGGAGGGTGAGAACGAGGAAAGCTGGTTCATCAAGGAGAACGAGATCGGGCTGGCCAAGCGCTACCCGAAGGGCATCCCCGCAGATGTGCGCAAGCGTGCCGACTACGAAATCGGCATCATCGTGCAGATGGGGTTCCCCGGCTACTTTCTGGTCGTCGCCGACTTCATCATGTGGTCCAAGCAGCAGGGAATCCGTGTCGGCCCCGGCCGTGGTTCGGGTGCCGGCTCGATGGTCGCCTACGCGATGGGCATCACCGACCTCGACCCGCTCGTGCACGGCCTCATCTTTGAGCGGTTCTTGAACCCCGACCGTGTCTCCATGCCCGACTTCGACGTCGACTTCGACGAGCGTCGCCGCGGTGAGGTCATCAAGTACGTCACCGAGAAGTACGGCGAGGAACGCGTCGCCCAGATCGTCACCTACGGCACCATCAAGGCCAAGCAGGCCCTGAAAGATGCCTCCCGCGTGCTCGGCTTTCCGTTCGGCATGGGCGACAAGCTCACCAAGGCCATGCCGCCAGCCATCATGGGCAAGGACGTGCCACTGACCGGCATGTTCGACAAAGACCACCCGCGCTACCGCGAAGCAGCCGACTTTCGGGCCGTGATCGAAAGCGACCCCGAGGCCCGCACCGTCTTCGACACCGCCCTCGGCCTCGAAAACCTCAAACGCCAGTGGGGCGTGCACGCCGCCGGCGTGATCATGTCGAGCGACCCTTTGATCGACATCATCCCGATCATGAAACGTGAAGCGGATGGCCAGGTGGTCACGCAATTCGACTACCCCGCCTCCGAAGCGCTCGGACTGATCAAGATGGACTTCCTCGGGCTGCGCAACCTCACCATCATCGACGACACCCTCGACAACATCGCCGTGAATCGCGGCCACCGACCCGTACTCGAAGACCTCGGCCTGGAAGACCCCGCCGCGTACGAACTGCTCGCCCGCGGCGACACCCTCGGCGTGTTCCAGCTTGACGGCGGGCCGATGCGCGCCCTGCTGCGGCTCATGAAGCCCGACAACTTCGAAGACATCTCGGCCGTCATCGCGCTGTACCGCCCCGGGCCCATGGGCGCCAACTCGCACACCAACTACGCGCTGCGGAAGACCGGCGTGCAGGAGATCATCCCGATCCATGCAGAGCTTGAGGAAGCCCTGAAAGATGTCATCGGCAACACCTACGGCCTGATCGTCTACCAGGAGCAGGTCATGTCGATCGCGCAGGTGCTCGCCGGCTTCACGCTCGGTGAAGCCGACCTGCTGCGCCGCGCCATGGGTAAGAAGAAGAAGTCCGAGCTGGACAAGCAGTTCGAGGGCTTCTCCAAGGGCATGCAGGACCGCGGCTATTCAATGGACGCCGTCACCACGGTCTGGAATATCCTGCTGCCGTTCTCCGACTACGCCTTCAACAAGGCACACTCCGCCGCCTACGGCGTGCTCTCCTACTGGACCGCGTACCTCAAGGCCGTCTACCCGGCCGAATACATGGCCGCCCTGCTCACGAGCGTCGGTGACTCCCGCGACAAGCTCGCGCTCTACCTCAACGAGTGCCGCCGCATGGGCATCCAGGTGCTGGCGCCCGACGTGAACGAGTCGATCGGGTTCTTCGCGGCCGTTGGCACGGACATCCGTTTTGGTTTGGGTGCCGTGCGCAACGTTGGCTTCAACGTGGTCGAGGCCATTCGCGGTGCCCGCGAGGAGAAGGGGCGCTTCGAGTCGTTCCACGACTTTCTGCGCAAGGTGCCGCTTCCGGTCGCCAACAAGCGCACGATCGAATCTCTGGTCAAGGCCGGGGCGTTCGATTCGCTCGGCGCGACCCGGCGCGGCATGGTTGAGATTCACGAATCCGCCGTCGAATCGGCCGTCAAGATCAAGCGCGAAGAGAGCAACGGCAACATCGGGTTCGACTTCGACAGCCTGTTCGACGAACCGCAGGACACTGAGCAGGTGCCGGACCGGCCGGAATGGAGCAAGAAGGAGAAGCTCGCCTACGAACGCGACATGCTCGGGCTCTACGTGTCCGACCATCCGCTCGCCGGGTTGGAGATCCCGCTCGCCAAGCATGCCAGCACCACGATCGCCGACCTGATCGCCTCAGAGTCGACCGAGGACGGCGACACGGTGACCGTGGCCGGCCTGATCACGAGTGTGCAGCATCGCATCGCGAAGAAGTCGGGCAACCAGTACGGCATGATCCAGGTCGAGGACTTCGGCGGTGAGATCACCGCGATGTTCATGGGCAAGGCCTACCTCGAGTTCGCGCCGGAACTGATCAGCGACTCGGTCGTCGTGGTGCGCGGGCGGGTGAGCCTGCGCGACGACGGCATGAACCTGCACGCGTTCAGCGTGTTCCAACCGGAGCTCGGGCAGGGTTCAGACCAGAGCATGGTCTCGATCACCGTGGGGGAGGCCCGTGCGACGACCGACACGGTGAGTGCGCTCGGTGAGATTCTCAAGCGCCATGCCGGCGACGCCGAGGTACGGCTCAAACTGGTCAAGGGTGATGTGGCCCGGGTGTTCGAGCTGCCGCACCGGGTGAAAGTGAGCGCCGACCTGTTCGGCGAACTCAAGAGCATTCTCGGCCCGAACTGCCTGACCTGATCCTCGGACCGGATTTCGTCACCGTAGACCGCAGATGACTGACAGGATGCGAGCCTAGGCTGGCAGCATGCACAAGCGAGAGCCGATCTACCAGGCCGCCATCGGAGCCGGGCGAGCCCTGTTCGGCCTGCTTCGGGTGCGCCGCACTGTCACCGGGCTCGAGCAGCTGTCGGCGAGTGGCGGTGCCGTGCTGGCGATCACCCACTTCGGGTACCTGGACTTCGCCTTGGTCGAGTGGGTGACTTGGCTGCACAACCGCCGCCATATCCGGTTCATGGCCAAGAAGGGCGCCTTCGACCAGAAGCTGGTCGGGCCCCTGCTGCGCGGCATGAAGCACATCTCGGTCGACATGGAGAGCGGCGGCGCGGCCTACGCCCAGGCCGTCGAGGCCCTGCGCGCCGGCGAACTGCTGGGAGTCTTTCCCGAGGGAGGTGTCAACGCCTCGTTCACCGTGCGGGAGCTCAAGACCGGTGCCGTGCGCATGGCACTGGCCGCGAACGTGCCGATCATTCCGGTGGCGGTGTGGGGCGGGCATCGGCTCATGACCAAGAACCATCGTTCGACGCTGAGGGAGCGGATCGGCGTGCCGGTCAGCATCCGTTTTGGGGAACCTTTTTCAGCGGATGCCGCTGGCCGCGTTGACGACGACGTCGCGGATACCACGCTACGGCTCCACGACACCCTGCAGGCCCTGGTTGATGCCGTGCAGGCGGAGTATTCGGTGCCGGGTACCGGCCAGTGGTGGCAGCCGGCGCACCTTGGCGGAACGGCGCCGACTCCGGCG
Source organism: Cryobacterium sp. TMT1-66-1 (assembly GCF_004403435.1). Lineage (NCBI taxonomy): Bacteria > Bacillati > Actinomycetota > Actinomycetes > Micrococcales > Microbacteriaceae > Cryobacterium > Cryobacterium sp. TMT1-66-1. Next base: position 204,985 of record NZ_SOGP01000023.1, read on the forward strand.
GAGGCGGCGGTGGCCGAGGCTGAACGCCGTCGTCGCAAGGCTGCTGAGAAGCTGGCCGGCAAGAAGTAACGGCCGCGCTCCTCGAGCATGCAGTGGCTCTTGTCTAAAGTGTGTCCAGGCTCAGGGGAGTCCCGCGGAAGATAGGGCCGAAAGTGGCATCTCGCGCCAGAGTTGCCCCTGCGGTCCGCGCGGTGGCCGGGCTGGTCTAGACAGCGGCGCCCGGAACCCGGTAGGTGCGCTCGTGGTAAAGCAGGGCCTCGTCGTCGGTGCCCATACCGCCGCCCTCGATCTGCACGACCACGACGGCGTTGTTGTGCACCGCAACCCGTTCGACAACGCGGCCGATCATCCAGCTGGTCACCCCGGTCAACACGGGCAGCCCGTACGGGCCAGGCTGCCAGTGATCGCCGACGAAACGTTCTGCGTGCGGGCCGGCGAGCTTCTCAGCGATGGCCCGGTTGTGGGCACCCAGCATGTGGATGGCCACGCGGTCGGCTGCGGCGATCGCAGCCCACGAGCTGGCCGACCTGGCCATGTTGAACGTTGCGAGTGGCGGAACCGCCGACAGCGAGGCCAGGGAGGTGGCGGTGAACCCGACGGGGCTGCCGTCGGGCGCGAGTGTCGTGATCGCTGCGACGCCGGCAGCGTGGCGGCGGAACGCGTGTTTGAACGCGGCGAGGTCGTCGGGCGCATTGGGGTCGGCGGCCAGCGGTGGGGCTGCCGGGAGAGTAGTCAGTGGGGGTTCAACGTTGCTTTGCATACTCAACCAACAATCTGTTTCAACCTCAGCCTATTCCCGCGCGCTGAGTGTTACGCCTCATGGACGGATAGGCTGGATCACGATGATCCAGACTATTGACCTTCGCGGAAGCGAGCCCACACCGGCCGCGCTCCTGGCCTCCGTTCCCCGCGCCCTGACCAGCGTGGCCGTCGCCGCCGATATCGCGGCCGAGCTGATCGCCGATGTGCGAGCGCGGGGCGGAGCCGCCCTGCTCGACCAGGCCGAACGCCTCGACCGGGTACGCCCGGGCCAGGTGCGCGTTCCGGCCAGCCACATTGCCGACGCGGTCGCCGGGCTCGACCCGGACGTGCGCACCGCCATCACCGAGACCATACGCAGGGTGCGTCTGGCCAGTGCTGCGCAGGTGCCGCCGCACGTGACGACCACGATCGAGGCCGGAGCCACCGTCACCCAGCGCTGGCAGCCGGTGAACCGGGTCGGACTCTACGTTCCCGGCGGCAAGGCCGTCTACCCGTCGAGCGTGGTGATGAACGTCGTGCCCGCTCAGGTCTCCGGGGTGCGTTCGATCGCGCTCGCCTCGCCGCCGCAAAGCCACTTCGACGGTCGCGTGCACCCCACCATCCTCGCCGTCGCCGGCCTGCTCGGCGTCGACGAGATCTACGCGATGGGCGGCGCCGGTGCCATCGGCGCCCTCGCCTACGGCGTCCCCGACATCGGCCTCGAACCCGTGCAGATCGTCACCGGCCCCGGCAACGTGTACGTGGCCGCCGCGAAGCGGCTCATCCGTGGGCAGGCCGGCATCGACTCCGAGGCCGGCCCCACCGATATCCTCGTGATAGCGGATTCCGCGGCCGACCCGCTGCTCGTCGCCGCCGACCTGGTGAGCCAGGCCGAGCACGACGAGCTCGCCGCCACCGTGCTGGTGACCGATTCGATCGAACTCGCCGATGCCGTGGCGGCGCGCCTGGCCGTGCTGGCGGCATCCACTACCCACAATGAGCGAGTGACGACGGCGCTCGGCGGCCGCCAGTCGGCCATCGTGCTCGTCGATAACCTGCACGTCGCGGCCGGTTTCAGCAACGCCTTCGCACCGGAACACCTCGAAATCCAGACGAGTGATCCCGACGCCGTGCTGGCCGAAATCGAGAACGCCGGAGCTATTTTTCTCGGCCCGTATTCGCCGGTGAGCCTCGGCGACTATGTTGCCGGTTCCAACCACGTGCTGCCGACCGCGGGAGCGGCCCGGTTCTCCTCCGGCCTCGGCGCCTATACGTTTTTGCGGCCGCAGCAGGTCGTGCGCTACGACCGTGCGGCGCTCGAAGCCGTCGCCGGTCACATCCGTGCGCTCTCCGACGCCGAAGCGCTGCCCGCGCACGGAGACGCGGTCACCGCTCGCTTCGAGTGAGCCCCATTCCGCGAGAGCGGGAATTTCGTAACTTCAGCCCAACCGAAGCAACATAATTCCCGCTCTCGCGAACCTCAGGGGCGCAGGCCGCTAGGCTGGAGGCACAATGTTCTGCCCGTTCTGTCGCCACCCCGATTCCCGAGTCGTCGACTCGCGCACGAGCGACGACGGGCTCTCGATTCGCCGTCGGCGGCAGTGCCCGGAGTGCGGCCGTCGCTTCAGCACCACCGAGACCGCGAGCCTGAACATCATCAAGCGCAGCGGCGTGGTCGAGCCGTTCAGCCGCGAGAAGATCGTCTCCGGCGTGCGTAAGGCGTGCCAGGGCCGACCGGTCACCGACTCCGACCTCGCCATGCTCGCCCAGAAGGTCGAAGAAACCATTCGCCAGACCGGCGCCTCCCAGGTCGACGCCAACGACATCGGCCTCGCAATCCTGCCGCCCCTGCGTGACCTCGACGAGGTCGCCTACCTGCGATTCGCGAGCGTCTACCAGGGCTTCGACTCCCTCGACGACTTCGAAGCGGCCATCACCCAGCTGCGCACCGAGCATACGGCCCGCTCGAACAGCCTCAAGACAGCGGATGCCGTGGACGCGTCCGCCGCCACCAGTTCCTCGAAAGCGTAAGGCCCAGGGCTCGATGTATCCGCTGTTCTTCAAGTACGTGCTCACTCGACTGGATCCCGAGCGTGCCCACCACCTCGCCTTCACCGTCATCCGGCTGCTGCCGACGCTCGGCATCGGTCGCCTGGTGCACCGTTTCACCCGCCCGCGCACCGACCTCGGGGTCGACACCCTCGGCCTGCACTTCACTTCTCCTTTCGGCGTCGCGGCCGGTTTCGACAAGGACGGCGAGGCCGTGCTCGGCCTCGGCCAGCTCGGCTTCGGCCACGTCGAGGTCGGTACGCTCACCGCCGTAGCCCAGCCGGGCAACCCCACACCGCGCCTGTTTCGGCTCGTGGCCGATCGTGCCGTCATCAACCGCATGGGCTTCAACAACCACGGCGCCGCTGCGGCCGTCGCCCGGCTGAGGCGAATTCGCGCTGCGCCGCATCGCCCGGTGCTCGGCATCAACATCGGCAAGAGCCGCGTCACGGCCGTCGAGAGCGCCACGGCCGACTACCTGCAGAGCGCCCGGACCCTCGCCGCCCTCGCCGACTATCTCGTGGTCAACGTGAGCTCACCCAACACCCCGGGCCTGCGCGGACTGCAGGAGCTCGACCAGCTCGCGCCGCTGCTCACCGCGGTCAAGGGTGCCGCCGGTGCCACGCCGCTGCTCGTGAAGATCGCGCCCGACCTGAGTGATGAGGAGGTCGCCCGCATCGCGACCCTCGCCGTCGACCTCGGCCTCGACGGCATCATCGCCACAAATACCACGATCTCCCGCACCGGTCTGAAAACGGATGCCGCCACCGTCATCGCCGCCGGAGACGGCGGACTGTCCGGCACCCCGCTGCACGCGAGGTCACTGGCCATTCTCCTGCAGATCCGCGCCGTCGTCCCGGCCGATTTCTGCGTCATCTCGGTCGGCGGAGTGGACACAGCGGCCCAGGTCGCCGAGCGCCTCGCGGCCGGAGCAACCCTCGTGCAGGGCTACACGGCGTTCCTCTACCGCGGTCCGCTCTGGGCGCGCCAGATCAACCGCGGACTCGACCGCATCCTGGCCGGAACCGGCCGCTAGCAGAGCCCGCAGAATTGGTCTAGCGGAGGCTATCCTCCCTTTTTCGACATCCGTTCGAAACAAAGTCGAACTCGAACTGATATATGACACGCCTAGACTGCCATTTCCGAGCGTTCTCCACTCGCAACAATTCCCGTCAGCCCGCGTTTCAGTACCACAGCTGCTGTAATCCCACAGAGCCCTTGCACCCTCGAGAGGAACCCCCGCAATGACCCCATCCAGAGGCTCTTTCTATCGTCGAACGGCAACCCGGGTCGTGCGCGGTGTCGCGGTCGCGGCCGTGCTGGCCCTCTCGCTTGCTGCCTGCGCGGGCAGTGACGACGCGAAAGTGGGAGCCGATGGTGCCGCGGCATCGTTCGGTGACGCGAGCATTCAGTTCAGCTGGATCAAGAACGCCGAATTCATGGGCGAGTACCTCGCCGACAAGAACGGCTACTTCACCGAGGCCGGACTCGACAAGGTCGACATGATCGAGGGCCCCGCCTCGATCGAAGCCGCCGTCATCTCGGGCAATGCCGACATGGGCATCGGCAATGCGATCTCCACCGGCACCATCATCGCCAACGAGGGCGCGCCGCTGAAGATCATCGGCGCCACCTACCAGAAGAACCCCTTCACCATCCTGTCGCTCGCCGACAAGGGCAACATTGCCACCCTTGACGACCTTAAGGGCAAGACGATCGGCGTGCAGGCGAGCAACCTGAGCCTGTGGGAAGCCTTCCTCAAGGTCAACGATATCGATGAGAAGTCCCTGACCACCCTCCCGGTGCAGTACGACCCGACCCCGCTGTTCAACGGCGAGGTCGATGGCTGGTTCTCCTACCTCACCAACGAATCCATCGACGCCGAGCTCAAGGGCCTGGGCCCGGTCAACCTGCCGCTGGCCGACTTCGGCCTGCCATTCGTCGCCGAGACCCTCACGGTCACCGACGATGCCATCACGAACGACCGCGAGAAGCTCAAGGCCCTGCTCGTCGCCGAGATTCGCGGCTGGACCGACGCCATCAACGACCCGGATGCCGCCGCGAAGCTCACCGTCGACACCTACGGCCCGACCTTCGAGCTGACCATCGAGAAGGAGACCCGTCAGGCCGAGATCCAATCCACCGACCTCGTCGTGAGCGCGGACACCGTGGCCAACGGCCTGTTCTCGATCAGTAAGGAACTGCAGCAGCAGAGCATCGATACCCTCGCCGCGACGGGCCTCACCATCACCGCGAGCCAGCTGTTTGACATGACCCTGCTCGACGAGGTCTACGCCGAGAACCCGGACCTGCTGGCCTACAGCAAGTAGCAGCGGCGCCCGGCCGGCCGGGCATCCGCCAGAACGCATCGAGCGTTTCAGCGGGTGCCCGGGTGGAACCTAAAATAGGCACCTGCCCGAAATACCATGCAGACCCGCCAGCCGTGCAGATCTGCCAGCGCCAAGGAGCGAACCACGTGAGTAGTACTGATGCCGGAATTCGTGACTCGGTGACGGAGCGCGGTGCCGGGGGCGAAGCGTCGGGCACCGGCCTGCACATCTCCCAGCTGCACAAGGTCTTCGCGGTCGGGCGCAAAGAGGTCGTCGCCCTCGACAACGCCAACCTACACACCGACAAGGGCAGCTTTCTCTCCCTGCTCGGTCCATCGGGCTGTGGAAAATCGACCATCCTGCGTATTCTGGCCGGCCTGGAACAGCCCACGAGCGGCACCACCAGGGTCGACGGCAAGAGCCCCCAGCAACTTCGGCAGGGACACCAGCTCGGCATCGCCTTCCAGGATTCAGCGCTGCTGCCCTGGCGCAGCGTGCGCTCGAACATCCGCCTCCCGTTCGAGGTCGCCCGCGTTCCCGTCGACGAGGCCTACATCGACGAACTGATCGCCCTCGTCGGCCTCACGGGCTTCGAGAAAGCCAAGCCGGCGCAGCTCTCCGGCGGCATGAAGCAGCGCGTGTCGATCGCTCGGTCGCTCGTGCTCAAGCCCTCTGTGCTGCTGCTCGATGAGCCGTTCGGGGCCCTCGACGATATGACCCGGCAGCGACTCAACCTCGAGCTGCTGCGCATCTGGACCCAGAAGCCGGCCACGACCCTGATGGTCACCCACGGCATCGCCGAAGCCATCTTCCTCTCCGACCACGTCGCGGTCATGAGCGCCAGGCCCGGCCGCGTCAAGGAAGTCATCGACGTCGACCTTCCGCGGCCCCGATTGCCCGAAATGATGCGTTCGCCCGAGTTCCACGCGCTGCACGACCGCGCCTCCGACCTGCTGTTTAGTGATGCCGCCGCGCCGGGCGCCGACCAGTGATCCGAGGTTCGCTGCGCGCCCTGCCCGCCTGGGCGACCGGCCTGATCGGCGGCGCGATCGTCATCGCCCTGTGGTGGCTGGGCGCTGTCACGGTTTTCGCCGAGGTCGGTTCCATGCCCGGAGGCGCGGTGCCCACCCCGTTGGACGTGGTCGTGCAGCTCGTCAGCGACGGCCCGGCGTTCTACCTGTCCCACGTCAGTGTCACCGTGCTCGAAGCGCTGATCGGCTTTGCCTGGGGCAACGGACTGGCACTGGCCCTCGCCGCCCTCGTGCTGCTGCTGCCGCGCATCGAGAAGATCGCGATGCAGATCGCCGTGATCACCTATTGCATTCCCATCGTCGCCATTGGCCCGATCGCCTACATCGTGATCGGGGCACCGAGCGCGGGCGACCCGGCCGGTACAGCCGTCTTTCTCGCCGCGATGTCGGTGTTCTTCACGACCGTCATCGGCTCACTGGTCGGTCTCAAGGCAGCGGATGCCGCCAGCCTCGACCTCATCACCGTCTACGGCGGCAGCAAGTTCACCCAGTTTCGCAAGGTGCGCCTGATCGCCGGACTGCCGAGCGTGCTGACCGCGCTGCAGATCGCCGCACCGGCGGCGTTCATCGGAGCCATCCTGGGCGAGTACCTCGGCGGTGTCAGCCGCGGGCTGGGAATCGCCATGCTCGTGGCCGGTTCAACGGCCAACGTCGACCGGGTCTGGAGCCTCGCGCTCGTCGCCGGGGTCACGGCGGGTCTCGGCTACGCGATCTTTGCCGTCATCCTGCGTTTCGCCACCCCGTGGACGACCGGGCGGAGCAGCCGATGAGTTTTGCACGCGTGGCGCTCCTGACGGTGGCGCGCGGCCTGCTGACCGGGCTTATCACCCTCGTTCTCGTACTCGTCGCGTGGCAGGGCCTGCTCCTGCTGCTGGACGTGTCGCCGTTTTTGGCCAAGGGACCCCTCGACGTCTGGAAGTGGCTCGCCACCGTTCCCGAAGCCGCTGACAATCGGGCCATGGTCCTCGGCAACCTCGTCGTGACCCTGAGTGACGCGTTTCTCGGATTCGTCGCCGGACTCACCTGTGCCCTGCTGCTGGCCGTGATCTTCACCCTGTTCCGGGGCATCGAGCATGCCCTCATGCCCATCGCCCTGCTGCTGCGCTCGGTGCCACTCGTGGCCCTCGTGCCCATAATCAGCCTCATCACGGGGCGCGGACTCACCACCGCCGTGGTCATGGGCGCCATCGTTGTGCTGTTCCCGGCACTCGTGAACATCGCCTTCGGGCTGCGCTCCTCGTCACCCCAGATCAGCGACGTGATCACCGTCTACGGTGGCAGCGCCTTCACGACGCTGCGCAAGGTGGCCCTGCCGAGCTCCCTGCCCTCGTTCTTCGCCGCGGTGAAGATCTCGGTGCCCGGCGCCATCACCGGAGCGTTGCTGGCCGAGTGGCTCACGACCGGCCAGGGCCTCGGCAACTCGATTGTCGCCGCCGTCGCCAAGGTGCAGAACTCGGAGGTGTGGGCATCCGTCGTGGTGATCACCATCGTGTCCCTCACGCTCTACGGCCTGGCGCAGGTCGTGGAAAACCTGGTGCTGCGCCGCATGAGCATGGATCAGAGCATCACGAGCTGACCGGGCGCCCATCAGCCGGGCTAGAGCAGGCCGTGTGCGACGAGCTGGTTGGCGAGGCTGGAGCCGTCCGGCCCGTAGACCCACGGGGCCTCGGGGCTGCCGTCGATCAGCACGGCGTCGCGCGAGCGCCCGCCGGCCAGCACGGCCTCGCTCGGGGACAGCTGACGGATGGCCACGGCCGCGACGCTGCCCGGATAGTCGCGTTGAAAGTCGCTGTAAATGGCTTCGTCGTGCTGGCCGTCGTCGCCGATCAGAATCCAGCGCATGTCGGGAAACTGTTCGGCGAGGCGGCGCAGGTTGTCCCGCTTATGTGCGCTGCCGCTGCGGAACCAGCGGTCGTGCGTCGGTCCCCAGTCGGTCAGCAGCAGTGCCCCGGCCGGATACAGGTTGCGGGAGAGAAAACGCGACAGGGTCGGTGCTACGTTCCAGGCACCGGTGGAGAGATAGATGACCGGGGCGCCGGGCGTGAACGACGCCAGGCGTTCCAGGAGCACGGCCATCCCCGGGGTCGGAACCCGGGCATGCTCGTCGAGCACGAACGTGTTCCAGGCGGCCAGCAACGGGCGGGGAAGCGTGGTGACCATCACCGTGTCGTCGACATCGGAGACGACGCCGTAGCCGACCGTGGGGGCCACGATGAAGAGCGGCGCTTCGGCCACGGCGGAGAACTCGGTGTGTAGCCGGGCCACGTGCCAGCCGGCAGGCAGGGATACCGGTACGACGGTGTCGACGACGCCGCCGCGATCCGCCTGCACCCGATGCGTCTGGCCGTCGATCTCAATCGTGACGGTGACGTCGTTGACCGGCACGCTCGTGAAGCTGCGCCAGCCTCGAATACCGGCGTCGCGGCCATCCGCTCGGGGGCGTTTGGTACGCTTCGCCGGCTTTTCCGGCTTGGCCAGAAGTACCCGGCAGAGGATGCGAACCCAGGCGGTCGAGCCGTAGCCGGTGTAGGGGATGACGGTGGGCTGGTAGCCGCGGCGACGAGCGGAATGCTCCCGACGGTCGTGCAGCCAGTCTTCGATACGGGCCGCACGGTGCATGATTCGCTCGGGACTCGGCGCACTCGGCGTGGCGTCTGGGGACTCTGGCACCCTCTCATTCTGGCATATTTGCTGTGCATCCCCCGATCAACCCTGTAGAAAAGGGGTTTTACCCCGTAGTATGGTGACTTATCTTCAAGGGGGATAAATGTCGCTTGGTGGCCTATTGGGTGAAGAGACCGGTGCAGCACTTCAGCAAGTGCGCACCGAGCCGATTCAGCAGCGCAGCGCTGCACGTCTGTCCGGTTTGCTCGATGCGGCCGCCGCCGTTGTGGACGAGGTCGGTTTCGACCGCATCACGACCGCGATGATCGCGGAACGCGCCGGTGCATCCATCGGAACGGTGTATCGCTACTACCCGGATCGGGTTGCTGTACTGCACGCCCTGCACGAGCGTGCCGTGGTGCGCTTTCGGCAGCGCGTGGTCGATGAGCTCGGCGCTAGCACCCTCACTTCCTGGTGGGACGCGGTGGACTGCGTCGTGACGGCTTTTGTCGGCCTGTACCGCTCCGAACCAGGCTTTCGTATCGTGAACTTCGACGACCGCGACGCCGCTCCCGCCGCTGACGCGGTAGCGGATGCCGACTTCTTCGCCCGCCGCCTGGCTGACGTGCTCGTCAACGAGTTCGATCTGCCGGCCGGCGAGGCCCTGATTTTTCGACTCGAAGTCGCCGTCGAGATGGCCGACGCGCTGCTCGCCCGCGCCTTCCACACCGATCCGCTCGGTGACGAGCGTTTCATCGCCGAGTGCCGCCTGGTTCTGCGCGACTACCTCGATCGTTTCTACGGCCCGCAAGCACTGAACCTGCTGGCAACCGCGTCCTAACGGGCGTCACACGCCGGGCGACCCACTGGGTCGCCCGGCTTTCTTGGGTTTGTGGGCCTCGCGTGTTCGCTGTTGGATAAATCTTTTGTGAGCCAGCGTTTTGCCTGTCGCTTCGAATAGTGATTGGCTTAGCATCTGGTTTGTGTTGACCCGACCTGAACTGATGCGAGGAGCGAGCCACCAGGATGATTGAATTCCACTCGGTGACGAAACGGTTCCCCGACGGCACCCTTGCCGTCGATGATTTCAGCCTCGTTCTGCCCTCGCACAAGACCACCGTGTTCGTCGGAACGTCCGGGTCGGGGAAAACAACCCTGCTACGCATGATCAACCGCATGGTTGATCCGACCAGCGGGTCGATCGAGATCGACGGAGCCGATATCGGTACCCTCGAGCCGGTCAAGCTGCGGCGCGGCATCGGCTACGTTATGCAGAACTCAGGGCTGCTTCCCCACCGCAGGGTCATCGACAACGTCGCCACGGTGCCGATGCTGCGTGGAATGTCAAAGAAGAAGGCCCGTGACGAAGCTCTCCAGCTGCTCGACACGGTCGGACTGGACCGTTTACTCGCCAACCGGTATCCCAGCCAGCTCTCCGGCGGCCAGCAGCAACGCGTCGGCGTGGCGCGCGGCCTCGCCGTCAACCCCAATATTCTGCTCATGGACGAGCCATTTGGTGCGGTGGACCCGATCGTGCGCGCCGAACTGCAGCAGGAACTGCTGCGATTGCAACGGGAATTGGGCAAGACCGTGGTCTTCGTCACCCACGATATTGACGAAGCCTTTCTGCTCGGCGATCAGGTGGTCATTCTGCGCACCGGCGGCAAGGTGGCCCAGGTCGGCTCACCCGCGGAGATCCTGGCGAACCCCATTGACGAGTTCGTGGCAACGTTTGTCGGCGCCGATCGCGGCAAGCGATCCCTGCACCTCGAGAACCACGGCGATGGCGACATCGTGGTTGACGAGACCGGTCGTCTGGCCGGCGTTCTCGTAGGCTCCGGCCCTTCAGCGTCGCCGTCAACTGTCAGCTCAGAGTCAAAGGCCGGCCCTCGCGGACCGGGTGCTTCGGCGCAGGGTGGGGATTCGCGGTGACCTGGATCTGGTCGAATCTTGACCTCATTTGGGATCGCACGTTCGATCACCTCATCCTCAGCGTGCCCTCGATCATTCTTAGTTTCCTCATCGCCCTCCCGTTCGGTTGGCTGGCTCACCGGTATCGGGCGAGCCGGGCGGTGATCCTCACCACGGTCGGATTGCTCTACGCAATTCCGTCGCTGCCGCTGTTCATCGTGCTGCCCTTTATCGTGGGTACCAGCATCCGCTCGCCGTTGAACCTCATCATCGCGCTGACCCTCTATGGGGTGGCTCTGATGGTGCGGGTGGTAGCGGATGGTCTCGGTTCCGTCGACCGCGACGTGCAGCAGTCCGCGACCGCCGTCGGCTTTTCCGGCTGGACGTCCTTTTGGCAGGTTGAGCTGCCGCTGGCCGGCCCCGTGCTGCTGGCCGGGCTGCGCGTCGTAGCCGTCAGCACGGTGAGCCTGGCCACGGTCGGCGCCGTGATCGGCGCCCAGAGTCTCGGCAGCCTGTTCACCGACGGGTTTCAACGGGGAATCCAGGCGGAGATCATCGCGGGTATCCTTGCCACCGTGCTGCTGGCCCTGGCCCTCGACGCCGTGCTCGTCCTGATCGGGCGACTGCTGATGCCGTGGACCAGGCGCAGCGCGATCGGCGTCGTCGCTCGACCCGGTGCTGTCGCGCGACAGGAGGTCACCACGTGAGCTTTCTGACCGAAACCCTGGCCTGGCTGGTCGATCCCGCAAACTGGGTCGGCGCCGGCGGGATTCCTACCCGCCTCGCCCAGCACCTGCTGTTCACGCTCGTGACCCTGCTCGTCGCCGCGCTGATTGCCGTACCGATCGGCTTTTTGATCGGCCATACCGGCCGCGGCCGCGGACTGGCCGTGGCACTGTCGGGCGCATTCAGAGCCATTCCTACCCTGGGCCTGCTCACCCTGGTGGCCCTCTGGGTGGGCATCGGCCTGAACGCCCCGTACGTGGCCTTGACCGTGCTAGCCATCCCGCCCATTCTTGCTGGTGCCTATACCGGTTTCGAGGCAATTGATCGCAAGATCATCGATGCCGCACGGGCCGTGGGCATGTCCGAGGCCCAGATCGTGCTGAAGGTCGAGCTGCCGCTCGGGCTGCCCCTGCTCATCGGAGGGCTTCGCTCGGCAACCCTGCAGGTGGTGGCCACGGCTACTCTGGCCGCCTACATCGCTAATTTCGGCCTCGGTCGGTACCTCTTTGAGGGACTGCGAATCCGCGATTACGGCGAGATGCTCGGCGGATCGATCCTGGTGATCCTGCTGGCGATCGTGCTCGAGGGCGTGTTCGCCCTCGTGCAAAAATTGGTTGTTCCCCGCGGCGTCACAGCGGGACTCCCCACAGACATCCGCGACGGGTCATCCCGATCCCGCCCGGTGATGGAATCCACCATCGAGGAAGGAAACAGTCATGTTCACAGCGAATAGAGGCCGGCTCACGCTCATCGGCGTGGTCGCGGTTGGGGCCGTCGTAGCCCTTGCAGGGTGTGCGTCGGGGGACCCCCTGGCGGAACCATCGAGTAGCGCCGGCGGCTCCACCATCGTGGTCGGCTCGCAGGCGTACTACTCCAACGAGATCATCGCCGAAATTTACTCCCAGGCGCTTGAGGCCGGCGGTTTCACCGTTGACCGACAGTTCCAGATCGGCCAGCGCGAGGTCTACCTGCCCGATATCGAGGCCGGCAAGATCGACGTGTTCCCCGAGTACACCGGAAGCCTGCTGCAGGCCCTCGACAAGGCCGCCGTCGGCGGCACCAGCGACGCGACCTACGCTGAGCTCCAGACAGCCTTGCCCGACGACCTTCGGGTTCTTGACCAGGCCGGAGCATCCGACCAGAACTCCTGGACGGTCACCGCCGACTTCGCGAGCAAGTACGACCTCACCGATATCGCTTCCCTGACCAACGTCACCGAACCGATCACAGTCGGCGGCAACTCGGAGCTCGAGACCCGGCCGTACGGGCCGACTGCCCTGAAGGACAAGTACGGCATCAGCATCGCGGGGTTCGTACCGGTCGAGGACAGCGGCGGACCGCTGACCGTCAAGGCCCTGGTCGACGGTGATATCCAGCTCGCCAACATCTACACGGCCGACCCGAACATCAAGACCAACAACCTGGTCGCCCTCTCCGACCCCGACGGACTGTTCTTCCCGGACAACGTCGTGCCGGTCGTCTCCCAGAAGATCGACGACAGCGCGGCAGCGATCCTCAACAAGGTCAGTGCCGCGCTGACGGCAGACACCCTCGTTGACCTGAACGCCCAGAGCAAGAACGACCAGCTCTCGGCGGACAAGATCGCGACGGCCTGGCTGACCAAGGCAAAGCTGATCTAGTTGCGGCAGTTCTAGGCACCGAACAGGATGAGGGCCGGCCCGACCAGGAGCACCGCCGACACGGTGAGTGCTCCGGCCGTGGCCGTGTAGTGCAGCGGCACGGTTGGATTAACCAGCCGCGCCACTCGCGGCAGGATCTGGTGCGCCGGGTGCTCGGGTTCGACCGCGAGTTCCCGGTTACGGTCTGAAGCGGATGCGGTGGCTTGCGCCGCAGCATCCGCTTCTTTGTCTGGTGGGGGAGTAGCGCCGGCCAGGGTGAAACCGACGAGAGCGATCGCGCGGGCCAGGGTCTGGTCGTCAACGATGCGGCGGGCATGATCGTCGGCGAGCATCTCGACCAGCAGGGCGACGGCATTTTCGGCGCGGTTGGCGATGGGGAACCACGGTAGCGCGCTGTGCCAGCTTTTGAAAGCGAGCAAGACCAGGTGGTGCTGCTGTACGAGGTGCGCCTGCTCGTGCGCGATCACGGCACGCACCTGGTCGGCGTCGAGCAGCCGGAGCAGGCCATTGGAGAGTACCGTCGCCGACTGTCCGGCCCCGGGCAGGCAGTAGGCGACTGGCGCCGGATGGTCGATGACCCGCATGCCAGGCTGACCGTGCAGGGGATCGCTGAGCAGGGCAATGAGGGTGTGGTGATGTCGGCGCTGCCGCTCGGCGCGGACGAACGTCGCGAGCAGGTTGAGCAGGAGGTGACCACCGAGCAGAATGGCCGCGCCGATGGCGAGCATGTGGGTGAAGCTCGTTCCATCGGGAAGCGTGCCGGCCGTGAGGTTGCCGCCGAGTGCGACCAGACTCTGGGCAAGGGTGGTGCCGAATGGGGTCAGGCCGTAGAGCAGCAGTGACCCGATCATGGACATGCCGCCGGACAACGCGATGGCCTGCCAGAGCACCAGTGCCACACCGGGGGAGCGCGCGGGCCAGCGCGACCGCCCCAGCAGGAGCGGAACGGGCCAGGCCAGCAGCACGGCGATGGTACCCAGGAGCAGGGCGGCGATGGTCACGCGCGTGGTCGGGTGGTCAGGGACGCAGCGTCAGGCACGCAGTGTCAGGCATTGTCGGACGGCGCAACGCCGAGGAGGTGCCGCAGGGTCTCAGCTTCCTGCGGCGAAACGGAACCGATGAACCGGGCCAGGGCTGCCTGGCGATCGGGCACCTGCCCGAGCACCTCGTGCATGAGGCCAGCGGTGTGTTCGGCGCGGGTCATTACGGCGGAATAGGCGTGCGGACGCACGCTGCGATCGCGCGTGACGAATGCCTTCGTTTCCAGCCGGGACAACACCGTCAAAACGGTCGTCGTCGCCAGCGGCTTGCCCGGCGTGGCTGAAGCTGCGGGCCGCAGCAGAGCATCCTTGAGTTCGTTCGCTGTCAACGGTGCCGTGGAGTCCCACAGGATATCCATCATTAACCGTTCGAGCACACCCAAATTTCCCATGTTGTTAATATTACGTCGCGAAACTGTGTTTTCTACACAGTGTAGAAGAGTAATCTTCTACGTAGCGTAGAAAATGGGCGCTGCACAATAATGCTGGAGGGCATATGAACGAGTGGTTGGATCCTTTACTCCTGTCACGGTGGCAATTCGGTCTCACGACCGTGTACCACTTTCTTTTCGTCCCGCTCACGATCGGTCTGGCCCTCACGGTCGCGATCTTTCAAACGGCCTGGGTACGTACCGACAAGGCTAAATATCTGCAGCTGACGCATTTCTTCGGCAAGATCTTTCTGATCAACTTCGCCATGGGCGTCGTGACTGGCATCGTGCAGGAATTTCAGTTCGGCATGAACTGGTCGGACTACTCGCGTTTCGTCGGTGACGTTTTTGGCGCTCCGCTCGCCTTCGAGGGGATTGTCGCCTTCTTCCTCGAAGCTACGTTCGTTGGCCTCTGGATCTTCGGCTGGGACAAACTACCCAAGAAGATTCACCTCGCCACGATCTGGCTCACCGCGATCGGTTCGATCGCGTCGGCCTACTTCATCCTCGCCGCGAATGCCTTCATGCAGAACCCGATCGCCTACACGATCAACGAGGAAAAGGGGCGTGCCGAACTCACCAGCATCTGGGAACTGCTCACCAACCCCATTGCCCTCGCCGCCTTCCCGCACACGATTTTCGCCTGCTTCATGGTCTCGGCCGGACTCATCATCTCGGTAGCTGCCTGGCACCTGTACCGCAACCAACACCTCGACACCATGCGTCCGGCGCTCAAGTTCGGCCTCTGGATGATGGTCATCGCCGGCGTGCTCACGACACTCGCCGGAGACCAGCTGGGCCTGGCCATGGTTGAGGCCCAGCCGATGAAGATGGCCGCTGCCGAAGCGCTGTACCACACGGCGACCGGTGCCAACGCGAGCTTCTCCATCTTCACCCTTGGTACGCCGGACGGCGTGCACGAGTTGTTCTCCGTGCGCGTTCCCTACCTGCTCTCCTTTCTATCGACCCACACCTTTGACGGCACGGTCGAGGGCATCAACAACCTGCAGTCGCAGTACGTCACCCTGTACGGCCCCGGCGACTACACCCCGACCATCTGGATAACCTACTGGGCGTTCCGCTGGATGATCGGCCTCGGTCTCGCGCACATGCTCGTTGCCGTCGTCGGCCTGTGGCTGACCCGCAAGGGGCGCAGCCCGAAGCGCACCTGGGTATGGAAGGTCGCGATCTGGAGCTTCCCTTTCTCCCTGCTCGCGATGAGCGTCGGCTGGGTGTTCACCGAAATGGGTCGCCAACCCTGGCTCGTGTTCGGAATGCTCAAAACCGAAGACGGCGTCTCGCCCGGCGTCAGCGGCGTGGAGATTCTGATCTCGCTGATCGCCTTCACCCTGCTCTACGGAATTCTCGCGGTAGTCGAGTTCCGACTCATCCTCAAGGCCGTTCAGAAAGGCCCGGACGATGCACCGGTACCCGACGCCGAATCCGGCGAAGTCACGCACGCTGCCACGGTCTACTAACAGGAATACACAATGGATCTCACAATTCTCTGGTTCTGGATCATCGCTGCGTTGTTCATCGGGTACTTCGTGCTCGATGGCTTCGACTTCGGGGTCGGAATGTCCCTGCCATTTCTCGGCAAGGACGACACCGATCGCCGCGTTCTCATCAACACCATCGGCCCGGTCTGGGACCTCAACGAAACCTGGGTCATCGTCGCCGGCGCCTCACTCTTCGCAGCGTTCCCCGAGTGGTACGCGACCATGTTCAGCGGCTTCTACTTGGCTCTGCTGCTCATTCTCGTTGCACTGATTCTGCGCGGTGTGTCCTTTGAATACCGCCACCAGCGCCCCGAATCCACCTGGAAGAAATGGTTCGACGGCATGATCATCGTCGGTTCGGCCGTTCCGGCGCTGCTCTGGGGTGTCGCCTTCGCCAACGTCGTGCGGGGCGTCAAACTCGACGTCAACCACGACTACATCGGCACCTTCTTCGACCTGCTGAACCCGTACGCCCTGCTCGGCGGCGTCACCACGCTGCTGCTGTTCTTCGTGCACGGGGTCGTCTTCGTCTCGCTCAAGACCGAGGGCGACATTCGGGTTCGGGCGCGAAAGCTCGCCACCAAGGCCGGAATCGTGACGATAGTGGTCGCGGCCAGCTTCCTGGTGTGGACAACCTTCGCATATGGCACCGTGGCATCCGCTATCTTCGCCGCTCTGGCCGCTGTGGCGCTGATCGCCTCCTTCCTGGCCAACCTGCGCGGTGCCGAACGGCTCGCGTTCGGCCTGATGGCCGCCACGATCGGTCTCGCCGTGCTCACCCTGTTCGCCTCGCTGTTTCCCGACGTCATGCCGGCCAGCAACGACGCGGCGAACAGCCTGACCATCACGAACGCCTCCTCGTCGACCTACACGCTCGGTGTGATGAGCTGGACCGCACTGATCGGCATGCCCGTCATCCTGCTCTACCAGGGCTGGACCTACTGGGTGTTCCGCAAGCGCATCGGCCGGGCGCAGATTGAGGTCGCCGTACACTAGCGCTGTGGCAGACTGAGCCAGTGCGCCCCCTCGATCCTCGCCTTCTTCGTTACGCCCACGCAGCGCGCCGATTTCTTCTGATCGGCGCGCTGCTGGGCTTCGCGCAAACCCTCGTCGTCATCGCGTTCGCCTGGCTGCTGACCCGGGCGATCACGCTCACGGTCGCGGGGGAGCCCCTGAGCACGATCATGCCGACCCTGGCCGCCCTCGCCGGGGTCGTTGTGCTGCGCTCGGTGCTCATCTGGCTGCTCGAAGTGGCGGCCAACCGCGGTGCCGCCCAGGTCAAGAGCCAACTGCGGGCCCGCGTCATGGCCAAGCTCGCCGAACGCGGCCCCGACTGGGTCGCCTCCCAGCAGAGCGCTCGCCTGTCGACCGTCGTCACGACCGGTCTCGACGCCCTCGACAACTACTTCGCCCGCTACCTGCCGCAACTGTTGCTGACCATGATCGCCACACCGATCCTGATCGCGGTCATCCTCTGGCAAGACCTCGCGAGCGGCCTCACGGTCATCATCGTGATTCCGCTGATTCCCGTCTTCATGATTCTCATCGGCAAGGTCACCCAGTCGGTGCAGCAGGAACAATGGCAGGCGCTGCAGCGCCTCTCCACCGGATTTCTGGACGTGGTCGGGGGCCTCGGCACCCTCAAGATCTACGGTCGGGAACGACGCCAGTTCGACCGGATCCGTTCCATTACCGAGGAATATCGCACCCGCACCATGAAGGTGCTGCGCGTCTCGTTCCTCAGTGGCTTCGTGCTCGAACTCGCCGCGAGCCTCTCGGTCGCCCTCCTCGCCGTGTCGATCGGCCTGCGGCTCATCGACGGTGCCCTGCTGCTCGGAGTCGGTCTGTTCGTTCTGCTCCTCGCCCCGGAGGCGTTTCTGCCGCTGCGCCAGGTGGGCGCACAGTTTCACGCTGCCGCCGACGGGCTCGCGGCCGCCGAAGAGCTGTTCACCATTCTCGACGATGACTCCGTCGCGACGGTCTCGGCTGTCTCGACAGCGGATGCCGCGGCCGGCGCCGGTCTCGTAGCACCCCACGCGGGTCAACTCGGGCAGGCAGCCGGCGCCCTTCGTCTGGCGGGTGTCACCGTTCGGCGGGGCGACTCCGTGGTGATCCACCAGTTGCACGCGGAATTTGCCCCCGGCCAGCTGAGCGTGCTGCGCGGAGTCAGCGGGGTCGGCAAGTCGACCCTCGTAGCCGCCCTGCTCGGCTTCGTGCCGTATACCGGTACCCTCACGCTCGGCGGCGAGGCCGTCACGGCCGGCGCGCCGCGCCCCTGGCTGGCCTGGTCCGGCCAGCGGCCGGGCCTGTTCCGCGGAACGGTGGCCGAGAATGTGGCGCTGGGGGCGGCATCCGCTGAACCCGGCCTGATCGTGCAGGCCCTCGACTGGGCGGGAGCCGCCGAGGTGTTGCCCAGCAACGTTCTCGGGGTGAACGGCGACGGGCTCTCCGGCGGCCAGGCGCAACGCGTCGGCGCGGCCCGCGCCATCTACCGTGCGCTGGCGACCGAGTGCCACGTGCTGATTCTCGACGAACCGAGCTCAGCGCTCGACTCCGACGCCGAAGCCGGTCTGCTGGCCGGCCTCCGCCACCTCGCCGACCAGGGACGCGTCGTGATCGTCGTCAGTCACCGGCCGGCCGTCGTCGCTGCCGCAGACCACGTGATCGAATTGCAGGAGCTCATCCATGTCTGACGTCACCACGGCTTCCCGCGACGTGCTGCGCCTCGCCCAGCCGCGCCCGCGCTGGTTTGCCCCCGGGCTGCTGGCCGGCATCGGGAGCGCCGTCATGGCCGTGGCGCTGCTCGCCTGCTCAGCCTGGCTGATCACCCGCGCGGCCGAGATGCCCTCGCTGGCGTTTCTCGGCCTGGCCGTCGTGGGCGTGCGTGCCTTCGCCATCTTTCGCTCCGTGCTGCGCTACCTGGAACGCCTGACCAGCCACGATGCTGCCTTCCGGCAGCTGGCCGAACTGCGGTTGGGCATCTTTCGCCGCATCGTTCCGGTAGCACCGGCGGGCTTGGCGAGCACCGGTCGCGGCGACCTGCTGACCCGTCTGGTGCGTGACGTCGACGACCTGCAGGACCTCCCACTGCGCGTCGTACAGCCCCTGCTGGTGGCCGGCGTCACCGCGGGGCTCAGCGTGATCGGCATCTGGCTGATCCTTCCGCTGGCCGGCCTCACCCTGCTCGTCTGCCTGCTCCTGGCCGGGGTGCTCGGAACCGTGCTGCCTCGCAGCCTGGCCGCTCGGGCCGACCGCGAGCTCGCCCCGCTCCGCGGTGCCCTCGCCGACGAAGTGCTCGAAATCGCCCTGAACCTCGATGTGCTCACCGCCTTCGACGCCCTCAGCCCGCGCCTGGCGCAGCTCGCACGCACCGATGAGCGCCTGCGGCGCGCCACGCTGCGCCGGTCGGCCGGGGTGGGCGTGCAGTCCGCCGTCGTGGCCCTGTTCGCCGGAGCAGCAACGCTCGGCGCGCTCTACTTCGGGATCCCAGCGCTCGAGAGCGGGGGTGGGCTGCTCAGCCCGGACCTGCTCGTGCCGACCCTCGTCGTCGCCGTGCTCGTGCCGATGGCCGTGTTCGAGGTGTTCGGCATGATTCCCCTCGCGGCCGGGGCCTGGCGTCAGGTGCGGGTCAGCGCGCGTCGCGTCGCCGACGTCGTTCCGCAGGCTGTGCCCGCCGAAATTCCCGTCGACGTGGTGAACCCGCAGGAGCTTTTTTCTCCCGACCAGGCCCTCGGCCCGGTCGTACTGGAACTGACCGATCTTGGCGCGCGCTGGCCCGGCCAGGTCGACGCTGCTGTAACCGGCGTGACCCTGCGACTCGCGCCGGGGGACCGCGTGCACCTTGCCGGCCCAAGCGGCGCTGGCAAGACGACTCTCGCCCAGACGCTCGTGCGCTTTCTGGATTACACCGGTTCCTACCGGCTGAACGGGGTCGAGGCGCGCCTGCTGGCCCAGGATGAGGTGCGACGCGTGGTCGGACTGTGCGAGCAGCGACCCTGGTTGTTTGACGACAGCATCCGTCAGAATTTGCTGTTCGCCCGCGACACGGCCACTGACGCCGAACTCGAGGCTGTGCTCGCCCGCGTCGGCCTGGCCGCGTGGGCTGCCCAGCGCGGCGGACTCGAGGCCCGGGTGGGCGAGCGCGGCGTGCTCGTCTCCGGTGGACAGGCCCAGCGCATCGCCCTCGCCCGGGCCCTGCTGGCCGATTTTCCGGTGCTCATCGTCGACGAGCCCACGGCCAACGTCGACAGTGCGGGGGCGGATGCCCTCGTGCGCGACATTCTGACGGCCGCCGCCGACGCGCACCGTGCCGTGCTGCTCATTTCGCACACCCCCGTACCGGACGAGCTCGTAACAGCGCGGGTGACCCTGCCGGGCCGATAAGACGTCAGTCCATGTGGCGCTGTTCGCGTCGGTGTAGCCACTTCTTGATCAGGAACACCGCGAGGACGAACAGCGCGATCACGCCGACAAACAGGTAGCCGGCGAAGTGCAGCCGGCCGCTTAGCTCGCGGTAACCGCCAGCCGCCGCCGACCCCACGCTGACATAGGCGAGGGACCAGATGACGCAGGCCGGCACGGTCCAGGCCATGAAGGTTCGGTAGCGCATGTGGCTCGCGCCGACGGTGACCGGAATCAGTGAGTGCAGCACCGGAAGAAATCGGGAGATGAACACGGCGACACCGCCGCGCCGGTCGAGGTAATTCTCGGCGCGAATCCAGTTAGGTTCGCCGATACGTCGGCCGAGTCTGCTGCCGCGAATGAACGGTCCGAAGTGATGTCCGAGGGCAAAGCCGATGCTTTCCCCGGCCAGGGCGCCGACGATCACGGCCGCCACAAGCGTGATGAACTCGACCGGGCCGTCGACCGCCGTGCTGGCCACAATGACGATCGTGTCGCCGGGAACGACAAGTCCCACCAGCACCGAGGTCTCCAGGAGCATGCCCAAAAAGGCCAGAAGCGTTCGAATGACCGGGTCGACGCCGGAGACGGTGTCGAGGATCCACGTGAGGATGTCATTCATTTCGCCCAGCCTACGTGCTCGGCGCGATTCAACAAGTCGCGCTGGCCGCCTTCGGGTACGGGCACCGCGCAAAGCTAGGCTGTTCTGGTGACCGGCCCCGTGCAGAGCAGACTCCTAAGTAGCTGGACGGACCCCGCCACGGCTTTTGCGGCCCTCTATTCCGACGCTCCCTACGCGTTCTGGCTCGATGCCGGCCCGGGCGCTCGCACCGGTGTCAGCTACCTCGGCGCAGCCTCGCCCCGCTCCCGGTTCGTGACCGCGTCGGTGATCGAGGGAACGGTCACGTCCGTCTTTCCGACGGATGCTGCGCCGCCGGTCGTCACGCAGGAGACCGTTTTCGAGTTCCTCCGCCGCGACCTGGCCGATGATGAAACGTCGAGCCTCTCTGGGATCGAGGGGTTCGACCTCGGCTGGGTCGGCTGGCTCGGCTACGAACTCGGCGCGCACACCGTCGGCACGCCCGTGCACGAATCGCGCTACCCGGATGCTGCCCTGCTGGAGGTCGACCGGATGATCCGGTTCGACCACGACTCCCGCACCGTGACGCTTGTGGCGAGCCGGGGCGCGGATGATTCGAGCTCGGCCGATCCCAGCTCGGTCGTGACCGAGTGGTTCGACCAGACCGCCGCAGCACTGGCGGCGAGCCCGCGCGGGCCGGCGGCGGCCCGCGCGGCCGTGCCCCGGGCATCCGCCGCTTCAGCGCACTGGAGGCACGACGAAACCGAGTATGCCGCGCTGATCGAGACCTGTTTGGCGGCCATCCACGATGGCGACGCATACCAGTTGTGCCTGACCAATGAGATTCGGGTGCCGGGCCAGTGGCACCCGATCGAGACCTACGGCGTGCTGCGGGCCGGCAGCCCCAGCCACCACGGCGGCGTGCTGCGCTTCGGTGACCTGGCGCTGCTCAGCGCGAGTCCGGAGCAGTTTTTGCACGTGGGCCGGGATCGACGCGTGCGTACCAAGCCGATCAAGGGCACGAGGCCGCGCTCGAAGGAGCCCGGCGAGGACGAGCGGCTGAAAGTCGAACTTGCCCAGAGCGACAAGGAACGTGCCGAAAACCTGATGATCGTCGATCTCATGCGCAACGACCTCGGACGCATCGCCGAGCTCGGTACCGTGGCGGTATCCAGCCTGCTCGCGGTGGAGAGCTACCCACACGTGCACCAGCTGGTCAGCACCATCGAAGCGCTTCTGTCACCGGGCGTCACGGTGGTCGACGCCATCCAAGCGTGCTTTCCGGCCGGGTCCATGACGGGCGCACCGAAGCGGAGCGCGATGACCATTCTGGACGCGCTGGAGACCGGGCCGCGGGGCGTCTACTCCGGGGCGTTCGGCTATATCGGGCACGGCGGCGTCGCCGACCTGGCCATCGTCATCCGCAGTATCGTGCTCGATTCATGCTGGGCCAGCATCGGCACGGGCGGCGGAATCACGGCCCTCTCCAACGCCGCCGACGAGATCGAGGAGACCCGAATCAAGGCGGCCGCCCTGCTTGCGAGCCTCGGTGTCGCCTGGCCCTAGTAATCTAGACCTTGTACACGTGCGCTTCGTCGCGCGTGCGCCCGAGCGAATGCTCCCGCATCGATCATGTTCAACCCCTGCAATGAATGAGAGTCACGTGGCACACGAGCACGAAAGCGTACGCATTGACGCGCGCGATGAGAGCGGCGAAGAAGTGTACGACTTCGCGGCGATCCAGGCGAAGTGGCAACCCATCTGGGAAGAGCTGGCCCCGTTCAAGACGAGCGGCGAGGGTGACACCCGTCCGCGCAAATTCGTGCTCGACATGTTCCCGTACCCCTCGGGCGACCTGCACATGGGCCACGCCGAGGTCTACGCGCTCGGAGACGTCGTCGCCCGCTACTGGCGCCACCAGGGCTTCAACGTGCTGCACCCGATCGGCTGGGACTCCTTCGGGCTACCCGCCGAGAATGCCGCCATCAAGCGCGGCATCGACCCGCGCGGCTGGACCTACGACAACATCGCGCAGCAGAAGAAGAGCATGAAGCTCTACGCGACCAGCTTCGACTGGGATCGCGAACTGCACACGAGCGACCCCGAGTACTACAAGTGGACCCAGTGGCTGTTCCTGCAGCTCTACAAGAAGGGCTTGGCCTACCGCAAGGACAGCTGGGTCAACTGGGACCCGATCGACCAGACCGTGCTCGCCAACGAGCAGGTGCTGGCCGACGGCACGAGCGACCGCAGTGGCGCCGTCGTGGTCAAGAAGAAGCTCACCCAGTGGTACTTCAAGATCACCGACTACGCCGACCGCCTGTTGGATGACCTCAACCAGCTCGAGGGCACCTGGCCGGCCAAGGTGCTCAACATGCAGCGCAACTGGATCGGCCGCTCCATCGGAGCGGATGTCGACTTTGCGATCGAGGGCCGCACCGAGCGCGTCACCGTGTTCACGACCAGGCCCGATACGCTGTTCGGCGCGACCTTCATGGTCGTCGCCCCCGATTCGGATCTCGCCGCCGAACTGGTGGCCGACTCCTCACCCGAGGTGCAGGAAGGCTTCCAGGAGTACCTCGTGCAGGTGCAGCGCAGTACCGAGATCGAACGTCAGGCCACCGACCGGCCCAAGACCGGCGTGTTCCTCGGCCGCTACGCGACCAACCCGGTCAACGGCGAACGCCTGCCCATCTGGGCGGCCGACTACGTGCTGGCCGATTACGGCACCGGGGCGATCATGGCCGTGCCGGCGCACGACCAGCGCGACCTCGACTTCGCCCGCGCGTTCGACCTGCCCGTGCGGGTCGTCGTCGACACCAATTCTCCGGCCACCGGCATGATCCCGGTGATCACCCAGGGCATGATCGACGGCACCGAGGAGCTGCCCTCGCTCGACCCGCTCAGCACCGGCATCGCCTTGGCCGGTGAAGGCCGGCTGATCAACTCGGGCCCGCTCAACGGCCTGAGCAAGATCACCGCGATCAAGCGCATCGTCGAGCAGCTCGCCGCCGACGGCTTGGGCCGCGCGGCCAAAAACTATCGTCTGCGCGACTGGCTGGTCTCCCGCCAGCGCTACTGGGGCGCTCCGATCCCGATCATCCATGGCGCCGACGGCACCGAGATCCCGGTGCCCGAAGACCAGCTGCCGGTGCTGCTGCCGCCCGCTGAGGGCCTCGACCTGAAGCCGCGGGGCACCTCACCGCTCGGCGGAGCGACCGACTGGGTCAATGTGCCCAACCCGATCGACGGCACGCCAGCCCGCCGCGATGCCGACACCCTGGACACCTTCGTCGACAGCTCCTGGTACTTCCTCCGGTTCCTGAACCCGCAGGACGACACCAAGGCCTTCGACCCGAAGGAGGCCGAGAAGTGGGCGCCGGTCGACCAGTATGTCGGCGGTGTCGAGCACGCCATTTTGCATCTGCTGTACGCGCGCTTCATCACAAAGTTTCTGTTTGATGAGGGCTATGTGAGCTTCACCGAGCCGTTTACCGCGCTGCTCAACCAGGGCATGGTCATTCTCGACGGCGCCAAGATGAGCAAGAGCAAGGGCAACCTGGTCTACTTCACCGAGGAAATCGAACGCCACGGCGTCGACGCCGTTCGCCTGACGATGGCCTTCGCCGGCCCGCCGGAAGACGATATCGACTGGTCCGACGTGTCCCCGGTCGGCTCGGCCAAGTTTCTGGCCCGCGCCTGGCGCGTCGCCCGCGACGTCACCAGTGCCCCCGACGCGGAATGGAAGACGGGCGACCTCACCCTGCGCCGCGTCACCCACCGCTTCCTCTCCGATGCGCCTGGCCTGGTCGAATCGTTCAAGTTCAACGTGGTCGTCGCTCGACTGATGGAACTGGTCAACGCCACCCGCAAGGTCATCGACACCGGCGCCGGGCCGGCGGATGCCGCCGTGCGCGAAGCCGCCGAGGCCACCGCCATGGCGCTGAACCTGTTCGCCCCCTACACAGCTGAGGACATGTGGGCTCACCTCGGCTACGAGCCGTGCATCGCCCTCGTGCCGTGGCGCAAGGCCGAACAGACCCTGCTCGTGCAGGAATCGGTGACGGCGGTCGTTCAGGTGGACGGCAAGATGCGCACCCTTCTCGAAGTCTCGCCGAAAATCTCCAGCGAAGACCTCGAGAAAATGGCGCGGGACGCGGCCGCGGTCATCCGCTCGATCGGTGATCGCGAGATCATCAAGGTGATCGTGCGCGTGCCGAAGCTCGTTTCCTTCGTCACGCGCCCGTAGGGCGCAGCGACAGACCGGCCCCGGTCGATCCGGCCTGACCGGTCAGGGCCTTCTCCACAGGGCTGCCCTTGGCCGGGCTGTGCACAGATCGGGTGACCGGCGGCAAGTGGATTCTGCGCGCGGCCTAGCCTGCCATCATGCAGCCCGACCGTTCCCCCTTCGACCTGGAGCGCCTCGCCCCCGCTGCCCGCGGGCGCCCCCGCCTTCGGGTCGGCGTCGGTGCGGCCGTTGTGTTGCTGCTGCTCGCCCTCGTCGTGGCCGTCATCGTGTCGGCCATCGGCCAGCAGGCCGGTCAGCGCACCGTCGGCATCGGATCGGCGGCGATACCATCGGGTTCGACCTCGACCTTTGCGCCGTTCGACGCGGGTGCGAGTGCAGCGCCGACCGACACCGGCGCTGGCGGGGGCGGCGCCATCATTTTCGTGCACGTCCTCGGAGCGGTGGCCCAGCCCGGACTGTTTCAGCTGCGCGATGGTGCCCGGGTCATGGATGCGATTGCCGCTGCCGGCGGTTTGACCGCCGAGGCTGATCCGGCCGGAGTGAACCTGGCCCGCATCGTCGGTGACGGCGAGCAGTTCTACGTTCCCCGGCAGGGCGAGGTGCCGCCGGCGCTCCCGGCGCTCCCGGCGGCAGGCGGGACCGGCGGCGGCGGCGGGGGTGGTGCCCCAGCGGCCAAGGTGAACCTCAACACGGCCACGGTGGCCGACTTGGATTCCCTGCCCCGCATCGGCCCCACTATGGCGCAGCGCATCATCGACTACCGCACCAAGAACGGCCGGTTCGCCAGCGTCGACGGGCTCCGCGACGTCACCGGGATTGGCGACAAAACCTTCGAGGCTCTCAAAGACCTCATCACGGTATGAACCTCGACCTGCGGCTGGCGGTTCCGGCCCTCGCCGTATGGCTGACGGCCGGCCTCCTGATTGGAACTCCCGAGTCGGTCGGGGTCGTTGCTGTGACGCTCTGGCTGCTCGCTGGCGGCTGCACCGCCCTACTCGTCCTCAGTCGGATGCCGCGGCGCGGCCAGTGGCCGGGGGCGCCGCGGGCCGGGCGGTGGCAGACCCTGGGTGGCACCCTGGTGCTCTGCTGTACCGGCGCGGCGCTCGTGGCCACCGCCGTCGGTGTCTGGGCACCGGTGCGACTGCCATCCGAGGTGCGGGGCGCTGCCGAATCGCACGCGGCGATCACGGCCACCATCACCGTGTGGTCGGTTCCGGTGGCAGCCAAGGCGTTCATCGGCAGCGGAACTTCGGGGCGGGTACGCTTTAAGGCCACGCTCACGCAGCTTGAGAGCCGGGGCGAGACCACGCCCGTCTCGAGCCCGGTCGTGGTCTTTGCCGAAGCGTCCCGGAGCGGGGCTGAACCAGAGATCGGTTCGAGCCTCGTGGTGCGCGGCACGCTGCGCACGACCGAACCGGGCGACGCCACGGTCGCCCTGCTGTTTGTGAACGAAACGGCGCGCGGTGTCGCCCTGCCGCCGTGGTGGTTGCAGTGGGCCAACGAGTTGCGGGCCCGGTTCAAGACAGCGGCGACGAGCGTCGCCGGCGACGGGGGAGACCTGCTGCCCGGCCTGGCTATCGGTGACACGAGCGCGGTCAGCCCCGGCCTGGATACCGCGATGAAAACCAGCTCACTCAGCCACCTCACCGCGGTATCCGGAGCCAATTGTGCCATCGTCATCGCCTCCATCATGCTGCTCGGTGGCTACCTCCGGCTGCGTCGTTCCTGGCGCATCGCATTGTCGCTGCTGACCCTGCTCGGTTTCACCATCCTGGTCACACCGGAGCCGAGCGTGCTGCGCTCGGCGGTCATGGCCACTCTCACCCTGGTCTCGATCGGTGCCGGTCGCCCAGGGCGCGGCCTGCCGACCTTGCTCGTCGTTGTCATCGCCCTGTTGGTGAGCGATCCGTGGCTGGCCCGCAACTACGGTTTCGCACTCTCGGTACTCGCAACGGCCGGGCTGTTACTTCTCGCCGGTCCCCTCGCACGCGTTCTGGCCCAGTGGATGCCGTCTGCACTCGCCGCGATCATCGCGATTCCCCTGGCCGCCCAACTGGCCTGCCAGCCCGTGCTGATTCTGCTGAACCCGAGCCTGCCGCTGTACGGAGTTCCTGCGAACATTCTCGCCGGTCCGGCCGCGCCGATTGCGACGGTGGTCGGGCTGATCGCCTGCATGATGTTGCCGCTCCTGCCGGGCGTGGCCGCGGGCCTGCTCGCCGTGGCCTGGCTGCCGTCGGCCTGGATCGCCGCGGTCGCTCAGACGGTGTCGATGCTGCCCGGCACCCGGCTGCCCTGGCCCGGCGGTGCACCCGGCGTGCTGTTGCTCGTGGTCGTCACGGTGCTCACCCTCGTGGTCGTGCTGCGTGGCCGGGCCGCCACTCCGGCCCGCTGGCCGGCCGCGGTACTGGTCGTGCTACTCATCGGCCTGGGCGGTTACGCCGGGTCGCTCATCGGAACCGGCATCGGCCGTGTCGTCTCCTTCCCGCCCGACTGGCAGATCGCCGCCTGCGACATCGGCCAGGGTGACGCCGTCGTCGTGCGGGACGGCGATCAGTACGGACTCGTCGACGTCGGGCCGGACCCTAAACTACTTTCCGCCTGCCTCGGCACCCTCGGCGTCAGTCGCATCAACCTGCTCGTGCTCACTCACTACGACCTCGATCACATCGGCGGAGTCGACGCCGTGATCGGACGGGTGGACACCGCGCTGGTCGGCATGCCGGAGAACGCCCAGGACGTAAGCCTGCACGAGCGGCTCGCCGCGGGCGGTGCCGCCGTTCGGCAGGCCGCGCGCGGCGATTCCGGTACCCTGGGCGGCCTCACCTGGAACATTCTCTGGCCTATTCGGGGAGCGACGACGATGCAGGTGGGCAACCCGGGAAGTGTCACGATCATGTTCGACGGGCGGGGCATCCGTTCTATCTTTCTCGGCGATCTCGGGCAGGAGGCGCAGGATGGCCTGCGTCGCGCATCATCGCCCGGCCGGGTCGATGTGGTGAAGGTCGCGCATCACGGCTCGGCCGATCAAAGCCCCGAACTGTATGCGGAGCTGCGGGCGCGGGTGGGGCTGATCTCGGTGGGGGTGAAGAACACCTATGGGCATCCGACCGAGAAACTGCTGAATATTCTCGCTTCAGTGGGCACGCTGTCGGTGCGCACCGATCGGGAGGGGATAGCGGTGGTCGCTCCGGGGCCGGGCGGCACGCTCGTGCTCTGGACCGAGAAGGTCGCCGACCGTGGTCCGCCGGCGAACCCCACGCCGGCTGCCGAGAGCGTCGGTGGTGCGGGATAGGCTTGATCGACAGCCGCACGAAACCCAAGGAGATCGCTTTGGCCGCACGACCCGCCACGACCGGTTCCCGGTCCGGAAAGGCTGCCCCGGCCCGCACCAGTAAGGGCACCGTCATTCCCCAGTTGGGCTGGCATCAGGTGCGTCCGGCACCGATCGTGCTCGTCTCCGGCACCGAAACGTTCCTCGCCGAGCGATCCATCCGCCAACTGCGCGACTTTCTCAAGCTGGAAGACCCCAGCCTGGAAATCAGCGATGTGCAGGCCGACAGCTATGCGCCCGGTGAGCTGCTCACCCTGGCGAGCCCGTCGCTGTTCGGTGAGCCCCGCCTGATTCGGGTCAGCAACGTCGAGAAGTGCAGCGACACTTTTATGGCTGAAGCGCTCGACTACCTCGAGAACCCGGCCGACGACACCTATGTCGTGCTGCGGCACGGTGGGGGAGTGCGCGGCAAGAAGCTGCTCGATACCATTCGCAGCGGACTCGGCGGTGCCATCGAAATCGTCTGCACCGAGCTGAAGAAAGACACCGAGAAGTACGAATTCGCGACCAACGAGTTCAAGGCGGCGGGCAAGCGCGTCACGGCCAGCGCCCTGCGTCAGCTCGTCGCGGCCTTCTCCGACGACCTGGCCGAACTCTCGGCCGCCTGCCAGCAGCTCATTTCGGATGCGACCAGCGAGGTCACCGAGACCACGGTCGACCGGTACTACGGCGGTCGGGTAGAAACGAACGCCTTCAAGGTCGCCGACTGGGCCATTGCCGGTCGCAACGGCGAGGCGCTGGTTACCCTGCGGCACGCCCTCAGTTCCGGGGCGGATCCGGTACCGATCGTCGCGGCGTTCGCCATGAAGATCCGCACCATGGCCAAGGTATTCGGCGCCAGGGGCGGGTCAGCGCAGCTCGGCGCTCAGTTCGGCCTCGCTCCGTGGCAGGTGGAACGCGCGCAAAAAGACCTGCGCGGCTGGAGCGATGAGGGTCTCGCGCGCTGCATCCTCATGCTGGCCGAAACGGATGCCGCGGTGAAGGGTGCCGGGCGCGACCCGGTCTTCGCCCTCGAACGCCTGATCGGCGTCATCGCCCGTCGCGGCGAGGAGTAATGCGGCTCTTTCCCGTCAGCGGTCGCCGGCGTCCGCGACCGTGATGGTGGAACGGTTCAGGTAGAGCCAGACTCCGTGCTGAAAGCTCGGGTTGCCACAGACCCGGCTGGCAACCCACACCGGCAGCAGGGTTGACGAACTGGCCAGATCGGTCGGCTTGGCCAGGGCCTCGAACGAGGACGGCAGGCTCGGGCAGTACTCCAGCTGCACCCGGCCGGTGACCTCGGAGAACTGCACCGAGACTGGTCGTTCGGCCGGGGGTGCCAGAATGCGCAGCGCCCCGAGTCCGGCAATCGCCATCACGGCAGCGATAGCGAACACGGCACCGAACCCCGACAGCGAGCGAATGCGTCGAATCGTTCGCGCCGCCCGGTCGACTTCCAAATCCGAGCTGATCGAGCGGGCAGTGGCCATCGATGCCGCAAGGTAGAACGTGATTCCAATAAGTAGAAGCGCGATCGAGGCCAGTGCGAGGAACAGCTGGGTGCGCGTAGCGCCGTAAACATCTTCGCCCGTGTTGAGTGCCAGCCACACGGCAACGGCGAGGGCGGCGGCGCAAAGCAGCGCGGCCAGAAACCGAGCGTGTGCGCGTCGATGGGGGCCGCTGCTATCGGGGATCAAACTGGCCGGTGGGGTGCTCTTCACCGGCCAGTCTAGTGGGGTCGCGCGCACCATCCCGCTCGCCGCCAGCAGGATCATTCGGGGTGTGTCGCACGAGCGCACAGCGGTCACCGGTGGGGTCCGTTCGGGTGCGGGTTGAACCGGCCGGGCTCGACTGAATGCAGAAAACCCCCGCCGTGATGGCGGGGGTTTGCTGTGCGACGAGGAGCGGCATCCGCTCTGTGCGAGCCGACACGGTTACCGACGCGCGGGTGGAGCCAGAACGGATCAGACGAGTGCGGAAACGGCCTTCGCGATGGCCGACTTCTTGTTCGCAGCCTGGTTCTGGTGGATAACACCCTTGCTGACGGCCTTGTCGAGCTTCTTGGAAGCAAAGGCGAGACCGACGACGGCCTTATCCTTGTCGCCAGCGGCAATCGCGGTGCGAGTCGCGCGAATCGCGGACTTGAACTCGCTCTTAACGGCCTTGTTGCGCTCCTGGGCCTTCTTGTTGGTGCCAATTCGCTTGATCTGCGACTTGATATTTGCCACGTTTTTTACGCTTTCGTTAGATTTTGTATGGACAGCCGCGAAAGCGGTAGAGGGCGCTCGAACGGCGAAAATCGTGCGGGGTGGGACCCAACACGCAAGCCAACCACTAACGCTACCAGCAATCGTCCCGACCCCCAAACCGGCTGTGCCCGCGCGAGCGAATACCTCGTGAGCGGATGACCGCCCCCGATATGGGTGCGCGCTACGCCGGCTTACCGTAGCGACTGCCCGTATCGGGCGCACCCATGCCGATGCCGCGCTACCGCAGGGACTGCTGCAGATACTGCTCAGTCTCCGTGAAGACTAGCCGGCCAAGTGCTCCGTTGACGATGGGCAATTGCGGCGGGACGTGCCCGCATTCGACGTTTCCGATGATGGGAAGACCGAGCGTACCCAGGGCGTCCAGCCCGGCCTCCAACTGCGTCAGCGTGGGGGAGTCCTTCGCTCCGGTCCGGCCCACGAGCACGGCGGCCGCTCCGTCGAAGAAGCCGGCCAGTCGCATCCCGTGCAGGTATCGGCAGATGGCGGTCGCCTCGTCACCGGCGGCCTCGATGTAGACGAGGGTGGCGATATCCGTTTCTCCGCACAAGCGGGACATGAGCAGCGTGGAGATGTCCGAATAGCCGACGATCCAGGTTGGATCAGCGGCGGCGATGGCATCGAAATCCAGGTGCGCGATGAGATCGATCGCCGTCTCGCCACCCCAGGGCGGAACGATAGCGCGCACTCGTGGGTCGAGGAGCATCCGCATGAACTCGGCGGCGCGCTGCTCCACCGGCGCACTGAGCCATGACCGCGCCCGATACGGGTAGCCGCAACGCCGGTTACCATAGCCCGCACCCATATCGGGCGCGGTCACGCGGTTGCGGAGCGCAACGAGGTCATTCGGGCCGAGATCGGGCGCGGCCAAGCGGATGCTGCAGCCTCAGTCCGCCCGCCACACTTGCTCGGCGATCCGCAGCAGGATCGCGGTGAACCGCTCGGGCTGGGCCAGGCTCGACAGGTGCGTCGCCCCCGGCACCACAACGACCTCCCCGTTTCGGCAGGCCGCGAGAAAGCGCCGTTCGTTCAGCCGAAAATGATCGAGGGCACCGTTGACCAGCCAGATCGGGCCCGGATACGCCGCCAGGCTCGCCAGAGGAGTCAGCGTCGAGGTCGCGCGCAGCCCGGCATCCATTACGTCGAGCGCCGCCCCGCCGGCGAGTACATCGCGCGCGCCCGCCGCGGGCAGAAGCCGGCGCGCCATGGTTTCGTGCAGCCACAGCCCTCGATCGGGCAGGCGATGAATTGAACGGGCCAGCAGTCGATACCCCTCAAGCAGCGGGCCTTTCGGAACGGCGCTGCAACCGGCGGCGACGAGTCCGGCCACGCGGTCGGGGTGTCGGGAAGCGTAAGCCACGGCGTAATAACCGCCGAGCGACAGCCCCACGAGCAGGACCCGGCCACCGAGCGTCTCCACCCCGGCGTCGATGGCGGCGAGCGCGGCCGACACTGTGAAGGGCTCATTCATGCGCTGCCCGTGACCGGGCAAATCGATCGCCAGCACCGGATACCCGGCTGCCCGCAGCTTCTGCTCCTGAAAACGCCACATCGTGGCCGACGCGCGAATGCCGTGCACGAGCAGAACCGGCACGCGGGCCTCGGGAATCTCCATGGCGTGAGCCTAGTCAGCCGCGGCGACAGTCGGCTGGGCACCGCCGGGACGCAGGACTCCTGGCGATCCTCGATCGGGCCGCCGGGCTTCCAAGCACCATGTTTAGGGTAGAACCATGACTATTGCTCCCGCGTCCACCCTGACCGCCATCATCAACGCCCACGTCGTACCGGTTGTCGGCGACCCCATCCCGAACGGCACGGTGCTGATCGAGAACGGCAAGATCACCGCGATCGGCGCCGACCTGACCGTGCCGCCCGCCGCGCGAATCATCGACGCGACCGGCAAATGGGTGCTTCCCGGCTTCATCGAAGCGCATGGGCACGTTGGTATCCACGAAGAGGCAAATGGATGGGCCGGCGATGACACCAACGAGATGACCGGCCCGAATATGGCCGCGGTTCGCGCCATCGACGCCATCAACATTGACGACGAAGGTTTTCGTGACGCACTCTCCGGCGGAGTCACCACGGTCGTCGTCAAGCCCGGCTCCGGCAACCCGATCGGCGGCCAGTCGGTCGCGATCAAGAGCTGGGGCGGTCGCACCATTGACGAGCAGGTGATCAGCGACTCGGTGAGCATCAAGAGCGCCCTCGGCGAGAACCCGAAGCGGGTCTACGGCGACAAGAAGCAGACCCCGAGCACTCGCCTCGGCGTGACCCTGATCATTCGGCAGGCCTTCGTCGACGCCCAGAACTATGTGACGGCGCGCGATGCCGCCACCGAGAAGGGCGACACCTTCACCCGCGACCTCGGCAAGGAGGCCCTCGCCCGGGTGCTCTCCGGCGAACTGGCCTGGGACCAGCACGTGCACCGCCACGACGACATTGCCACGGCCATCCGTTTGGCCGAAGAATTCGGCTACCGCCTCGTGATCAATCACGGCACCGAGGGCCACAAGATCGCCGACGTGCTGGCCGAGAAGAAGATTCCGGTCATCTTCGGACCCATGCTCACCGCGCGTACCAAGGTGGAACTCCGCGACAGGGCGATCGGCAACCTCGCCGTGCTCGCCGCCGCCGGCGTGCTCGTCGCCATCACGACCGACCACCCCGTCGTTCCGGTGAACTTTCTCGTGCACCAGGCGTCCCTCGCTGTGAAGGAGGGACTGCCGGTGCAGACCGCGCTCGAGGCTCTCACCGTCAACCCGGCCGTCATCCTCGGGCTCGACAGCCGGGTCGGCTCCCTCAGCGTCGGCCTCGACGCCGACGTCGTGATCTGGTCGGGCGACCCGCTCGACCTCGGTTCGCGCGCCGAACTCGTGCTCATCGACGGCACCCCGGTCTACCGCTACAGCGACGGCTTCGGCCAGGTCGTCGAGCGAGCCAATCGCGCCTAATTTTTCTTGAGCAGGAGTGTCGATTCCGGCCTGTCTCGATCGTCATGTCGGTGTCACTATCAAATGATCAGAAGGGAAACCACCCTGCAGTGCTCATTGCTCGTCCTGAGCCAGGAAGCCGGCGACGCCCAGGTTGACGAAGCGGCCATGGAATGGGGTCGCAAGGCCTTTGACGCCTACGCGAAGTCACTCGATGCCGCCATCGGCTGGGCGCGGCAGTGTCCGGCGGCCCTCTACGGCGCCGTCGAGAGTCGCCCGTCGGCGGTCATCTTCCGGGATGGACAATGGCAGACCCCGGGCAGCGACACGGCCCAGGCCTGACCAGCAGAACGGATGCCGGGGCGCGGGCCGAGCAGGTGGCCCGCGCCCCGGCGAGCATCAGCTTGCGGTCGGTGACGGCCGGGTGGACGAACGGGCCGGTGTCAGTCGTTCCGGTAGATCTCCGATCGGTGACCGAGCGCAGAGACGGTACAACCGCTCCGAGCATGGGACAATGGACGAACTATGTCACCGAGAGCCCTTCACGCGCTGGAACCGGCCGCCACGGCCCCCGAGTTCATCCGCAACTTCTGCATCATCGCCCACATCGACCATGGCAAGTCGACGCTCGCCGACCGCATGCTGCAGATCACCGGCGTCGTCGACGAGCGTTCCATGCGGGCCCAGTACCTGGACCGCATGGATATCGAGCGTGAACGCGGCATCACCATCAAGAGCCAGGCCGTGCGCATG
Source organism: Cryobacterium sp. TMT1-66-1 (assembly GCF_004403435.1). NCBI lineage: Bacteria > Bacillati > Actinomycetota > Actinomycetes > Micrococcales > Microbacteriaceae > Cryobacterium > Cryobacterium sp. TMT1-66-1. The sequence goes on from NZ_SOGP01000023.1 coordinate 239,480, forward strand.
CCGTGGGAGCTGGACGGCGTCACCTACGCGCTGAACATGATCGACACCCCCGGTCACGTCGACTTCACCTACGAGGTCTCCCGCAGTCTCGCCGCCTGCGAGGGCGCCATTCTGCTGGTTGACGCGGCCCAGGGCATCGAAGCCCAAACCCTCGCCAACCTTTACCTCGCCCTCGAGAACGACCTCACGATCATTCCCGTGCTCAACAAGATCGACCTGCCGGCCGCCGACCCCGAAAAGTACGCCCGCGAACTCGCGAGCCTCATCGGCGGGCGCCCGGAAGACGTGCTGCGCGTCTCCGGTAAGACCGGCGCCGGCGTCGAGGAACTGCTCGACCTCGCCACCACCATGATTCCGGCGCCGAAAGGCAACCCGGATGCCGCCGCCCGCGCCATGATCTTCGACTCGGTCTACGACAGCTACCGCGGCGTCGTCACCTACGTGCGCATGATCGACGGGCACCTGAAGGCCCACGAAAAAATTCAGATGATGTCGACCAAGGCGACCCACGAGATCCTCGAGATCGGCGTAATCTCGCCGGAACCGGTGGAGAGCAAGGGCCTGCGCGTCGGCGAGGTCGGCTACCTGATCACCGGCGTGAAAGACGTGCGCCAGTCCAAGGTCGGCGACACCATCACGACCGCCGTGCGCCCCGCCACCGACGCCCTGCCCGGCTACGACGAACCCCAGCCCATGGTGTTCTCCGGCCTGTACCCGATCGACGGCAGTGACTACCCGGCGTTGCGCGAGGCCCTCGACAAGCTCAAGCTGTCTGACGCCAGTCTCGGGTACGAGCCGGAGACATCCGTTGCGCTCGGTTTCGGTTTTCGCTGCGGGTTTCTCGGACTGCTGCACCTGGAAATCATCACCGAGCGTCTCGAACGCGAATTCAACATCGACCTCATCACGACCGCGCCGAGCGTGCCCTACGAGGTCACCACCGACGACAAGCGCACCATCACGGTGACCAACCCGAGCGAATACCCCACCGGTAAGATCGCTAAGGTGCTCGAACCCATGGTGAAGGCGGCCATTCTCGCGCCGAAAGACTACGTCGGCGTCATCATGGAACTGTGTCAGAGTCGCCGCGGCACCCTGCTCGGCATGGAATACCTCGGCGAAGACCGGGTCGAGATTCGCTACTCGATGCCGCTCGGTGAGATCGTGTTCGACTTCTTCGACATGCTCAAGGGCCGCACCGCCGGCTACGCCTCGCTCGACTATGAGCCCTCCGGCGAGCAGGAAGCCGACCTGGTGAAGGTCGATATTCTGTTGCAGGGCGAGCAGGTCGACGCCTTCAGTGCTATCGTGCACCGCGACAAGGCCTACGCCTACGGGGCGCTCATGACCGGTCGCCTGCGCAAGCTTATTCCGCGCCAGCAGTTCGAGGTGCCCATCCAGGCCGCGATCGGTGCCCACATCATCGCCCGTGAAAGCATCTCGGCGATGCGCAAGGACGTGCTCGCCAAGTGCTACGGCGGTGATATCTCGCGCAAGCGCAAGCTGCTGGAGAAGCAGAAAGAGGGCAAGAAGCGCATGAAAATGGTCGGCCGGGTCGAAGTTCCCCAGGAAGCCTTCATCGCCGCTCTGAGCGGCGATATCGAGACCAAAGATAAGAAGTAGAGCGGATGCGCAGAACCACCTTCACCGACGCCGCCGTCAGCTACGCTGCCATCGGCGGCACGCTCGCGCCCGACCTGATGAGCTATCCGCCGCGCGGCTACCGCCCGATGGAGCAGAGCGTGAAGCTCGGCAGCTCCCAGGATCGGTTCGAGGCCGCGACCAAGTTGCTGATGACCTGGGGAATCCAGCGGGGCAGCGGCATGGAGGTGACCGACCTCGAAAACGGCACCGGCGTGCAGTACACGCCGGTGACCTTTGGGCCCGACGGCGCCCCGGCGGTCGGCCAGCAGCATCCGGTCAACGAAGCGACCTTTGCCGATGACGGCACCCCGTACATCGCCAACGGCATGACGGCGACGCTGAAAATGAAGGTGTGGCTGTTCCGCGTCACCGCGCGGGTCCGCGTTGTCTACGTGATCGACGAGGCGGCCCGCATCGGGTTCGCCTACGGCACCATGGCCGGTCACCCGGAAAGCGGCGAGGAATCCTTCATCGTCGAGCTCCGGGAGGACGACTCGGTCTGGTTGACCATTCGCTCGTTCTCGCGGGCCAGCACCTGGTATTACCGGCTGGCCTGGCCGGTGCTGCGTTTTCAGCAGGCCAAATTCACCCGGCTCTACCTGCGGGCGTTGCACCCCGTTGGCGCCATCAAATAGAACGTACTGGAGCACCACCCATGGCCGGACCCCACCCCGTCGGCGATCCCGCACCCGACGATGGCCTCCTTCCCGCGTCGGCGGCCGTTGACGCCTTCGTGCGCGATTTCGGCGTGTACTTGCACGTGCCGTTCTGCCGGGTGCGCTGCGGCTACTGCGACTTCAACACCTACACCGCGACCGAACTGCGCGGCGTCAAGCAGAGCGACTACGCCAGCCAGGCCGTGCTCGAGGTCGAAGCGGCCGGGCGCATCCTGACCGCATCGGGCGTTCCCAAACGCTCCGTCGCCACCGTGTTCTTCGGCGGAGGTACGCCAACGCTGCTGCCGGTGACCGACCTCGCGAAGATGCTCAGTGCAGTGCGCGACCAGTGGGGCCTGGCCGCCGGGGCCGAAGTCACCACCGAGGCCAACCCCGACTCGGTCGACGCCGCCTACCTCGGTGCCCTCGCCGATGCCGGATTCACCAGGGTGTCCTTCGGCATGCAGTCGGCTGTGCCGCACGTGCTCGCGACGCTCGAGCGCACCCACGATCCCGAGAGGGTTCCGCTCGTGGTCGAGTGGGCCCGGGCCGCCGGGCTCGATGTGAGCCTTGACCTCATCTACGGCACGCCGGGGGAGTCGCTGGCCGACTGGCGCGCCAGCCTCGAGCAGGCGCTCAGCCTGCACCCAGACCACCTGAGCGCGTATTCGCTCATCGTCGAAGACGGCACCAAGCTGGCTCGGCAGATTCGCCGCGGCGAGATCGCGCCGACCGACGACGACCAGCAGGCCGACTTCTACGAACTGGCCGACGAGCTTCTCGCCGCCGCCGGGTACGACTGGTACGAGGTCAGCAACTGGGCCACGAGCGACGCGCACCGCTCCCGCCACAACCTCGCCTACTGGACCGGCCAGGACTGGTGGGGCGTCGGCCCCGGCGCACACAGCCACGTCGGCGGGGTGCGCTGGTGGAACGTGAAGCATCCGGCCGCCTATTCCGAACGGATGCTCGGCGGCATGTCCCCGGCCGCCGGCCGCGAGACGCTCGACGCGCCCACCCGCGAGCTCGAACGCATCCTGTTGCAGAGCCGCATCCGCACCGGAATTTCGGTGGCGTCGCTGTCTGCTGCGGGCCGGATCGAGGTGGCCAGCCTTATCGCCGACGAACTCATCAACGCGAAAGCGGCCCTCGCCGGGACCATCGAACTGACCCTGCGCGGACGGCTGCTGGCCGACGCCGTGGTGCGGCGGCTGAGCGACTAGAGCTGAGCCACTAAAGCGGGGCTTAGCTGACGAACTTGATCGTGAGTGGGTAGGTGTAACCCTGTCCACGGTTCGCGGCCAGCGCCGCCAGAATCATGAACACGACGGCCACGATCGCGAGCGGTATGTAGAGAATGCCGCCGATGCCGATCGTGACAATCGTGATCGGAACGAGTACCGCCACGTAAATCAAGAGGGAGATCTGAAAGTTCAGGGCGGTCGCGGTGTGCGCGCGGATGAACGGTCCGCGATCGCGCAGCATGAGGTAGCCGATGAGGGCCGGTACGAAACCCAGGGCTGCCGCGCTGAAGATAATCCCACCGACGTGGATCAGCGTCGCCCACAACTTCTCGTCCGCGGGGCTCATCGGGGTGGCGGGGGTGGACTGGTACGGATTCTGCTCAGACATGAGGGCCTCTCGCTGTACGGCCGGTCACTGGCACGGCGGTGCCAGTGACCTCCAGACTAATCGCCCCGCCGTCGGTCGGAGCCAGGAGGCGCTACTTGATCAGGCGCACCGCGAACGGGTACCGGTAGTTCTTTCCGTCCTTGGCCTGTACAAATCCCATGATCGAGAAGATGACCCCGGCCAGCCAGACGATCCAGCCCAGGCCCGCGAGCAGCCCGCCAATGCCGAACGTGACCAGGGCGAGGAACGTCGACACCACGGTGATCGCGACATAGGCGATCAGCAGGGTGATCTGAAAGTTCAGCGCCTCCTTCGCCTCGGTGTTGGTGAAGCGCCCTCGGTCTTTGAAGACCAGCCAAATGATCAGGGACGGAAGAAAACTCAGGATGCCGCCGAGGTGTGCCAGCGAAGCCCACTGGCGATCGTCGGCCTCCGAGAGCGGGGCCGCCACGACCGGCGTGGAATAGGGACTTGCACCGGGCTGGCTGTTCGGCGGTTGGCCATATTGCGGCTGGCCGACGTTGGGCTCACGGTAGTTGGAATCACCGGGAGGTTGTGCCTGTGGATCGCTCATGATCGTGCCTTTCGCTCAAAGAGGTGGGAGCGTATAGCGGTAATTAAACGCTCATTTCGGGGTACTGGCAATGGGTGTACTCAGCCGGAACCCGGCCGGTCGCGATAGGATTGGCAGTCAGTGGATGCGAGTGCCAACGGCGTGCCGGCAAACCTGCGTTCCATGGTGCCCAGGGCGCGCGAGGCGAGCGGCATCCGTTGGGCCGAAGCTCTACCTCAAGAATCAGGAAGGCGGGTGCAATGGTTTCCGACCGTGGCCTCGATGTTCTGCGCGTGATCGTGCAGGACTACGTTGCCTCCCGTGAACCCGTCGGCTCCAAATCCATCGTGGACCGGCACTCCTTCGGCGTCTCCGCCGCCACCATTCGCAACGATATGGCCCTGCTCGAAGAAGAGGAGCTCATCGCGGCACCGCACACTTCCTCCGGTCGTATACCCACCGACAAGGGGTATCGCGTTTTCGTCGACCACCTCGCTGATCTGCGTCCACTCACCCCGGCACAGCGTCAGGCCATCGAAACGTTCCTCGGCCACTCCGCCGACCTCGACGAGGTGCTCGTGCGCAGTGTGCGGCTGCTCTCGCAGCTGACCCACCAGGTTGCGCTCGTGCAATACCCCTCTCTGTCGCGCGCCAAAGTTCGCCACATCGAGTTCGTACCGCTGACCGAAACCCGCATCCTGTCGGTACTGATCACCGATTCCGGTGGCGTCGAACAGCGCGTGATCGATCTGCCGCGCGCGCTCGACGAGCAGACACTCGGCGAGGTGCGTGCCCGTCTCAATGTTGCCGTGGTCGGGCTCGGCATGGCCGAGGCATCCGCTGCCCTCGCCGCCAGCGTCTGGCCGGGGTCACCAGCGTTGCAGCCGATCGTCGACCTCATCACGAGCACCCTCGCGGACCAAGTCGGTTCCAACCGGCAGGACAAGCTCGTCATGGCCGGTGCGGCCAACCTCGTTCGCACCGAAGAGGACTTCTCGGGCAGCATCTACCCGGTGCTCGAGGCCATCGAAGAGCAGGTGGTGCTGTTGCGCCTGTTCGGCGAGATGGAGACCGACCAGCACGGCGTGTCGGTGAGTATCGGCCGCGAGAACGCGGCCTTCGGCCTGCCGGAGGCGAGCGTGCTGACCAGCGGCTATACGGCCAACGGCAACCTGGCCCGTCTGGGCGTGCTCGGGCCGACTCGCATGGACTATTCCAACAACATGGCGGCGGTGCGCGCCGTCGCCCGTTACCTGTCTCGCCTGCTCGGCGAGACCTAGAGCTCGGGCCGCCCGGCGGCCTCTTCATCATTTCGAACAACCATCACAACTCAAGGAGAGCCACCTTTGGCTGACCACTACGAAGCGCTGGGCGTTGACCGCGACGCGACCACCGATCAAATCAAGAAGGCGTACCGTCGCCTGGCCCGCGAACTGCACCCCGACGTGAACCCCGGCGCCGAGGCGTCGGAACGGTTCAAGAGCATCACGCACGCCTACGACGTGCTGAGTGACGCGAAACAGCGCCAGAAGTACGACCAGGGCGGCGGCCAGAACGGCGGCTTCGACGGGCAGAACTTCGGCAACTTTGGTGACATCTTTGAGACCTTCTTCGGTGGGGGAGGCGGCAGCAGCCGCGGCCCGCGCTCCCGCCGCGAACGCGGCCAGGATGCCCTCATTCGGGTCGAGCTCGACCTCGACGAGGTCATCTTCGGCACGCACCGCGACCTCGAGGTCGACACCGCGATCGTCTGCGACACCTGCAAGGGCTCGTGCTGCGCGCCCGGCACGTCACCGATCACCTGTGATATCTGCCACGGCACCGGGAGCATCCAGCGCGCAGTGCGCTCCCTGCTCGGTAACGTCATGACGTCGAGCCCGTGCGGATCCTGCCGCGGCTACGGCACCATCATCGCCACGCCGTGCATGACCTGTTCCGGCCAGGGCCGCGTGCGCGCCCGCCGCACGGTTCCGGTCGACATCCCGGCCGGCGTTGACACCGGCCTGCGCCTGCAGATGCCCGGGAGCGGTGAGGCCGGCCCGGCGGCCGGCCCGAACGGCGACCTCTACCTCGAGATGAAGGTGCGCCACCACGAGGTGTTCAGCCGTGATGGCGACGACCTGATGTGCTCGCTCGACGTGCCAATGACCAGTGCCATTCTCGGCACGAGCGTCACCGTGAAGGCCCTCGACGGTGACATCGAGGTGGAGATTCGCCCCGGTTCGCAAAGCTCAGAGGTGCTCACTATCAAGGACCGCGGCATCACCAAGCTGCGCGGCAGCGGTCGTGGCGACCTCAAGATCGGCATCCACGTACTCACGCCGACCAAGCTCGACCACAAGGAACGCGACCTGATCGAACAGTTCGCCGCCCGGTATTCAGCCCCCGCACCCACCCTGAGCCAGTACCAGCAGGGTTTGTTCGCCAAGCTGCGCGACCGGTTCCTCGGCTAACGTGGCACATTTCTACCTGCAGGAAACGCTCCGGGCGGCGCAGTGTCGCCCGGGGCAGGTCGTTTCTGTCGACGGCGCCGAAGCACGGCACGCGGTCACGGTCAGCCGGGTTCGTCCAGGGGACCGGCTCCGCCTGGGTAATGGGGCCGGGTTGCTGCTCGAGGGAACGGTGCTGACGGCGGACGCCGCGGTGTTGACCCTGCGCGTCGACGAGGCGAGCGAGACGGCGGCGGCGACGCCGCGCATCCGCTTGGTGCAGGCCCTGGCCAAGGGCGACCGTGACGAACTGGCCATTCAGGCCGCCACCGAACTCGGCGTCGACGGCGTCATTCCCTGGGCCGCCGCGCGCTCCATCACCAAGTGGGAGGGCGCCAAAGTCGCCAAGGGCCACGACCGTTGGAGCACGATCGTGCGCGAGGCCAGCAAACAGTCGATTCGCGCCTGGCTGCCGGGCGTCGCGCCGCTCGCCAGCACCAAACAGCTGGCCCTGCTGGCCGTCACGACACGGATGCTGCTTCTCGACCCGACCGCGACCGGTCGCCTCACCGAGGTCGCCCCGCCCACCGACGACCGCGACATTCTGCTCGTCGTCGGCCCCGAGGGCGGAATTTCCCCGGCCGAACTACTCCTGCTGGAGCAGGCCGGCGCCACCCAGGTGCGCCTTGGCGACACCGTGCTGCGCACGTCGACCGCCGGACCAGCCGCTCTCGCCATCCTCAACGCGACGCTCGGCCGCTGGTAGCGCCGCTTAAGATAGAGGCATGTCTTCTTCCGGTTCCCCGCCGTCCATTTTCAGCCGCATCATCGCGCGTGAGATTCCGGCGACGATTGTCGCCGAGACCGAGCACATCATCGCGTTCCTCGACATCGCCCCGAAAGCACCGGTGCACGTCGTCGTCACCACCAAAGACCCGCAGTACCAGAACGTGGTCGAGCTCGCCGCCGGAAACTCGGCCCTGCTCGCTGAACTCGTGGCCGTGGCCGAGCAGATCGCCGCGGAGCGCACCAACGGGCAGTTCCGTCTCGTCTTCAACACCGGAGCGGCCGCCGGCCAGACCGTCTTCCACGTGCACGCTCACGTCATGGGCAGCCCGGAACTGACCGACCATCTCGGGGAGGACTCGCTTGGCACACTCTGAATTGCGTTTCACCGTCGATGGCGTCGCCATGGTGCGCCTGCTCGGCCCTGAAGACCGCTTCCTGAGCACCATCGAGGCCGAGTACCCCAACGTTGACGTGCACGTGCGCGGCAACGACGTCACCCTGATCGGCTCAGCCGATGATGTGGAAGCCGTGCGCCGCCTGATCGAGGAACTGCAACGTGCCCTTCGCGCCGGCCACGACCTCGGCGAAACCGAGGTCGCCACCTCGGCACGGATGCTTGCCGCCGACAGCTCCGTGAGCCCCTCCGCCCAGCTCGGTGCCCCCATCCTCACGGCGCGCAACAAGAGCATTCGGGCTAAATCGATCGGCCAGAAGGATTACGTCGACGCCATCGACGAGAACACCATCGTGTTCGGTATCGGCCCTGCCGGAACCGGCAAGACCTACCTCGCCATGGCGAAGGCGGTGCGCGCCCTGCAAAATAAGGAGGTCGAGCGCATCATTTTGACCCGGCCCGCCGTCGAGGCCGGCGAACGGCTCGGTTTTCTGCCCGGCACCCTGACCGACAAAATCGACCCCTACCTGCGGCCGCTCTACGACGCGCTCGGTGAGATGCTCGACCCCGAACTCATCCCGAAGCTGCTCGCCGCCGGAACCATCGAGGTCGCACCGCTCGCCTACATGCGCGGGCGTACCCTCAACGCAAGCTTCGTCGTGCTCGACGAAGCCCAGAACACCACGCCGGAGCAGATGAAGATGTTCCTGACCCGGCTCGGCTTCGGTTCAAAGATGGTCATCACCGGCGACGTCACCCAGATCGACCTGCCGGCCGGCACGAGCGGTCTCAAACTGGTCACCCGCGTTCTCGACGGGATCGACGACATCCACTTCGCCTATTTGAGCAGCGCCGACGTGGTGCGTCACTCGCTCGTCGGCCGCATTGTCGACGCCTACACCGAGTACGACGAGAAAAAGCAGGCCCTCCGCCAGGAGAGCGCCGAAGCGCGTGAATTTGTTAATCGCGGTCCCCAGCGCGCCAGCGCCGCCGGTCGCAACCCGAAACGGAGTTCCAGTTGAGCATCGAAATCAACAACGAGTCGGCCATCCCGGTCGATGAGGCGGCCATCCAGCGCCTCGCTGCCTTCGCGCTCGACACCATGCACGTGCACGCCGACGCCGAACTCGCCATCGTGCTCGTCGATGAGGGCGCGATGGAACAACTGCACGTGCAGTGGATGGACGAGCCCGGCCCCACCGACGTGCTGAGCTTTCCGATGGACGAACTTCGCCCCGGAACCGAGGAACAGGAGACCCCGCCGGGTCTGCTCGGCGATATCGTGCTCTGCCCGCAGGTCGCCAAGGAACAGGCGGAAACCGCCGGCCACAGCACCCTCGACGAGCTGCTGTTGCTGACCACCCACGGCGTGCTGCACCTGCTCGGCTTCGACCACGCCGAACCCGACGAAGAAAAGGAAATGTTCGGCATTCAACGTGACATTCTCATCGGCTTCGCCATGCAGGAACGACAACGCCACTGATGCTCCACGTGTGGTTTATTTATGCGGCGGTCATCCTGGTGGTGTTCGCCGGGCTCATGGCCGCCGTTGATGCCGCGATCACGACCCAGTCCCGGGCCGACATCGCGAGCCTGGTGGCGCATCATCGCGCCAAACGGTCGCTCCAGGCCATCGCCGACGACACCGGCGCGCACCTGAACGCGATCAACTTCATTCGGATCACCGCCGAGACCACCGCCGCCGTGCTGGTGACGCTGGTCTTTGCAACCACGATCGATGCCCTCTGGCTGGCACTTCTGCTGTCCGCGCTCATCATGACCTCGGTTTCGTTCGTGTTGGTCGGGGCGAGCCCGCGCAGCGTGGGCCGCGCGCATCCGGTTAATTTGCTGACCGCGACCGCACTGCTCGTGCACGTCGCCCGCGTGCTGCTCGGACCGGTAGCCAATGCCCTTGTCGCCCTCGGCAACCGGGTCACACCTGGGCGTACCAAACTGGCCACCTTCACCTCCGAAGACCAGCTGCTCAGCATGGTCGACGAGGCTACCGAGCTGGACGTGATCGAGGAAGATGACCGCGAGCTCATCCACTCCATCTTCGAATTCAGCGAGACGGTCGTACGCGAGGTGATGATTCCGCGTACCGACATGATCACCATCGACGCCGACGCCACCATCGACGCGGCCATGGGCCTATTCCTGAGCAGCGGCACTTCGCGGGTGCCCGTGCTGGACGGCGAGGTCGACGACGTTGCCGGCATCCTGTACCTGCGTGACGTGGCACGGCTGGTGTTCGAGCGGCCGATCAACGCGCTGCAGCTCACCGTGGCCGACCTGGCCAGGCCGGCCGTGTTCGTGCCCGAGTCGAAGAAGGCCGACGACATGCTGCGACAGATGCAGCTGGAGTCCAACCACCTGGCCATGGTCGTCGACGAGTACGGCGGAATCGCCGGCCTGGTCACCCTCGAAGACCTGATCGAGGAGCTCGTCGGCGATATCTCCGACGAGTACGACCGTGACGTGGTCGAGGTCGAAGACCTCGGCGACGGCCATTTTCGGGTGAGCGCCCGACTGCCGGTCGACGAACTGGGTGAGCTGTTCGACCTGGAACTCGACGACGACGACGTCGACTCGGTGGGCGGCCTGCTGGCCAAAGCCCTCGGGCGATTGCCCGTGGCCGGCTCGGTCGCGTCGGTCAGTGGACTCAATCTCACCGCTGAACGCACCGAAGGCCGGCGCAGACGCATCAGCACCGTGCTGGTGGAACGCGATGAAGCTTTGATTGATGCGCAGACCGCATTCCTCACGGTACCGACTGCTAACACCAGCAGCACAAGCACAGCGTCTGATGATGAAGGAGAACGGTCATGACCGAAGCTACACCGGCACACCCCGCCGATTACCGAGCGGGATTCGTCTCGTTTGTGGGACGCCCCAACGTGGGCAAGTCCACCCTGACGAACGCGCTGGTGGGGGAGAAGGTCGCGATCACGTCGTCGAAGCCGCAGACCACCCGCCGGGCCATCCGCGGCATCGTGCACCAGAAGAACGGCCAGCTTATTCTGGTGGACACCCCCGGGATCCACCGCCCGCGCACCCTGCTCGGTGAGCGCCTCAACAGCCTCGTCACCGCCACCCTGGCCGGCGTCGACGTGATCGGCCTGTGCATCCCGGCCAACGAGCCGATCGGCCCGGGCGATAAGTTCATCAATGAACAACTGGATGCCTTCCCGCGGGCCAAAAAGGTCGCCATCGTCACAAAGATTGATGCGTCCTCCAAGACCAACGTCGCCAACCAGCTGCTCGCCGTTTCACAGTTGCGGGACTGGGAGGCGATCGTGCCGATCTCCTCAACCAGCCGGATCCAGCTGGACACCCTCGCCACCGAGCTGCTGCGTCTGCTGCCACACGCGGATGCCCCCCTCTACCCGGCCGACGCCGTCACCGACGAGACCCTCGAGTCCCGCATCTCTGAATTCATCCGCGAGGCCGCCCTCGAGGGCGTCACCGACGAGCTGCCGCACTCCATCGCCGTCACCATCGACGACATCATCGAGCGCGACGACCAGGAACTGGTCGAGATCTACGCCAACCTGTTCGTCGAGCGCGACAGCCAGAAAGGCATCATCATTGGCAAGTCGGGCAGCCGGCTCAAGGATGTCGGCACCCGCGCCCGCAAGCAGATCGAACCGCTCGTCGGCAAGCGCGTGTTTCTCTCGTTGCGGGTGAAGATCGCCAAGGAATGGCAGCGCGACCCGAAGCAGCTCGGCCGCCTCGGCTTCTAACAGCTCTTCGGTAGCCGTCAGTACCGCGCTGGTCGAGGCGCGAGGAACGAGTGATCGAGACCGCACCCACCCGCGTCATGCCCGGCTGGCAGCGGCACCAGTGGCAGGATGCCGGGCACCGGACACCGTGAAAGTTCAGTTTCGGTCGTCGTCGTGCGGACGGCCGGGTGTGGGGTCGTCTCCGTCCCGTTGGTCGAGCTGGTCGAGACCGCCATCCCGTGACGGGTGGCTGTCTGCGGTGTCTGCCCCGGGGGGCGTCGGTAGAAGCTGGTCGAGCGGGAGGTGTTCGGCCATGAGTGGATTCTTGCTGGGTAGGGCGATCAGCGTTTGTTCGGGGTCGATTTCGATCGGGGGTTGTAGCCAGTACTGGTCGTTCTGGAGATGGATCGTCCAGTGTCGGTTGTGCAGCAGCATGTGATGGTGTGCACACAGTGAGATGGCGAAATTGATGTTGGAAGGTCCCTGATCAGACCACATTTTTATATGGTGAGCTTCTGTCCACGATGGTGGTTGGTCGCAGCCGGGCCAGCGGCATCCGCCGTCGCGCGCGGCGAGGGCTCGGCGTTGTTCACGGTTGAAGAGACGTTCGTCTCGTCCGACGTTGAGGGGTTGCCCGGACTGACTGAACAGGATTCCGAGGTAGCCGGTGTCGCAGAGGTGCCGGTCGATCGTCTCCGCGGACACCGGAGCGGGGTTGCCCTCGAGGTAGCCGAAGGCTGATGTGGCGCTTCGGCTCCCGGGAGTGCCGCTCTGCGTCGTGCCGCTTTCCGTGGTTTCAGCCGCAGGGGCCGGGCCAGTGCGGGCCGGGCCAGCTATCGAGCCGGCTGTCGGTGCCGCTGTTGTGTCGGCTGCTGGGTCAGCAATGGTGGTGGGGCGGTCGGGTTCGGTGACGATGATCTGCACGACCGGGCGGCGTCCGCCGAACATGGTGTTCGGGTCGGCGTCGGCGCCGAGTTTGAGCAGTTGGGTGAAGGAATCCGCGGCGATTTGGTCGAGGGTGCGCGGGTCGTCCTTGACGCGCTGTGCCCAAGCGGCGCGTTCGGGGTCGACGAACCGCACTCCGCCGCGTCGCGGGCTGGTCAGGGCGTCGTAGGTTGCCATCCACATTTCGCCCTGCTCGGGTGCCAACAGGGCGTGCAGGGTCACCATGCCGTCGGCTCGCCGCCACAACGACCAGGTAGTGTCGTCGCGGGCCTGCTTTTCCCTGGCCTGGATGCCTGCGGCGTCGAGGTCGTCGCGCATGCGCCGCGCCCGCTTGTAGGCCTGCTCGGTGTGCATGCCTGGTACCTCGACCAGCAACACTCGGAGAGCGCCGGCGAGTTTCTCGGCGGTGATGGCCTGATCCAGTGTGCCCAGACCTCGCAGCAGGGCGTCGCCGACGCCGGGCGAGAATGTGCCGGCGGTGACAGCGTGCAGAATCGGTGCCTGCCACGGCACCACCACCGGCTCCACCGGATCCACGGTTGCCATGGGTAGTACCGGGCGGGGCGCGGCCACGGGCAGTGGCGGCAAGTCGGGGTGCAGCGTCGCCCACGCCGCCGCGCGCTCCGCCTCTCGAACGGCGTCCAGCTCGGCGGCGCGCTCGGCGTCCGCGAGGGCGTCGGCGGTCGCCTGCGCGACCCGCTCGGCTTCCCGAACGGCTTCTTCCGCCCGTCGTTCCGCGGTTTCGGTTTCGTTCATGAGGACGCCGACGGCCAGCAGTCGGCCGGCCTCCATACGGCTGAGTCCGGTGGCGTCTTGCACCATCAGCGTCGGGGTGCTAAACCCGTGCCGGGCGGCCAGGCCCGACTGGCCCAACTCCGGGCGGGACCGGTGCGCGATCGTGCCGGCCAGAAGGGCCGCCGCCGTGTTGCTCAGTCGCAGGAGGTCGGCGATCGGACCGCGAGCGGCGAGTACCTGCGCATCTGTCAGAGTGCTGAACTGAGCGCTGGAACTACCGAGCGCGGCGACGGCCGCTACTGCCCGGGTGAGCTCCATCGCCATGATGTTCATGATTCAACTCAACACCCGACCACCGACATTCCCGAGGAAAAATCACGCCTATATGCCCGAAATCGACCGAATCCGGCAAAGAATACCCAAAGAAATGTTTTGAGAACCGGCACGTCCCCGGCGAGGGCCGTGCTGGAAGCTCCCGCACCGGCCTGCTGCATGAAAGTAGGCACCCGAGATCGCTATTGCACGGTCGTCCGTGACACGTTGAGACGGCGGGCGACGTCCGGGTTGCAGTAGCCTGCGAGGGCGGGCACGATCGATCTGGGGGGATAAACGTGATGGCACGGAAGCCTTTCGGCGATATGTCGCCCGTCACGTATCGAAGCCCATTGCGCAAGATGCTCATGCTGCGTCAGCTGAGAAATCTGCTGCGTTGGGTGCAATCCGCCGCTGATTCGGACGGCCCGCTTCCAGTCCTGATCGATGGACACCAGGCGCGGAATGCGCTTGAGCGCGTACTGCTGAGCGAGAACGATTCGCGAGCGGCCTACGACCGCGAGTTGATTGCGCTCGAAATTCGGTCTGCGCGGCCTCGAGCGGCGCAGTAGGCATGCCGGTCCCCGGTGATCGAAATGGTCCACCTGGGCGGAGCGCCGTCCGCGCTGGCCTCTTAGCTGCGGCGCTCCTGGCGTTGGAGCTCGTGGCAGGCATGCAGGCCTACCTTCTGAATACGGTCATGCCCGTCATCGGGACCGACCTCGACGCGAAGGACTTCTACGGAGTAATCGTCGGATCGGCGCAGATCGCCATGTTCCTGACGATGCCCCTCGGCCCCTATCTGCTGCAGCGCTTCCGAGTGGATCGGCTGCTTCTGCACCTGAGTTGGCTTACGGTCATCGGCAGCATCATCAGTGCGTTGGCTCCTACCGTGGGCGTATTTGTGATTGGTCGGGTCGCCTCCGGTCTTGGCGCCGGAGCGTTGGCAACGGTGTCGTTGGCGGCGATCGTATCGGTCCTGCCCGCGGGTTGGCGGCGGGCGGTGCTGGCCGGCTACAACGTCATGTGGGTGCTCGCCTCGCTAGCCGGGCCCCTGTACGCCGCGTGGGTGACGTCTGTGTCGAGCTGGCGATGGGCGCTCGTTCTCTACCTTCCGCTCTTAATTGCGGCTCGAATCGTCGCAGCACGGCAGCTGAGGGGGTCGATGCAGTCCGGTGGCGATCGGGAGCGGCTGACGCTCGGATCCGCCTTCGTGCTGGCTGGGGGAGTGGCGTTGCTATCCCTCGTTGGCCTGCGGGGCCTGCCCGTGTCCGGTGGGATCGTCGTGGGAGTTGTCGGCGTTGCGGCGGTGGTTGTGGCTGCACGTCGGCTGCTCCCGTCGGGGACGCTGCGCGCGCGAGTCGGGCGTCCGGCCGCGCTTGCGACCATGGGACTCCTGACCGGCGTGTACTTCGGCGCCCAGGCGATCATGTCGATCATTGTTCAAGATCTGCTACACGGCACAACCGGGCAGGCTGCGCTCGTTCTCGCCGGCAGTGGGATGGGGTGGGCATTTGCGGGGCTCGCCGCGAGCCGATGGCCATCGCGGAGCCCGCGAGCGTACGTGCGCCGCGCGGCCGTCGGCGGCTCCCTCATCGGCACCGGCCTGCTCGTCACGGCAGTCGCGCTGCTCGTCGATGGCACGGCGCCGCGTGTCACGGTTGTGTTGGTTGGATGGTCGATCGCTGGTGTCGGAATGGGGTTGACCTACCTCGACACCCTGAACAAGATCGTGGATGTGCCGCAGCACGTGGACGGCGTCTCAGTGCCGCGCGCCGCCACGGCGATGATCCTGGTCGAGGCTATTGCAACAGCGGTGGCCGCCACGTTGGCGAGCGCTGTCGTCGGGCGAACCGTCGCGCAGAGCGGAGGCACGGACCCGGCCGTGGTCGTTTTGGTGTTGACCGTCATGGGCGCGGCTTCGGTGGTCTGGCTTGCTCGCCGCGCTGTGGCGACCGATGCAGCACCCTGATCGCGAGTTCGTCGCAGCCGCGATCCTATCCACGCGTTGCTGACGGCTCTGCCGGCGACCAGGAGCCTCTTACTTCGTCGCTGGTCGTACTTTTCACGCGCCAGGCCGTGCGTTCGACGATGGTGAATCCCAATCTGGCCAGGTTTCGAACGCTCGGTGATCTGGGAGCCGCGGTGGCCGCAGCCAGTGGACAGCCGAAAGCTCTTGCGACGCGGATTCGGTGCCCGAGGAGGGCGCTTTGGGCTCCAGCGCCTCGTGCTGCCGGGAGTGTGGACGCCCCGCCGAGCACCGCGACGGCATTTTGCACGGACATGGCCGCAGCGGCGAGGGGCTCGCCGTTACGGAAAGCGATGAATGCTCGAACCATCGGAAGGGCGTGTTCCGTTCGGATCAGCGATCGCACGTTGTCCGTTGCCGCGTACCCAGCGTCGAGTAGGTCCGCGAAGAGTGCTGCATCCGGGGCGGAAGAGACTTCGCGTATCTCCCACTGGTTCCGGTCCGCGCCGTCCGGGCGGATTGCTCCCACACGCAGAACGGCAATGGGACGCACGGGGGCGAGCTCGTAACCCTGGTCGAGCATCCGGTCGTTGAGCGCCTGCGACGGCGATGTTGCGATAATGGTTATTTGGTGTCGGTTCGCGAATCGGTTCAGAACCTCAGGCAGGTGCTCGACGGAATGTTCGTTCAGGCCCTCGACAGTGTTGAGAAATCCGTATTGATCGGCCGTTGCGATGCTCGCCCGCAGGCCGCCCAGGCGGAATGATTCGAACGCGCCCGGTAACCCTCCGGCCGCCGCCGCATCCAGGGCTAACGACTTACGCTCGAAAACAGCCAGCTCAGCGTCGTGAACAGGGTCCTCGACGGTATCCGGCATCTCTGAAGCCTAGGGGCTGTGCGTGCGCACGCTGTCCCGGCGGCGAATTTCGGTCGCGGAGTATGCCCGTGCTCGTGTCGCTCGCAAGAATGTGTGTATATTGTTTATCGATAGATTAACACCGATAAACGATAGGATTCACATGCATCGCTCGGCGATCGTCACCCTGAAAACACTCATCTTCGTGCTGATCACACTGCTTCTGGCGTGCCAGGTCTTTGTGATCCCAGCGGTCGCGCAGCAGATGGTCGAAAAATCTCCCCCACTCGACTATCTCCAGGTGCCCGGGATCATGGTCACGGTGGGGTTCGTGCTCTGCGTGCAGGTCGCGCTCGTCTGCGTGTGGCGGCTGCTATCGCTGGTGCGGGCATCCATCATTTTCAGGGAAAACGCGTTCAGGTATGTCAATATCATCCTCGGCCTGGTCACCCTGGCGACCCTCCTCATCCTCGGGTCTTTCATCACTCTGGCGGTCGCCGGTGTTGCCTCGCCCTCGGTCATCATGCTGTGCTCGCTCGGAATCGTCGTCGGCTCGGGACTGGCCTTGATGATCGTGGTCATGCGCGGGCTCCTCCATCAGGCTTCCCAACTCGAACGCGACCTGGCGGAAGTGGTCTGATGCCCATCGTGATCAACCTCGACGTCGAACTGGCTAAGAAGAAGATGTCGGTCGCCGACTTCGCCGCAGCGATCGACATCACACCGGCCAACGTATCCGTTCTTAAGAATGGTCGGGCGAAAGCCGTGCGATTCTCAACCCTGGACGCCATCTGCCGTGTGCTCGACTGCCAGCCCGGCGACATCTTCATGTGGGTGCCAGAGGACGAAGCCAGTACGCCCGCGCAGGCTTCCGTGTCGGGGTCATGAGCATGCCGCGAGCTGTTCAGCCTTGGAACGACGTCGCGATTCGCCATCTGCTCGACCGCACGTCGTGCCCCGTCTGCGCGGTCGCGCTGCCCGACAGCCCCTGTCGCAATTGCGGTGCCGAACTCGTCGGTGTTCTGGCGGCAGAACTCTGGTCAGCTTCGGAGGCGGCCGCCGCGGCGCTCGTGGCACGACAAGAGGCACTTGAACTCGTGTCGCATCCGCCGCGTGCGATCGACGCCGAAGACAGCGCCGTGCCGACGCCGGCACCGATTCCACAACGGATGCCCGCGCAACCTGGCGCGGGCGCTTCGGCCACTGCGGGCCGTCGGTCGAGCGCGACGGTGCAGTCCGTGCTGGCCATCGCGGGCGCTGGACTGTTCGCCGTCTCCGCGGTCGTCTTCACCTTCTTCAACCCCGACCTCAAAGATCACGCCCTGCGCAGCGTGATCGTCGGGCTGATCACCGTCCTCTTCCTCGGCGGCGCGTGGCTGCTGGCCCGCCACAAGCTGCAATTCTCGGCCGAAGCCGTCGGCGGCCTCGGGATGGTCTTCGTGGCCCTCGACGTCTACGCGTTCTCGGAACTGGCGCCGAGCGGGGTTAGCCCGTGGGTGCTCGCCGCCGCCGGAACACTCGTCAGTGGCGGTGTCATGGTCATGGTGTCGACGCTCGCGCGCATTCGCGGCTGGCTCTGGATCTCGCTCGCCGGACTCACTCTCGCTCCAGCGATGCTGGGCTACGCGGGCGAATCCACACTGGCGGCGATCCTGGGACACCTCGGAGTGGCCTTCGTCGCGCTCGCCCTGCTCAGGACGACACCGATGCTGGCGCAGCGATTTGATGGGCTCCTCCGGTTTGAGCGGATGACGCTTGCGACGATCCAAATCGTCGCGACCGGCATCCTGCTGGCCCAGATCGGGTTCACTGAGTTCACCACCACAACCGAATACTGGCTGACGATTACCGCAGTGCTGACCGGTGTCGCCCTGCTCGCCCTGCTCACGATTCGGCAGGTGGCCAAGTTGTTCTGGAGCGCCGTCACGGGCGCTGCCGCGATGGCCGCCGCTGTCAGCCTGCCCTTCGCCCTCGACCTCGGCGCGCACGGCGCGGGCGAGTGGTACCAGGCCGTCGCTCCCGCAGCGGGTGCCGCCGCACTGCTCGTGCTCCAGGCGGGTGCTCCGAGAGCCCGCGCCCTCGACCGCCGAGCATTCTTGGGTGGTGCATTCGCCATTGCGGGGGTGAGCGTGCTCGTGCCCGTTCTCTCCGCCGTGCTGATCGGGGCCGCAACGGTACTCGCCTCGCTGAGCGGCTCGGACCTCGGTGCGATCGGCCTCATGCCCGCGCACGGCTTTCTCGCCGTTGTGCTCGGACTGGGTGCTATGTCGGCCGGACTCGGAGCGTTCTCGGTGCTAACCAGTCGCGGTGATACCGCGAAAACGGATGCTACCCCGAAGCTGGCAGCGTGGACCGGATCACTAGCGATCTGGCTCGCCGCCCTCGCCGGGCTGGTCTTTGCCTGTCAGCCCATCTTGCCGCTCTGGTCGCGCATCACGATCGCCCTGTGCCTGGCCGTGGCAACGAGCAGTGCGCTCGTCGCCGTTCCGCGCCTGCGCAGTGCCGCCCTGAGAATGCGGCTGCCACTCGTGCTGGGCATCCATTTCGCGGTGCTGCTGGCCGTTATATTCTCCTTGGCCGATGATGGTGTCACCGTCTGGGCTGGCATCGTTATCGTCGCGACCATCGCCGTCATTGCGCAGACCGTGCCGCCCGGGATACGGTTTCTGCACGTCGGCGCGGGTTATGCCTACGCGCTCGTCATCGTCGCGATTGCACTTGACCAACTGGGCCTCGGCACCATCGCCGTGCTCTGCCTGACCACATCGCTCGGCTCGCTCGGCGCGATTGCCGCGACCTTTCTGCGACGGGTCGGGCCTCCGGCCTGGTACGCGATTCTGGTCGTGACGATCGTGCCGTTCATGATCGGCGTTGCGCAGGTGCTCTTTGAGCGCAGCGGCTGGACAGCCCTCTCGACCGCCCTCATCTTCTTACTGGCACTCACCCTCCTCAATACTCGACGCGCGGGCCTCGGAATCGTGCTCCGCACGATCGCCGCCGGCCTCCTCGTTCCCGCTCTTGCCGTCGTGGTGATCTGCCTCGGCGCGCAGGTGCTCCTTGGCAGCGCGTCTCCGGTGACGCTGCCGGTGATCGCGGCCATTGTCGCTATCGTGCTCCCGAGCACCGGCCTGATCGGGTCGATGCTGGGCCTGCGGGGGATTGGGTCGAGGGATACCGCGGCGGCCCGGATCGCGATTGAATCGTCGACCCTGCTGACCGCGGTGATCGCGGTCCAGCTGGCGCTCGTACGCGTCGCTGCCGGGCTGCCGACGACCTTCATCGTGCTGGTCATCCTCGGGCTCGGCACGGCAGCCACAGCTTTCTGGGCGAAACGCCGCTACGGGTGGTGGGTCGCCGCCGCCTCATTCACCGGCGCACTCTGGTGCCTGTGGGCCCTCGCCGAAATCAGCGCGCTCGAACCATACCTGCTCCCGCCGGCCCTGGCCGCCGCAATTGTCGGCCTGATCCTCACCGCACGCGGTTCCCGCGCCGTGCCCCTCTACGCGCTGGGCCTCGTCGTGGCCCTCGCACCGATCCTGGTGATGCTGGCGGTATCCGGCACCGGGGCTGCCGCCCTGGCTCCGTGGCGTGGCTATGGGCTCGTCGTCGCATCGTGGCTCCTGCTTGGCGTCGGCCGTGTGCTCGGCCGAGGCTCTTCGGTGCGTGCCGAACTGCTCCGAGCGCTGCAGATTCCAACCCTGGGCGTAGCGATTGCCGCCGGGGCGGCCGGCGCGATTCAGGGGGTCAGATTTGGTTTCGGTGCCGACCCGATCCTGACCGGAGGTGTGCCGCTCGTTCTGCTCTGCTTCGGAATCGGTCTGGCCGGAGCACTGCCGGCGGCCCTCGGCGCGGGCGCCATCCGCAGGGTCGCGCCGGAGGGGTCGCGGTGGGCCCGCACTCGCTGGCTCTATGCGCCCCCGGCGGTGTTCGTCGCGGTCGCCACCTGGTCATCGATCGAGCGCGATTGGTTCACAATCTGGATGATGTGGGCTCTCATGCTCGCCTACCTCGTGACCGTCGTCGTCATTGCCTGGCGGCTGCGCGCCCGAACAACGAGCCTGCCACCCGTGTGGTTCGTCTTCGCCATCGCGTTCGTCACGGCGATCGTGGCGTGGAGTCCGCGTGACCTGCGCGTCGAATGGTTCTCGCTGCCGCTTGGCCTCTTTCTGCTGGCGGCCGGCGCCTTGGTGCTGAATGGTGCGCGAGCGGATGCCGCGCGCGTGCATCCAGTCGATGCCAGCACGATAGGCACCGTCAGCAGCTGGCCGGCCGGCTGGAACGGCTCCTGGCCCCTGCTCGCCCCCGGAATCGTGGCCCTACTGTCGGCGTCGGTCACGGCCACCTTCACTGACCCGCAGACCTGGCGGGCGATCCTCGTGATCATCATTGCTCTCGTCGCCATTCTGATCGGCTCGAGTCGCAGGCTCGCGGCCCCGTTCCTGATCGGAATCATCGTGCTTCCGCTCGAAAACGTTCTCGTGTTCCTGGTGCAGATCGGTCGGGGGATCGAGTCGATGCCGTGGTGGATCACCCTGGCCGTCGTCGGTGCCGTGCTTCTTATCATCGCCGTCACCTATGAGCGACGTGCGGGTGAAGAAAACAGCATTACTGATCGATTGCGGGACCTGCGCTAAGAGCTGGCGCAGCGACGCTCAGCCCGCAGAGCATGCGCCGATGGTCGGGGAGTAGGCGCGCCCATCCCGCGACCGGCAGGCGCGGCATCCGCTTGCCGGCTGGGAGCGGGCTGTCAGCCAGCCATGACTTTTCCGGGCACTGGCTGATAACTCAGCGATGCCCGTCTACGAACCTGCCGGTGGTGCCAGAGTGGTCTCGGAGGCTCTGGATGAACTCGCTGCTCTCGGACATTAACCCGCTCGATCTCAACCTCATCGACGCACCCCTCCTCGCAGCGCTTTATGGCGTCACCGGTCTTGTACTGCTGCTCGTGTTGCTCGGTCCGACGGGCGTGCGTCGCGCGGTCATGACCGTCATCGGTGCCGTCGTCGGGGCAGCCGCCGGTTGGCTTCTGGCCTGGCTGGTCAGCGACGTCTGGGATCCCTGGGGCGTGTCGCTGTCGATCGGCACCCGGCTCTGGACCGAAGCACTGGGTGCCAGCGTCGCCATTGTGCTGCTGAATCTGCGCGGCCAGGTTCGGTGGCGACGCGTCGTCGCTATGTGCGCTCTGCCGCTCTGCCTGCTCAGCGCCGCGGCTGGGATCAACGCCGACGTCGGCCAATTTCCCACGCTACGAGTGGCTCTCGGTCTGGCTAGTTTTCCGCAGCTCGACCAGGCTCTGGCGACGGCTCGCAGCGACACTCTCGCGGCCGGTACGACGACCAGCACGGGCGACGGAATCGTCGGCACCGTCACCATCCCGGCGACGGTCTCCGGGTTCGCCGCACGACCCGCCCTGGTCTATCTTCCGCCCGCAGCGACGGCAGCCAACCCGCCGGCGCTTCCCGTGGTCGAGATGCTGTCCGGCCAACCCGGCAGCCCGAGCGACGTGTTCACGGCCGGCGGCCTGGCCCGCATTCTCGACCGGTATGCCCAGGCGCACTCCGGCCTCGCCCCCATCGTCGTGGTTCCCGACCAGCTCGGTTCTCCGACTAGTAATCCAATGTGCGTGAATTCCGCGCGCGGCCGGGTGGACACCTACCTCACCATCGATGTCCCGGCCTGGATCCGCGCGCACTTGCACGTGAAAGATCAGCCCAGTGCCTGGACCATCGCCGGTTTCTCCCAGGGCGGCACCTGTTCCATTCAACTTGGGGCCGCGCATCCGGAACTGTACGGTAATATTTTGGACATCGCGGGAGAGCTTGTTCCTAGAAACGGAAGCGAGGCGCATACGGTGGCAGCCGGTTTCTACGGTGACGCCGCCGCCTACGCCGCGGCAGCACCGGCCGCTATCCTGGCCGTGCATGCGCCGTACACCGCGCTCGGCGCGATCTTCGTCGCTGGCGACGGTGACCCGCGCTTTCTGCCCGGGGTGCGCACGCTCGCGGACGCCGCCGCGCGCGCCGGCGTTGACACCCACCTGTTCGTTTCCCCCGGCACGGCCCACGACTGGCACACCGTTGACTACGCCTGGACCAAAGCCCTGCCCATCATCGCAGCCCGCACCGCTTTGCTTGCGCCCGACAACGTTGGGATGACAGGATGACCGGAACCAAAATCGAGAGCGACTCCGGAAAGCGTGACCCCACCAGATCGCGCCCGGTACGGCGCGACGTGTTCGGTTCCCTTGGACGGTTTGCCGGCCAGCGGCCGTTCGCCGTGGCCTATGCCGTATCCCTCCTCGGTGTGGCACTCGTCAGTGGGGTGATCACGGGGCCGTCGCGAGACATCCGTCTACTCTTCGGAACCGGCTACGAGTCGGTCATCGAAAACGGTCACTGGTGGTCGCCGTTGACCTCGGTATTTTTCGTTGACAACGGCGCCGAACTGGTGCTGGCGCTAGCCGGCATAGTGATTATATTGGGGTTCGCCGAACGGATGATGGGCACCCGCCGCACCGTGATCGCTTTTCTGTCGACGTCGATTCTGGGTGCGACGATCGGCCTCGGTGTGCAGTATCTCGGCGTGGCGAGCGGGGAGATGTGGTCACGGGGTGTGAGTGAGCTGTGGGCGGTTGACCCTTTTACCCCAGTTTTGGGCAGCGCTATGGCGGCCAGTTACTTCGCCGGGCCGCTCTGGCGGCGACGCATTCGGGTGCTCGGCCTGTCGACGGTACTCGTGCTCGTGCTGTATTCAGGCCAGCCCTCCGACCTCTACCGGATGCTGGCCGCGGTCGTCGGGCTCGGCGTCGGCTGGCTGTGGCGCCCGCCGCTGCGTGTCACGTCGTGGCGGCGCAGCTCCGACCACGAAACTCGCACGCTGCTGTCCGCCATCGTCGGCATGGTCGCGGTCGGACCGGTCATCACCATCTTCTCCGGTGCCCGGTTCGGTCTGCTCGCGCCGCTCGGCATGCTGCTCAGCCAGGACGTACCTACGGCCGGGGAGGTCGTCGACCGCTGTCTGCTGGGTGACGTGACCCGGCAGTGCGTGCAGGAACTCAGCCTCGAACGCATCGGCGGGGCCGGCCCGGTGCTGGTCAGCCTGCTGCCGTTGCTCACCCTCGTCGTTGCCGCGTTCGGGCTGTCCCGCGGACGGCGGTTCGCCGCGTGGCTGGCGATCACCATCAACACCGGGCTGGCCCTGCTCGCCGCCTGGTATTACGGGCTGCTGCCGATCTCCGGGCAGGCCTACGTCTGGCAGTGGCAATCCGGCCGGTACTGGGAGGTCACCCTCATCCTCGTGGTGTCGGTGCTCGTGCCGCTCGCCGTTGCCCTCGTTATCCTCGGCCATCTGCGCCGTTTTCCCGTTGCTTCCCGCACCGGCGTGCGACGTCGGTTCGTGCTCGTGACTTTGGGTAGCCTCGCTGCGCTCGCCGCGTTTTACATCGGCATCGGATGGCTGCTCCGCGACCATTTTCGCCCAGCCGTCACGCTGCTCGACCTGCTCGCGGACCTGCCGGAGCGCTTCATTCCGGTCGGGTTCCTGCGCCTGGAGCGGGTGTCTTTTCTTCCGGCCGACCCGCTTGCCACCGCCCTGTACGACGGTGTCGGTGCTGCATTCTGGATCGTTGTCTTCGTCGGGGCGATCCTCTGTCTGCGGAGCGCGTCGGTCGGCCCGACCGCCGACGCGCCGGAGCGGCTACGCACCCTGCTCGCCGACCACGGCGGCGGATCGCTCGGGTTCATGACGACCTGGACCGGTAATTCCCTCTGGTTCACCGCGAGTGGGCGCTCGGCGATCGCCTATCGCGTGGTCAACGGCATCGCCATCACCACGTCGGAACCGGTCGGACCGCCCTCCGAGGCCGCTGAGGCCGTGGCCTTCTTTGCGCGCATGTGCGACGACCACGGTTGGGTGCCGGTGTTCTACAGCCTGCATGAGAGCTGGCACCCGGTCTTCAACGCGATGGGCTGGCACACCATGCAGGTGGGGGAGGAGACACTGCTCAATCCGAGCGTCTGGAACACCACCGGAAAGAAGTGGCAAGACATCCGCTCATCCGTCAATCGGGCCGACCGCGCCGGTGTGCGGGCGGTCTGGACCAGCTATCGGGCGCTGTCGCTGGCGCAGGCAGCGCAGATCGCCGAAATCTCGGAGCAGTGGGTTCAAGAGAAAGAACTCCCCGAACTGGGGTTCACCCTCGGCGGCCTGGACGAACTGCGCGACCCCGCCGTGCGGCTCATGCTCGCCGTCGACGATGCAGAGCGCGTGCACGCCGTCACCAGCTGGCTGCCGACCTACCACGACGGTGAAATTGTGGGCTACACTCTCGACTTCATGCGGCGCCGCCCGGACAGCATCAACGGGGTGATGGAATTTCTGATCGCCCAAACGGCCGAGCGGATGCAGCAGAGTGCGCAGATCGAGTTTCTCAGCCTGTCCATAGCGCCGCTCGCCCCGGCTGCCGGGCCCCGGCCGGGCGGAGTGGCCGATCGACTGCTCGAATACCTCGGGCGCACGCTCGAACCGGTGTACGGGTTTCGGTCGCTGCTCGCATTCAAACGTAAGTTCCAGCCGGAGTTCGCGCCCGTTTTCATGGCTTTTCCCGACCCGGTCGCACTGCCGGAGATCGGGTTGGCCCTGGCCCGTGCCTACCTGCCGAGTCTGTCTATGCGGGAGGTCGTCACCTTGATGCGCGGGCTGAGCCAGTAGCATCCGTTGGCCGAGGCGGCGCCAGTAACGGTCGTATCAGCGCTGCCAAACGGTGCTAGCCTGAAAATGTGTTGAACGGTGCGCTCCTCCTTAGCTGCCGCGACGAGTCCTAATCTAAAGGCCTCCCTCGTCGCGGCGTTCGTCGTTGGCTGTACGACACCCACGAGGAAACAGGACCATGAAGAACAATCAGACCGCATCCACACTGCCGATCCACCGCTACCGCCCGTACCACGAGCAGTTCGCCGTTGACTTGCCCGACCGTACCTGGCCGAGCAAGCACATCACGGTTGCTCCGCGCTGGTGCGCGGTCGACCTGCGTGACGGCAACCAGTCGCTCATCGACCCGATGAGCCCCGAGCGCAAGCGCATCATGTTCGATCTGCTCGTGCGCATGGGCTACAAGGAAATCGAGGTGGGCTTTCCCTCGGCGAGCCAGACCGACTTCGACTTCGTGCGCAGCCTGATCGACGAGAACGCGATCCCCGATGACGTCACCATCCAGGTGTTGACCCAGGCCCGCGAACACCTCATCAAGCGCACCTATGAGTCGATCACCGGCGCCAAGCAAGCCATTGTGCACCTCTATAATTCCACCAGCATCCTGCAGCGCGAGGTTGTCTTTCGCGAACAGAAGCAAGGCATCGTCGACCTGGCCCTGTACGGCGCGCGCCTCTGCAAGCAGATGGAGTCGACCATTCCCGGCACGACCATCTACTACGAGTACTCGCCGGAGAGCTTCACCGGCACCGAGCTCGACTTCGCCGTCGACATCACCAACCAGGTCGTCGAAATTCTGGAGCCCACTCCGGAGCGCAAGGTCATCGTCAACCTGCCGGCCACGGTCGAAATGGCCACGCCCAACGTGTACGCCGATTCCATTGAGTGGATGGGCCGTCACCTGACCCAGCGCGAGAATATTCTCATCTCCTTGCACCCGCACAACGACCGCGGAACCGCCATCGCCGCTGCCGAGCTCGGCTACCTGGCCGGTGCCGACCGCATCGAGGGCTGCCTGTTCGGTAACGGCGAGCGCACCGGCAACGTGGACCTCGTCGCGCTCGGCGTCAACCTGTTCACGCAGGGAATCGACCCGCAGATCGACTTCAGCAACATCGACGAGATCAAGCGCACCGCCGAGTACTGCAACCAGTTGCCGGTACCCGAACGCAACCCGTGGGCTGGAGACCTGGTCTTCACCGCGTTCAGCGGCTCGCACCAGGATGCCATCAAAAAGGGCTTCGAAGCAATGGATGCCGACGCCGCCAAGCAGGGCTGCACCGTCAACGACCTGGTCTGGGCCGTTCCCTACCTGCCGATCGACCCCAAGGACCTGGGTCGCAGCTACGAGGCCGTGATTCGGGTGAACTCGCAGTCGGGCAAGGGTGGCGTCGCCTACCTGCTCAAGACCGACCACGCCCTCGACCTGCCGCGCAAGCTGCAGATCGAATTCTCCGGCGTCGTGCAGGCCAAGACCGACGCCGAAGGTGGCGAGGTCACGAGCGAGCAGATCTGGGACATCTTCAACGATGAGTACCTGCCAGCGGCGATCAAGCACCCCGAATCCAAGTGGGGTCGGTTCGAACTGCACTCCACCCGTACCTCGAGCGATCTGACCGGCACGGTGGATCTCGCCGTCGAACTGCGCGACGGCGACACCGTGGCGCAAGCCACCGGGTCCGGCAACGGCCCGATCAACGCGTTCCTCGGAGTGATGGCGGAGCGTGGCATCGCCATCACCCTGTACGACTATGTCGAGCACGCGCTTTCCGCCGGTGGCGACGCGCAGGCGGCCGCCTACGTCGAGCTCGACGTGAACGGCAAGCGGTACTGGGGCGTCGGCATCGACGCGGACATCTCCACTGCCTCGCTGAAGTCGGTGGTGTCTGCGGTCAACCGGGGCATCCGGGCCGAGGTCAGCGACCTGGAGCTGGCCGCCGTTTAGCAGCATCCACTTTTCGCACCAACACGAAAGCCCAGAACCGTCAGTTCGGTTCTGGGCTTTCGTTGCACCATCCGGGTGCGGCCTGGTGTTGGTCTGTGCAGGGGTTAGTGTGATCGGTTGCCCTGATCAGGCCAGGGCGGGCAGGTGCATCGCGCGATCCGTGCTACGTGCACCGAGCAGGGCGCGGCAATCGTTGATCGCGTGGTCCAACAGGGTGTAAAGCCGGGCGTCCGGGTCGGCAATGCAGGCCTCACCGATACCCTGCACCGCAACGCGAATAATCGTGTCGGCGGTGCGCGGAGTGAACTTGGTGTGCGACCAGGAATGCACACCTCCGATGAAGTCACGCGCCCAACGTTCGGCATCCGGTGCTTCATCGAGAGCGGCCCGAATGAGCGGGCGCATCCGCTCGGCCAACGCCAGATCAAGACCGGATGTGTTCCGCTCGCAGGTCAGCACGCCCACCGCGAGCGCGCGCTGGCGTTCCAGACTCGCCACTGGAAGGGCTTCGCACCCGGCGCGCAGGGCAACAGCAACCTCAACGCGCTTATCGGAACCGGTCAGCCCGATGACTGACGGAATCAGCA
The DNA here is from genome assembly GCF_004403435.1 of Cryobacterium sp. TMT1-66-1. Taxonomy (NCBI): domain Bacteria; kingdom Bacillati; phylum Actinomycetota; class Actinomycetes; order Micrococcales; family Microbacteriaceae; genus Cryobacterium; species Cryobacterium sp. TMT1-66-1. The sequence continues at coordinate 267,357 of NZ_SOGP01000023.1, forward strand.
GCGCGAGCCGCGACCTGGCGTCGTCGGAACTGCAGTCATTGACCATGCGAGCAAGCGAGGCGAGCACCGGGTGGGTGCAGGCGGGGTGGTCACTCCAGGACTCGCCGGCGAGGTAGGAGGCGAATTCCATGAAGCAGCCGCCGCTCTTCGGAGTGCGGTGTTTGCCGCGTGAGAGCACGGGCATAATGTCGGGCAGGCTGCCCTGGACTGGTTTCATGAAAACCTCCATACCACGGGGACTAAGTGTCCTTAAGTGTCCCCCCGTCCGGCCCGAAAAACCAGAGCCAGGGCAGACTAGTGACAAAATTTCAGGGCTAAATGAGCATCCGTTTTGTAGGGGAGGTCAGCCGTGACCGTTCTTACAGCAACCGGGTGGGATAATTACCTGTGCCTGTCTACCGAGATGAAGCCGTCGTGCTGCGCACCCACAAGCTGGGTGAAGCCGACCGCATCGTCACCATGCTCACCCGAGCGCACGGCAAGGTGCGCGCTGTCGCCAAGGGCGTGCGGCGTACCGGGTCCAAATTCGGCGCCCGGCTCGAACCGTTCATGGTCGCCGACGTGCAGCTCTACGAGGGCCGAAGCCTCGACATCGTCACCCAGGCCGAGTCGCTCGGCTCCTACGGCGCCCTGATCACCGCCGACTACGGCAGTTACACCGCCGCGAGCGTCATGGTCGAAACCGCCGACAAACTCACCGAATCCGAGGGGTCCCTGCAGCAGTACCTGCTGTTGGTCGGCGCCCTGCGATCGTTGTCCCGCCAGGAACACGGCTCCCACCTCACCCTCAACTCCTATCTCTTGCGCGCCGTGTCGATGGCAGGCTGGGCGCCGAGCTTTCAGGACTGTGCCCGCTGCGGCGCCCTCGGCGAACTCGGCATCGGGGGGCAACACAGTGCCATGGTCGTGCAGATGGGCGGCCTCGTCTGCGATGACTGCGCCCCTCCCGGTTCGCCCCGGCTCGACGCTGCGACGATCGCCCTGCTCAGCGCTCTGCTCACCGGCGACTGGGAACACGCGAGCGCGAGCCCCGAACGTACCCAAAGCCAGGCGGCCGGCGTCGTAGCCGCCTACACGCAGTGGCACCTGGGCCGCGGGCTTCGCTCGCTGGAACACGTCGCCCGATGATGGCGAGCCTGTTCGGCTTCAAGGGTGCCACGCACAAAGATTCCGTTCCATTCAAACCGCTCGACTGGACCGGCCTCTACCCGCCCGATCTGGCCCGCAAGGTCGTGCCCGAGCACGTCGCCGTCGTCATGGACGGCAACGGCCGCTGGGCCAATGGCCAGGGCCTCACCCGCATCGAGGGGCACAAAGCCGGCGAGGCCGCCCTGCTCGACGTCGTGGCCGGCGCCATCCAGATCGGCGTCAAACACCTCAGCGTCTACGCTTTCTCCACCGAGAACTGGAAGCGCTCGCCCGAGGAGGTGCGTTTTCTCATGGGCTTCAACCGTGACGTCCTGCATCGCCGCCGCGATCAGCTCAACGAGTGGGGCGTGCGAATTCGGTGGGCGGGGCGCAAGCCGAAGCTGTGGGCATCCGTCATCAACGAACTGCAATTCGCCGAGAAACTGACTGCCGGCAACGACGTACTCACCCTCACCATGTGCGTGAATTACGGCGGACGCACCGAAATAGCGGATGCCGTGCGAGCGCTGGCCGAGGACGTCGCCGCCGGCAGGCTGAAGCCATCTGGCATCACCGAGAAGGCCATCGCGAAGCAGCTCTATGTGCCCGAACTCCCCGACGTAGACCTGTTCGTGCGCAGCTCGGGGGAGCAACGCACGAGCAACTTTCTGCTCTGGCAGAGCGCCTACGCCGAGATGGTCTTTCTCGACACCTTGTGGCCGGACTTCACCCGGGTCGACCTGTGGCGAGCAGTCGAACTGTACGCCTCGCGCAACCGACGCTACGGCGGAGCGGTCGACGCCCCAACGTCCTGAATGCCGCCTGCCAATATTCCCTGCGGGGAATACACGAGCGCAGGGCCCCGTTGGCCCGAGTGTGACTGACACAACTACTACCGACATTTCTGCCCCCACGAGCTCCGACCCGATCAAGGTCGATATCTGGAGCGATGTGCAGTGCCCCTGGTGTTACATCGGCAAACGCAAGTTTGAAGCCGGAGCGGCCCAGTTCGACGGCGCCGTCGAGGTTGAGTACCACAGCTTCGAGCTCTCACCCGACACCCCGGTCGATTTTGTCGGAAACACGGTCGACTATCTCAGCCAACACAAGGGGATGCCGGCCGATCAGGTGAAGCAGATGCTCGCCAACGTCACAGAGATCGCCGCGAGCGTCGGCCTCGACTACGACTGGGACTCGGTGCACCAGACCAACACCGTCATCTCGCACGAATTGCTGCACTACGCCAAAGCGCACGGCCGCCAGCTCGACATGATGGAACGCCTGCTCAAGGCCTACTTCATCGACGGCCGCCATGTGGGCCGGGTCGAAGACCTCGCCGACCTGGCCGCGGAGATCGGACTCGACCGGGCCGACGTCGTGCGGTCACTGACCGCCAACGAGCACCTCGCCGCGGTCAAAGCGGACGTCACGCAGGCCGGTGCCTACGGCATCCAGGGCGTTCCGTTCTTCGTCATCGACGGCCGCTACGGTATCTCGGGCGCGCAGGACCCGACGGCGTTCGCCCAGGCCCTCGACCAGGCTCGCGCCGATCGTTCGAAGGATGCTTCCACGAATACTTCCACCGGCGCTGCTTCCGCGTAGCAGCGATACCCAGCCGCATCGCGTAGCCTGACAGGTAAGACTTTCACCGATCCACCCAATTGATTCAGGAGATAACTCATGACTGACACCATCGCCACCACGCCGCCCGTCTTCACCGACGCTGCCGGCCGTCCCACCATTGAGCTCCTGGGCGCCCCCGCTGCGACCGACGAGGCCGCCGGCTCCTGCTGCGGTGGCGGCTGCTGCAGCTAATTTGAACTCATTTCAACACGAACGCAGCTGCCGCAGGCCTGGTCACCAGGCGCGGCAGCTGCGTTTCTGCGTGGGCTGCGGCATCCGTTCCACCAACGATTCGAAGCATGCCTCGCTTTCTGGGAGAATTGACGCAACATGACCTCACCCACCCGCACTGTCGGTCCACCTGTCGACCAGGTGGCGCCGACCGGACCGCTGCGAATCGGCCCGCTCACGCTCGACGTGCCCGTGGTGCTCGCTCCAATGGCCGGCATCACCAATACGGCGTTCCGCAGGCTCTGCCGCGAATACGGCGCCGGACTGTTCGTCAGCGAAATGATCACCTCACGCGCGCTCGTTGAACGCAACGCCGAGACGATGCGGCTGATCACACACCACGAGAGTGAAACCACCCGCTCCATTCAGCTTTACGGCGTTGACCCTAAGACCGTCTCCGAAGCGGTGACCATGCTCGTCGCCGAAGACCGCGCCGATCACATCGACCTCAACTTCGGCTGTCCGGTGCCCAAGGTCACCCGTAAGGGCGGGGGAGCGGCCCTGCCGTGGAAGATCGGCCTGTTTCGTCAGATCGTCGAAGCCGCCGTCACCGCCGCCGGCGCGGTTCCGTTGACCGTGAAAATGCGCAAGGGCATCGACGCCGACCACCTCACCTACATCGAGGCCGGTAAGGCTGCCGCCGGAGCCGGCGTCGCCTCCATCGCGCTGCACGGTCGAACGGCTGCGGAGTTCTACTCCGGCCACGCCGACTGGTCGGCCATCGAGAAGCTCAAGAACGCCATCAGCGACGTACCGGTGCTCGGCAACGGCGACATTTGGTCAGCCGATGACGCCCTGCGCATGGTGCGCGAGACCGGATGCGACGGCGTCGTCGTCGGGCGCGGCTGTCTCGGCCGACCGTGGCTGTTCGGCGATCTTGCCGCGGCCTTCCGCGGGCAGGAACTCAAGGCCGAACCCGGCCTCGGCCAGGTCATCAACGCGTTCCGCCGCCACGCCGAACTCCTCACCGAATACTTCGACAGCGAAGACCGCGCCTGCCGCGACATTCGCAAGCACGTTGCCTGGTACTTCAAGGGCTACCCGGTGGGCGGTGACCTGCGGGCCAGCCTGGCCATGGTGCAGTCCCTCGCGCAGCTCGACGACCTGCTCGGCACCCTTGACGCCTCGTTGCCCTACCCGGGAGCAGATGTCGAGGGCCCGCGCGGTCGGGCGGGAACACCGAAGAAGCCGTCTCTGCCGGAGCGCTGGCTCGAATCGCAGGATCTTTTCGGTGCGGAGCGAGTGAATTTGACCGAGGGCGAAGGGGACACCAGCGGTGGCTAACTCAAACGGATACAGCGAGAACGACGAGGCCCGTTGGTTTCCCGAAGAGCACTACTCCAGGCGCAGCGACTTTGCCCGCGACCGGGCACGCCTACTGCACTCGAGCGCCCTGCGCCGCCTCGCGGCCAAGACGCAGGTGCTCAGCCCCACGGCGGGGCTCGACTTTGCCCGCAACCGGCTGACTCACTCGCTCGAGGTCGCCCAGGTGGGGCGGGAGATTGCCTCGCGTCTGAACGTCGACCCCGACATCGTCGATACCGCCTGCCTGGCGCACGACATCGGGCATCCGCCCTTTGGCCACAACGGTGAGAAGGCACTCAGCCTGTGGTCGGAAGACATCGGCGGGTTCGAGGGAAATGCCCAGACCCTGCGCCTGCTCACCCGGCTCGAGCCTAAGGTATTCGGGCCCGACGGTCACAGCTATGGACTCAACCTCACCCGGGCGAGCCTCGACGCCAGCTGCAAGTACCCCTGGCCGGAGGGTTCCTCGGTCTATGACCCGAGCGGGCGTGCCAAGTTCGGGTTCTACCAGGACGACATTGCCGCGTTCGAGTGGCTGCGCGCGGGAGCCCCCGACCGCCAGCTCTGCATCGAAGCGCAGGTAATGGACCTCTCCGATGACATTGCCTACAGCGTGCACGACTTCGAGGATGCCATTGTCAACGGCTACGTCGACGTCGCTGCCCTGAGCAGCCGCACCGACCACGACGAACTCCTTGCGACCATGTCGGAATGGATCGGCGACGAAACCAGTGCAGACGACCTCGCGACGGCGTTCAACCGGCTCGACTCGCTCGATGTCTGGATGGACTCGTGGACGGCCGGGCGCCGCGACCAGGGCCACCTCAAGAACCTCACGAGCCAGCTCATCGGTCGGTTCAGCGGTGCCGCCGTGCATGCCACCAAGGAGGCGCACCCGGGCGCGAACATGCTGCGCTTCGGGGCCAATGTAATCGTGCCCCGCGAGATCCAGGCCGAAATCGCGGTACTCAAGGGCATCGTCGCGGCCTTCGTCATGACCCGCAACACCCGCAAGCCCATCTACGTGCAGCAGCGTCAGGTACTCACCCTGCTCGCCCAGACTCTGCACCACTCCGGTGACGAACACCTCGACCCCGGCTTCCGCGAGGACTGGCACGCTGCCGCCGACGATGCCGCCCGCAAGCGTGTCATCGTCGACCAGGTGGCAAGCCTGACCGACCAATCCGCCCTGGCTTGGTACGAGCGCCTGGTCCAGGGCTAGCCCCGCCCCTGCCCCGCCTTTACTGTGGACGGGGCCCGGGCCCCGTCCCTGGGCCCAGTTTATAAACTGGGCCCAGGGTCACAACATGGGCCCGGCGCCAGCAACGCACCCTGTCAGACCAAGAAGATAGAATTTATATATGGCTGGACTTATTCGACAAAGTGACATCGAAGAGGTCAAGGCCCGCACCAATATCGCCGACATCATCGGTGACTACGTCACCCTGAAGTCTGCCGGTGTCGGCTCGATGAAGGGCCTCTGCCCCTTCCACGACGAACGCAGCCCCAGCTTTCACGTGCGCCCGCAGGTCGGTTTCTACCACTGCTTCGGCTGCGGCGAGAGCGGCGACGTCTATTCCTTTCTGCAGAAGATGGACCATGTCAGCTTCAGCGAAGCCGTCGAACGCCTGGCCGGCCGGGTCGGCCTCGACCTGCACTACGAAGACGGCTCCGGCGCTGCCCCCGACCACGGCAACCGTGCCCGCCTGCTCGCTGCCAACCAGGCGGCATCCGATTTCTTCATCGAACAGCTCGGCAGCGCCGGTGCCGAGGTCGGCCGGGCCTTCCTCGGCCAGCGCGGCTTCGATGCCGCAGCGGCGACCCGGTTCGGAGTCGGCTTCGCTCCGAAGAGCTGGGACGAACTGACCAACCACCTGCGCGGTCGAGGTTTCACCACCGACGAGCTCACCCTCGCCGGCCTGGTCTCGAGCCGCGAGGGATCCAGCGGCATCTACGACCGCTTTCGGGGCCGCCTGGTCTGGCCCATTCGCGACATCACCGGGCAGACCATCGGCTTCGGCGCCCGCAAACTGCTCGACGACGATAAAGGCCCGAAATACCTCAACACCCCGGAGTCGCCGGTGTACCACAAGGCCCAGGTGCTCTACGGACTCGACCTCGCCAAGCGTGACATTTCCCGCAGCCACCAGGTGGTCGTGGTCGAGGGCTACACCGACGTCATGGCCTGCCACCTGGCCGGCATCACCACGGCCGTCGCAACCTGCGGCACGTCGTTCGGCGTTGACCACATCAAGGTGCTGCGCCGCGTGCTCGGTGACGACTCGGGCGTCGGCGAGGTCGTCTTCACCTTCGACCCGGATGCCGCCGGTCAAAAAGCCGCCATGCGCGCCTTCAGCGAGGAACAGCGCTTCTCCGCCCAGACCTACGTGGCCGTGGGGCCGGAAGGCCTCGACCCCTGCGACCTGCGCCTGCAGCGCGGTGATGATGCCGTGCGTCGCCTGGTCGACTCGAAGAAGCCCATGTTCGAGTTCATGATTCGACAGATTCTCTCCCAGTACAACCTCGACACCGTCGAGGGCCGAACGGCCGCCCTGCGCGCCGCCGCCCCCGTCGTCGGCGAGATTCGCGACCCGGTGCTGCGACCCGGTTACACCCGGGAACTCTCCCGCATGCTCGGCGTCGACATGGGCGACGTCGCCAAAGCGGTGACGAACGCCCAGTCCGGCGCACGCGCATCGGCGAGCGGCGGGCCGAACGCGCCCCGGCACGGCGGCGTGATCGAAGTCGTGCCGGAACGTCCGTTCTCGCTGGTCGAACTGCCCACCGATCCGGTCACGAGGCTCGAACGCGACGGCCTCATGGCCATGCTGCAGCGACCCACGCTGATCGGCCGGGACATTCTCGACAGTGCGGTGCAGACCTCCTTCGCGAATACCTCCCTCGCGGTCGTTCGCGATGCGATTGCCGCGAGTCTGTCGCACTTCGAGGCGGCGGACTGGCTCGAGCGGGTCGTCGCCGAGGTGCCGGACGGTTTCAAGAACCTCGTGCAGGAACTCGCCATGGCGAACCTGCCCGAGCGCACTGAGAAAGACGTCGCCCGCTACGTGCGCGACATCACGATCGTGCTCATCGACAAGGACCTACTGAGGCTCAAAGCCGAATTACTCGGTCGCCTGCAGCGAGCGGATGCCGACGACACCGAGATGTACCGCACCCTCCAGCGTGAACTCGTGCGGGTCGAGGCCGAGCGCCGAGCCCTTCGCGACGACTAGCACGCCCGCTGGCGCGCACACTCGAAGCAACATCTGAGCACTGAATTTCAGACTGCAACATATGAGCCCGACTTTGTTGCAGATATGTAAAGAAGCTGCGGCTGAGCGTGGCTACCTGCGAATTCTGTGCTAATTCTTACCTAACAGCAATGAAAAGTTATGCCCATTTTTTGGGTGTTCCGGTTCATGAGACTTCTACAGGAAGAGGACGACGGATATGACATCCGCATTCACCAACGGCAAGCGTGCTCTCGTTGCCACAACCGGACTCGCGGTCGCCGCACTGGTTCTTTCCGGCTGCGCGTCCGGCGGTAACACCACCCCGGCGGCCACCGGCGGCCCGATCACGATCGGCACGACCGACAAGGTAACCACGCTCGACCCGGCCGGCTCCTATGACAACGGCTCTTTTTCGGTGCAGACCCAGGTCTTCCCATTCCTCATGAGCAGCAAATTCGGAACAGCGGATGTCGAACCCGACATCGCCGTCAGCGCCGAGTTCACAGCGCCCACGGAATACACCGTCACCCTCAAGCCCGACCTTAAATGGGCCAACGGCAACGCACTCACCGCCTCGGACGTCAAGTTCAGCTTCGACCGCCAGCTGGCGATCGCGGCCGATACCGGCCCGTCGTCGCTGCTCTACAACCTCGACAGCACTGCTGCTGTGGATGACACGACCGTCGTCTTCACGCTCAAGGCCGGTAACGACCAGATCTGGCCGCAAATTCTATCCAGCCCCGCTGGCGTGATCGTGGATGAGGACTCCTTCTCCGCAACGGAGGTCACCTCCGACGATGACATCGTTGCCGCTGAGGCCTTTGCCGGCCAGTACGTGCTGACGAGCTACGACTTCAACAACCTCCTCTCCTACAAGGCGTACGAGGGCTACGAAGGTCTGCTTGGCGCTGCCAAGACAGATGTCATCAACGTCAAGTACTACACCGACGCTTCGAATCTGAAGCTCGACGTGCAGGAAGGCAACATCGACGTCGCATGGCGCAGCCTTTCCTCGACCGACATTGACGACTTGCGAGGCAACGACGCTGTCAAGGTCGTTGACGGCCCCGGTGGAGAAATCCGCTACATCACCTTCAACTTCAATACGCAGCCTTTCGGCACGACAACCGCTGACGCCGACCCGGCCAAGGCCCTCGCCGTTCGTGCCGCAGTCGCCGACGTTGTTGATCGCGCCGAGCTCGCCGATCAGGTTTACAAGGGCACCTACACCCCGCTGTACTCCTACGTTCCCGCCGGAATGACCGGTGCCACCGAATCGCTCAAGGGTCTTTACGGAGACGGCCAGGGCGGGCCGGACGTCGAAAAGGCCAAGGCTGACCTCGCCGCAGCCGGCGTGACCACGCCGATCGCACTCAACCTTCAGTACAACGCCGACCACTACGGCCCCGGCTCGAGCGACGAATATGCGCTGATCAAAGACCAGCTGGATGCCTCCGGTCTGTTCACGGTCAGCCTGCAGTCGACCGAGTGGGTGCAGTACTCCAAGGACCGCGTAGCAGACGTGTACCCCGCTTACCAGCTCGGCTGGTTTCCGGACTACTCCGACGCTGACAACTACCTGGCCCCGTTCTTCGCCGAGGGCAACTTCCTCAAGAACCACTACGACGACGCCGACGTTACTGCCCTGATCCAGAAGCAGGCCGTCACCACCGACGCCGCAGAGCGTACCGCTCTCATCGAGGAGATCCAGGACAAGGTTGCGGCGCAGCTCTCGACCGTGCCGCTTCTTCAGGGCGCCCAGGTTGCCGTCACCGGAACAGACATCACCGGAACCGGGGACACACTTGATGCTTCCTTCAAGTTCCGTTACGGCGCGCTGGCTAAGGGCTAGACCGTACAGCGACTAGAGTTTTTTCTAGTTTGATCACCGGGGGTGTTCAGCGACACGATCGCTGGATGCCCCCGATTCTTTTTGCAATTGTGAGGTAGTAATGACCACTGTGGCGATGAAGCCGCCCGTACCGGCGGCCGGGCGTGTTCCCAAGAAGAAATCCAGCCCGGGCGGTGGAATAGGCCGTTACCTTCTCATACGCTTCCTGCTCATCTTCCCCACCATTTTCATCCTGGTGTCGATGGTGTTCTGGCTCATGCGTACGACCGGAGACCCGATCACCGCCGCCCTCGGCGGCAAGCTCGGTCCGGATCAGCTTGCCGTACTCATTCACGAGGCCGGCTACGACCGACCGATTATTATTCAATACTTCGAATACCTCGGCCAGGTCTTCACCGGCAACTTCGGCACGACCATCAGCACGAATCGTCCCGTGTCTGAAGTCCTGCTCACCTACGGATCCGCGACGGCCGAGCTCGTGTTCTACGCGCTCATCGTAGCCTTCATCGTCGGAATCCCACTCGGTATGGTCGCTGCGTACTGGCGCGACAAAGCACCGGATGCCTTTCTCCGCGTGTTCGCCATCCTCTGCTACGCCACCCCGGTATTTTTCGCCGGGCTACTTCTCAAGCTCGTCTTCGCGGTTTGGCTCAAGGCCTTACCCGTTGCCGGCCGAGCCACCGTCGGTTCCGAATTGCAGATGCAGTTTCTTCCGGACAAGACCGGTATCTATCTGATCGACGCAATCAAGACGGGCGATCCCGCCGTACTGGGTGACGTTCTGCTGCACGCCGTGCTTCCCGCGTTAGCGCTCGGACTCCTGACGGCCGGAGTGTTCCTGCGACTCGTGCGCACCAACGTCATCGGAACCCTCGGCACGGACTACGTCAATGCCGCTCGCTCCCGGGGAGTGAATGAATTCCGTCTGGTCAGCAAGCACGCCTATCGGCCCGCGCTGATTCCGATCATCACCGTCATCGGATTGCAGGTGGCGCTGTTGTTGGGCGGAGCCGTGCTGACCGAAACCACCTTCGAATGGAAGGGCCTGGGTTTCATGCTCATCGAATTCATCAAGGCCCGTGACTTCGTAGCGGTGCAGGGAATCGTTGCCCTTCTCGCCGTGATCGTGGCCCTGTCCAACTTCATCGTGGACATCATCGCCGCGCTCATCGACCCGCGAGTGAGGTACTGACCATGACAACGCTCACTGAAACCACCCACGCCCCCAAGGCTCCACTGTGGACACGACTGCCCGTCGTGCACCAGCTCCGGCAGAGCGTTGGGCTGCAACGAGGCATGCTCGTCGTCGGCCTCGTGATCACTGGAATCTTCATCCTGACCGCGATCTTCGCCCCGCTCCTGGCGCCTTATGGCTTTAGCCAGCTCCGCGATGAGAACGGAACCTTCGGCGCCCAGCAGTCACCGGGCGGCGCTCACTTGCTGGGCACCACCGTCGGTGGTTACGACGTGCTCTCCCGTGTCATCTGGGGGTCGCAGACCGCGATCACCGTGATGGTCATCGCTGTCGTGCTGTCGATTTTCGCCGGCGTGGCCCTGGGTCTCGTCTCCGGCTACTTCGGCGGCTGGCTCGACCGGGTACTCGTGGTCATCTGCGACGCCGTCTATGCCTTTCCAGCCCTGCTGCTCGCAATTGTAATGGGCATTGTCATCTCCGGTGGCCGATCCGGTCTGTGGGGCGGAATTTTCGCCGCCGCGATCTCGATCACCGTGGTCTTCATCCCGCAGTACTTCCGGGTGATTCGCGCTGAGACAGTGCGCATCAAGGCGGAAGCCTACGTGGAGTCGGCCCGCGTTCTCGGTGCCAGCAACGGGCGTATCATGTTCCGTCACGTACTGCGTAATGCCACCCGCACCCTGCCGCTGATCTTCACGCTCAATGCCTCTGAGGCACTCTTGACCCTCGCGGGACTCGGCTTCATCGGCTTCGGCATCGAACCGTCGTCGGCCGCCGAGTGGGGCTATGACCTGAACAAGTCACTCTCCGACGTGACCAGCGGCATCTGGTGGACCAGCCTGTTCCCAGGTCTGGCAATTGTGCTCGTGGTTCTCGGCATCACCCTCGTGGGTGAAAGCCTCAACGACCTCGCCGACCCGCGCCTGCGCAGTCGACGTGCTCCCGGCAAAACCGCCGCCGTCGTCGCCGCAACGAGCGTTGTTGCCGGTGGAACCCTGTCCGCCGGCCCCGGAGGAATCGAGGGGCTCGAACCCGACGCTCCAGCCGACAACCCGCACCCGAACGACGACCCATTTGAGGCCAAATAATGAGCGCTCAGTCCCTTCCCGACGTCGTTCGCATCGACAACCTCAATGTCACGTTTGCCACCGACGGTGGTGCCGTCAAAGCAGTCGACGGGGTGACCCTGCGGGTTGCTCCGGGCGAGATTCTCGCCATCGTGGGGGAGAGCGGCAGCGGCAAGAGCGTCACGGCCAAGACCATCCTCGGGTTGCTGCCAGAAACGGCAACCGCGCACGGTGCCGTCATCCTCAGCAGCAAGGACGGTTCTGATTCCAACGACGTTCTCGCGGTGAGCAAGCAAAAGTTGCGCCAACTGCGGGGAACGGATGTTTCCATGGTGTTCCAGGAGCCTTCTACCGCCCTGAACCCCGTGTTCACCGTCGGTTGGCAGATCGCCGAGGGTATTCGCGCCCACGGTGAGTTCAGCCGCAAGGAAGCCCGCGCGAAGGCCATTGAGATTCTCGGCCGCGTCGGCATCCCCGACCCGCAGAGCCGTGTCGACTACTACCCGCACCAGTTCTCTGGCGGCCAGAAGCAGCGCGTGGTTATCGCCATGGCACTCGTGCTCGACCCTGGGCTGATCGTGGCCGACGAACCGACCACCGCGTTGGATGTGACGGTGCAGGCCGAGATCCTCGACCTGCTGCGCCGTTGCCGCGATGAATTCGGCACCGCCATCGTGCTCATCACGCACAACATGGGCGTCGTCGCTGACCTCGCCGACCGCGTCGTCGTCATGTACGAGGGCAAGATCGTGGAGGAGGCGCCTGTGCACGAGCTCTTCTCAACACCGCGACACGACTACACCAAGCGACTGCTCGGCTCGGTGCCCCACGTCGGCCAGGGCACCATTCGCGCGACCCAGCGCGCTCTGGCCCGCGAACCCGGCTGGGCAGCCGAACCCCCGGTCGTCGTGGCCGACAACCTGAAGATCCAGTACCCGGGCCGGTTGGGGAAACCCGGTTTCACCGCCGTCGACGGCGTGAGTTTCGTCATCCGCTCTGGCGAAGTGCTCGGTCTGGTCGGCGAGAGCGGATCGGGCAAGACCACGATTGGCCGTGCCATGGCCGGACTCACCCGGGTGACTGATGGTTCCCTGAGTGTGCTCGGGCACGAGATGAACGGATTCAAGGAACGCGCCTTCAAGAAGGTGCGCAGCGACATCGGCTTCGTCTTTCAAGACCCGGCGTCAAGCTTCAACCCGCTTCTCACGATCGCCGAGTGCGTCGCCGAACCACTCGTCGTGCACGGGCGCGCCGCCAACGCCGGGGCCGCCCGTAAGCGGGTCAACGAACTGCTCGAGGCGGTGCAGCTTCCGCGCGCCTACGGCGACCGATACCCGCACGAGCTCAGCGGTGGTCAGCGCCAGCGTGCCAGCCTCGCCCGCGGCCTCGCGCTGGAACCGAGTCTGCTGATCGCCGACGAGCCCACCAGCGCGCTCGACGTGTCGGTGCAGGCCAAGGTGCTCGAGCTCTTCGCCGAACTGCAGAAGGAGTTCGGCTTCGCAGCCCTGTTCATTAGCCACGACCTCGCGGTCGTCGACATTCTCGCCGACCGCATTGCCGTGCTGTATAAGGGGAAACTGGTCGAGGAAGGTACTGGTGCTGAGGTGCTCGGTGCCCCGAAGGATGCCTACACCCAGCGTCTCCTCGCCTCGCTGCCGGTTCCGGATCCGGCTGCCCAGGCGCTGCGCCGGAACGAACTCCGCATTCTGCGGGCGGCGGGATAGCCCGCATGAGGCATGGCGCGGCATCCGTTCCCCCAATCCAGACCAGCGATCTGACCATCGAATACCCACCCCACGGTGCCAGCCCGGCGTTTGTCGCGGTGCACGGGTTCACCCTGCGCATCGAGCCCGGTGAGGTGGTGGGGCTGCTCGGCGAGAGCGGTTCCGGCAAGAGCACCGTGGCCCGGGTGCTCTCCGGTGACGCTTTTGTGAGCGACGTGACCGGCATCCGTCCGCAGATCACCGGGGGAGACGCGACCGTGCTGGGGTTCGGCCTGCGCCGCATCAGCAAGCGCAAGCTGGCCCGGCTCACGTTCGGGGTCGGGCTGCTGGCCCAGGACGCTGCCGATACTCTGCCGTCGACCATGACGGTGGCCGAGATCGTCGCTGAGCCCGTGCTGGAACGCGATCGACGCTACAACCGTCGCGCCCTCGGCGCCCAGGTGGCCACCATGATCGACGCGGTGCGCCTGCCCCTGACGGTTCTAGGGCAATACCCTTACGAGCTCTCCAGCGGCCAGCGACAGCGTGTGGCGCTGGCCCGTGCGCTCGTGTTCGGTCCGGCGCTGTTGATCGCTGATGAGCCCACAGCAGGCGTTGACGTACTGGTGCGCGACGCGGTTATCGACCTGATCAGCGAATTACAGCAGGAACGGTCGTTCTCGGCTCTCGTCATCAGTCACGACCTGGCCGTGCTGCAGCGGGTGGCCAACCGCATCGGTGTCATGCATCAGGGCGTGCTCGTCGGCCTCGGCACCATCGACGACGTCTTTCGAGACCCGTGGCATCCCTACGTGCGCGGACTCGCCGCCGCCCTGCAGCATCCCGCAAGCGCTGCAACCGACACCGCCGCAGCCACCGCCAGCGACGATGAAACGGATGCCGCAGCCGCGAGCTGATCGCCGGTCGCGACCGATCGCATCCGCTTGATGCGCGATCGGTCGCGGCCGGCCCGACACGCCCGACCGGCTTTTGGCGCGTCAGACTGCTCATTTGTTGCAAGCGGCCCACCTTTCGGGCGATGCAGGGCCTTTGAACTGGCAAATCGGGCACGTCAGAGCCGATCGGCAGTCGACGTGGTTTGGGACAGGCAAGAAACCTTGGTAAAGTAGCAACGCTGTTCAAGCATTCCTCGATAGCTCAATTGGCAGAGCAGCGCACTGTTAATGCGCAGGTTCTTGGTTCGAGTCCAAGTCGGGGAGCGAAAGGCCACTCAGGGCTCCACCCCGGGTGGCCTTTTTTGTCGGTTCGTTTTGTTCCGACAAAAAAGGTTCTTCCAATTTCGACAGTGCGCCGGGCTTGGCACACGAGACGGCGGTCAGCAGTGGATTTCTCGCAACTTCTGGTACCAGCACTCGGCGTACTCTCCGGGGCGCTGCTCGTGCTGTGGGCCATCTCGCTAATTCGCTCACGCCGGGTACTGTTCGACCGCAATGCCGCCGAACGCGTGCGCATCGAACTGGAGCTCTCGCTCGCCGAGCAGCAGGGACGCTTAGCCATCATCCGCGAGCTGCAGGATGGCGCCGTGCTCACCATCGCCCGCCTTATCACCCGCGCCGAGGGTGCCCGCTACACCGCCGAGAGCGACCCGTCGACGGCTGTGCGCGCTGCCACGGCGCTCGTCGATGACGGCCGGGTGGCTCTCGCCGACATGCGCCGCGTGCTGACCATCGTGCGCGAGGGCGAGACCGTCGGCGCGCTCCAGCCCGGCCCGCAGTCGACCCGTGACCTGTTTCGGGTGATGCGCGACGCCGGGCTCGTGGTGAGTTTCATCGAATCGGGCGAACGCTTCGCACTCAAGGCGGGCGCCGAGCTCGCCATCTTCCGCATTCTGCAGAGTGCCCTCTCCAACGCGCTCAAGCACGGCGGCGTCGGTACCGAAGCTCGCGTGTCGTTCACCTGGACCCGCGACGGCCTGCAGCTGCTCGTCGACGACGACGGCATCCGTGCTGCAGCCCGTCGGGACGGCAAGGATTCCGGCGAGCAAGCCGCACGCACCCCGTACACGATCGAGGACGACCTCAAAGCCCTCAGCGAGAGCATTGCCGGCCCCGGCATCACGCAGATGCGGGAGCGCGCCCAGCTGTTCGGCGGCGTGTTCAACGCCGGAACGGTGCCTGGTCTGGGTTTCTCGGTTTCGGCTGTGTTCCCGTCACTGCGCTTTCACAACGGCGTGCACGGCGTCGACCTCACCCGGTGACCCCGGCACCCCTCCTCACCGTGCCTGCGTCCCACCCCGACGACGAGACACGCCAGCAACGCCTGGCCGTTCGTGAAGGTCTGGCCGTGGGGCTCGCGACCGCTGCCTATGGGGTGTCGTTCGGTGCACTTTCGGTCGCCGCGGGGCTCGACATCTGGCAGACCAGTTTCATTAGCATCGTCATGTTCTCCGGGGGCTCCCAATTCGCCCTCATCGGCGTGCTCGCTGCCGGTGGGGTCGCCGCCGGCCCGGCAGCCATCGCGAGCGCAGCGCTGCTCGGTGTGCGCAATGGCATCTACGGCATGCGTACCGCGCCGATCGTCGGCGCCGGCCTCTGGAAACGCCTGGCCGCCGGGTGGATCACCATTGACGAATCCACCGCGGTCGCTGTCGCCCAGCCGACACCGCACAGCCGCCGGGTCGGCTTCTGGGTCACCGGCCTGGCGGTCTTCATAGGCTGGAACGCGACCACCCTGATCGGCGCACTGATCGGCGATGCCCTCGGCGATACCCGGGCATACGGGCTCGACGCTGCAGCAGCGGCCGCGTTTGTCGGCCTGCTCTGGCCCCGCCTCAAGCGGATGCAGGCGGTCGCGGTGGCCGTCGCGGCTGCGGTCGTCGCCGCCACGCTCACCCCCGTGCTCATGCCGGGTCTGCCCGTGCTGGTCGCCGCCCTCGTGGCGGTCGTGGTCGGACTGTTCAACTGGCTGGGCGGGCCGACCGTGCCCGGCGGGGCATCCGCTCGAACGAAGTTGCGCTCATGACCCTGTGGCAGATCATTATTGCGGCTTCCATCGCCGTGCTCGCGCTCAAGCTGGCCGGCTATCTCGTGCCGCCGGCCCTGTTGCAGAAGCCCACGCCGTCGCGCATCGCCGACCTGCTGACGGTGGCGCTGCTGGCGGCGCTGATTGCCGTGCAGACGCTCGGCAGCGGGCAGGCACTCACCGTGGACGCTCGCATTCCCGCCGTGATCGTGGCGGCCGGGCTGTTTGCGATCAAAACGCCGTTCATCGTCGTCGTGATCGTGGCGGCGCTGGTCGCCGCGGGGCTGCGCGCGCTGATCTAGCTAGCCCTCGAGGTCGTCGATGCCGGGGGTCCAGCTCAGGCCGGGCACGCCCCAACTCTTCTTGCGTTCGACCTTGGCCGCCATTTTCGCATAGACGTGCTCCAGGCGATCCACATAGAGCGTGCCGTCGAGGTGGTCGTATTCGTGCTGGAAGATGCGGGCGAGCCAGCCATCAGCTCGAATCTCAAAGGGTTGCTGCTCGGCATCAACGGCCCGCAGAATGGCGGACTGGGATCGCTTCAGGGGAAAACGCTCGCCCGGAAATGACAGGCAGCCTTCGTCTTCGTCGACATCTTCGTCATCGACGGGCTCGGCCGACACCGGCGTGATCCACAGTTCGGGGTTGATTGCAACGCCGCGCCACGATACCTCGTCGTCGTCCTGGTAGCTGTAGGTGAAAATGCGCAGCCCAACCCCCACCTGAGTGGCGGCGAGACCGACCCCCGGCGCGGCATCCATCGTCTCGAACATGTCTCGAACCAATTCGCGCAAATTATCGTCGAAATCGACGACGGGAGCTGCGGGGGAGTGGAGAACGGGGTCACCTGAAATTACTATCGCGCGTACGGCCATTTCTCCAGAATATCGGCAAGCTTGTCGATAGGGTCATCAAGTGACCTCTGACCTAACCGATCTGGCGACAGAAATCGCTATCGATCCACGTCAGGCCATCGGAATTCCGCTGGCCTTGGTCGGTGCGGTTTTTCTCTCCCTCGGCGCTCAATTCCAGCACCGCGGCGTCACCAAAGTCGAGGCGCGCACCGAAGAGGTCACCGGCGGACTCAACGTACGCCAGCTGACCCTGCTGCTGGCTCGGCCGTCGTGGGTATTCGGTTCGCTCATGCTCGGCCTGGCCATCGTGTTCCAACTGACCAGCCTCGCCTTCGCCCCCATCATCGTCGTGCAGCCGCTCGGGGCAGTCGCCCTCGTGATCACCGCCGTGCTGAACGCGAGAGTCAGCAAAGTCAAACTCAATCGGGTCAGCATTATCGCCATCTCGATGTGCGTGGGCGGGGTCGGCCTGTTCGTCACCGTTGCCGCGTTCACCGCAGTCGACAAGCCGGTCACCGACCAAAACCTGGTGACCATCCTCTTCGTGCTTGCGGCCGTACTGCTGGCCTTTGGGCTCGCCTTTGGGTTTCTGCGCCGACGGTCCCAGGCGATCTTTTATATTCTCGGCGCCGGTGTGCTGTACGGATTCGTCGCCACCCTCGCCAAGGTCGTGATCAACCGCACCCAGCACGGCAACTTCGAGTGGCTGACCCTCACCTGTGTGCTCGGTCTGCTGTTGGCCGCAGCGCTCGGGGCCTACTTCGTGCAGAACGCCTACGCGTCCGGACCGCCCGATCTGGTCATTGCCGGGCTCACCGTCGTCGACCCGCTCGTCGCGGTGGGAATCGGAATCGTTGTGTTGGGTGAAGCCAGCCAAGCCCCACCCGCAGCCGCAATCGCCTTCGTCGTTGCCGGCGCGATCGCCATTTGGGGCGTCTTCCTGCTCGCGCGCTACCACCCACAACTCGATCGCTGACCTCCTGCGAATTTCGGCCGCCACGGTGCGGGGCGCCGCGCGGGTGGCACGGTTTAGAATAGGGTTCGAGTGTGCAGCGTCATTTCTTGCCGCGCGCACCCGAGATATCCTGCCGGACGATGATCCCCGGCCCAACAACGTAGGGACCACTCCACTTGTCAGATTCGACCGACTTGCTGAGCAGCCCGACTCCGGGCGATGCGCCCGAGAGCGCGACGGATGCGCCGACCGAGAAACCTCGGATTCGCGTGCTCATTGCGGCCGACACGTTTGCACCCGATGTGAACGGTGCGGCACGATTTGCCGAGCGGCTCGCTGCTGGCCTCGTCGCCCGCGGCCACGAAGTGCAGATTATGGCGCCGGCCGCGTCGCGCAAGCACGGCAGCTGGACTGAGATGCACGAGGGCCAGCCCATGGTGGTGCATCGCCTGCACAGCTGGCGCTGGTACCCGCACGACTGGCTGCGATTCGCCCTGCCTTGGCTGATTCGCGGCGAAAGCCGGCGCATTCTCGATTCGTTCCACCCCGATGTCGTGCACTTTCAGTCGCACATCAACGTGGGGCGTGGCGTGTCCATCGAGGCGGCGAAGCGCAACATCCGCTTGGTCGGTACTAACCACTTCATGCCGGAGAACATGGTGAAGTTCTCCCTCGTTCCGGTCGGTTTGCAGGATCGAGTCATCAAGGCCGCGTGGCGGGCGGCCCGCCGCACCTTCGGGCGCGCCGCAGCGGTCACGACTCCGACCCGCCGCGCCGCCCAGTTTCTTGAGAAATACACCGGCCTCACCGGGGTATACGCCATCTCCTGCGGGATCGATGCCGACAACTACGCACCGAATTTTGAGCCGCGCACCGAGAACCGCATCCTCTTCGTCGGTCGCGTCACCGGTGAGAAGCAGATCGACGTCCTACTTCAGGCTGCAGCGCTGCTGTCCGCCGATCTCGATGCTCAAATTGAGATCGTCGGCGGGGGCGATCAGAAACGCAACCTGGAGCACCTGGCCGACACCCTCGGCATCCGCTCGCGTGTCACGTTCACCGGTTACGTGACGGATGACGAGCTGCGCGCCGCCTATTCACGCGCCACGGTGTTTGCCATGCCCTCTGTCGCCGAGCTGCAGAGTATCGCCACGATGGAGGCGATGGCCTCCGGACTGCCCATTGTCGCGGCGGATGCCATGGCGCTGCCGCACCTCGTGCACGATGAGGCGAACGGGTACCTATTCAAGCCGAGCGACGCGCAGGATCTGGCCGACAAGCTGACCGTGGTTCTCACCGCGCCGCCGGATCGCCTGGCGGAGCTCAAGCGAGAGTCACTCAAGCTCATTGCCGCGCACGACATCAAGCGAACGTTGAACACATTCGAATGCCTGTATCGTGGGGAGCCGGTGAGCGATCTGGTCCCCAATGGGGCCTCGTCGCAGTCGCCCGAGTAGTATGTGTTGGTACAACCGTTGGTTGTGCCTTTTGGGGCGGTAGCTCAGCTGGTTAGAGCAGCGGACTCATAATCCGTCGGTCCCGGGTTCAAGTCCCGGCCGCCCTACTCGAAACATCGTTTGATCAGGGTTTCTTGTTCTCACCATAGGAGCAAGACTTGATGAAGTATCCGTTTATTATCCGTTTATTCAAAAATTCTGACCCCTCACAGCCACCTCTGATGGAGGTGCACGCCCGAGTTCGAGTGCTCTGGATCGGCCTCGCCCACCTGTGGGTTATGGACACTCACACCCTCTCTCGGCTCGGTCTCGAGCCTGTACTCACGACGAGCGAGCTCGCCGACTATCTCGGCGTGCACGTGCAAGCAATCTACGATCTCCGTAATGATGGCCGCGGACCGACCGGCTTTCGCGTCGGACGGGAGATTCGTTACCACGTATCTGATGTTCTCAGCTGGCTCGAGAGTCTTCGTGAGCCGGATCGGTTTCGCCGCGCTCTCGGATCCGATCTCTAATGGCGGGGCGACCACGCACACCCATCAGCACGGGTGGCACGATCAGAATTCGCAAGGTCAACCCCGGCGTGTTTCGAGCCGTGACCGTCTTTCGTGATTGGGACGGCCAGACTCGCAAGGTCACTACGACCAGCTCGAGTCGAAACGCTGCGCAAGCCGCGCTCAAGGTCGACCTGGCCGCACGGATGCGTGCCGGTGGACTCGACGACGCTCTGAACGCAGGGTCGCCGTTCCCGTTGCTCGCCGCCGCCTGGCTCGACGACGTCGAGCACGACGTTGACCGTTCTCAAGGCACCAAAGAGACGTATCAGCGTCAACTGGGAACACTGGTGCTGCCCTTTTTCGAGCACTTCACAATTCGAGAGGTGAGTGTCGGCCGGGTTGAGCGCTATCTCAAGCAGCAGCGCGAGAAGTCGTACACCCAGGCGAAGCGCTCACGCACGATCCTGGGCATGATCATGGCCTTCGCCGTTCGACGAGAGATCATTGCACGCAATCCCGTCACAGAGGCCTCGCGCATGAAGAAGCCTCCGCATACCCCCGAAGGCGCTGACGACAGAGCAGATAGCCGCCATCCGACTCGCGGCGCGCGAGTGGCGCTCGCAAGAGGGCAGGATGGGGCCTCGGCCCGACGGCCAGGTGCGCGACATCATCGAGGTGATGCTCGGTACGGCGACGCGCATCGGCGAGGTGCTCGCGTTTCGACGATGCGACGTCGACCTGAATGCTGATCCGCCGCAGGTGAGCGTGAGCGGAACGATCGTCGTTCATAAGGGGGCCGCCGTGCACCGCCAGGAGCACCCCAAGACGCACGAGTCGAATCGGATCATCCCCGTGCCGGAGTTCGCGGCCGACGTGATTCGCCAGCGACTGGCGCTGCTCGATCCCGACGACCCAGAGCACCTGCTGTTCTTCTCCCGAAACAACACCCCGCTGACGCCGTACAACGTGAGGCGCACCTTCAGGGGAATGCTGCGGAATGCCGGGTTCGAGGGGATGGACATCACTCCGCATTCGTTTCGCCGCACGGGCGCGACGTTGCTTGCCAACGAGCTCGGCATGCAGGCAACGGCCGACATGCTCGGGCACACGTCCACCTCGACGACGAAGGCGCACTACGCCGAGCCCGACCGTACTGTCAGGCCCGGCCCTGCCGCAGTCCTGCAGAAGCTCGCGCCGCCCAAGTGAGGTGTCGCAGTAGGGGAACCCCTTGCGGGACGGCATTCTGAGGCCAATTCACAAAGAGGCTAAATTCTCAGATTCGATTCGATTCCCGTCGGACTATGGTCCGGGATTTTTGCTTCCAGACCGAGCCGGCAGGATCAGGCACCAGACCCGGACGAGAAATCGGCGGGCGAAGAAAAGCAGCGCCAGCAGCCCGACAACGATAGGGATGGCAATTGGCCAAGCGGTGGTGAATACGAGAATCAGCGCAAGAGCTTCGAAGCCGATCAGCGAGGCTGCCCCGACATACATCGCAGCTGCGAGGTCATTAAGTTTCCACCAGGCGCGCGTCAAAAATTCTTGCGTTCGCCTCGCGTGCACGTTCCGGTGTGGATCTAGTCGCGGCTCTTTTGATGTCGCTAGCATTACTTCTCCTACAGATAGCGGCGCACAGTTGTATCTGCCGGCCGACTACCAAAAGAGAGGTGCACGATGAATCGACGTGCTCCATCAAGGGTCAGGCGACGGGCGTCTGACTTGTGGGCGCGCGCGGCATAGGAGTGCCTCTGCCACATCGCGTTATTTGTGGTGTGAAGTGCGAACGCGGCGGAGCTCCCCCGCTTTTCGTGGACGACGCGCGCAGGTCGAATTCCCGCGCCACAACGAAAACCAACAGGGCCACGATCACGGCGAGGCTCAAGAGAATTCCGACGGCGACCATGATGACGAAAACCTGATGACCCAACGTCAGATGCGGGCTGGCAACAACGAGCGCAAAATGACAAATCATGTAAAGTTCTTGCAGCACCATGCCCCCTCACGCACTTCTCTTACCGCTCAGCGTACCCGTCACGGCCTGGCACACAGGCGTCCGTAGCCGGAACCCCCTACGGGACAGGGACGCGACCCCGTCTCTTAGCGATGCTGTTCTGCGGCCCCACGGTTAGTGGTCCGCGACGAAGAAGCGGTCGGGAGCACGATTCTGTGCACTGGATGCAGCTACTGCAGTGCAAGCCAAGCGGCAACGCGAGGGTTGAACCAGTCTGGGCATTCCAGTGGTATTCCATGGCCACGGCCAGGGACAATTTCCATGTCGCTGCTAGGCAGGGCCGCGTGAATGATCTTGGCGGAGTCACGCATCAGGGCGCGCTCCCGGCTGCCGACCATTACGAATGCTTGACCGTGAAACTCTGACCACGTTGGCGGTACCGCGAATCGCATGTTGTCACCGACTGCGGCGAGCAAGGTGGTTTTGGTGATGTGAGCACTCGTGTCGATGTACTCTTCCATCAACTCTGCCGGTACAAACAACTCCCGGGCCTGAAGTCGGGCGAACCTGCGATTTTGCGCTAAGGGTGCAGCGGCCCCGAGTGCGCGAAGGGTGAGCCCGGCAAAGGGCATCGCTTTTGCCTGGGCGCTGACTATCATCACGCGATCTACGAGTTCGGGGTACTGAGATGCGAGTTCGATGGTGAGCTGTGCGCCCAAGGAGAATCCGATGACTGCCGTGGGATTCGAACCGCCACGCACCAGTAACTGGCTGAGAGCGTTTGCCGTCTCGGTGTGGGATTGATACGGCTCATCGGCACTGTGACCATGGCCCGGAAGATCGGGCACGACTACTTTGTACGTCGCTTCGAGGGTTCGTCGAAGCGAGGTCCACATCCACCCTGCTACTCCGCCACCGTGTAACAGAAGCACCGGAGGTCCGTCTGAGGGGCCGAATTCACTTACATGCACGGTGTACCTGCTCGCATGAAGGCCGTTGAAGCAATCAACCCGAAACGTCGGGACGATCGTTCACGTCCCGTGATCTGGTGCGCTCCTGAGCGTTTTCTGCTCGGCGCTGCAAACGATCGAGCCTCAGACCGGGCACAGTCCGAAAGGCACCGGCAAGCATGCGAAAGACTGCTCCGCTGTGAGTGATGGTGTGGGTCACCTCGGTCTTGTGATCAGCAACTGAAACGAGTTTCCAGGTCCCGGTTTCATGCGCCTGTAGTCCGTCCAGGCGCCAGACGACGCAATCCGTAGACACCTGTTCGTAAGTGATCGTGGGTGAACCAGGCAGTTTGGCTCGAATCGGATAGTGCTTGCCAAGCAGCGCAACCGGATCGACCGCTGTGACAGAAAGTATCGCGGGATTCCATTCCGGCAGGCGGCGAATATCGGCGAGAATGCTCGCAATCGTCGCCCTCGATGCATTGATGACGCGACTTTCGATGTATTCCATGATTCGCCCCGTGCTCTTGCCCGTAGAAATTCCTCAAGAACGGATGCTCGCGCCCCCAGTCACAGCCTAGGGCCACGTCAGACGGGGCCAGGTTTACGCTCACCAAGTCCGACGCCGAACGCGCCCGGAGAGCTACGCCTAACCGAACTATTGCACGCAGGTTCCGCACATCAATTGGGCTCTCTGGTCACTCGATCGACACGTCCCGCTCTAGTACCGAATGGGCAACGCCTTGTGAGATCCGGGATACTGGTGAGGCTACTGAAATGGGGAGGGCATTATGGTTTCATCCGAGGTTCCCGCTGAGATGATGGGAATACGAAGCACTTTTCTCAAGACGGTTGTGTCGCTGGTTCTTGGCATCGTGATGGGAGTGTTGACCTACTACGTCACTGTCCTGGCGGTGACCGCTCCGTTCCCGAGCAACCTCACGATCAACCCTCTGACTTTGGCCATGAGCGCTATCGTCGGTGCACTCGCGGTCGCCATCGGATGGCACCGGCCGCTTGTTGGACTGACTGCCGGCATCGTCATTATCGCGGTCGTGGCGTGGGCTGTAACGTGGGCGGCAACCGGACGAATCGTATATTCTCCGGCCAATGCCACTGGAATGAGTCCTTTCAACGCAGTGGCATTCGGTGCGGTCAGCGTGGCTCCGATCTTTGTCGGCGCCACAATGGCCACCGTTTCCGCCCTCAGGCTGCATTCTCCCCGGACCGGTAGCTAGAGAAGTATCTGCGCAGCACGCCGAGCTGTCGCGCCCGGACGCCGGACGCCCACTGCGACAGATATGAGGCCAAACCACCCGGCGGCCGAGTGCGCCGACATAGTGTCACACGGGAACCCCAGGCGGGACGCTGGAGCTCGCGCAGGCTTGCAGTCACTCTGATGAGTGTGCTTGTATCTAGATACAGTTGCGATCTAGATAGAGGATGCTTGATCATGAGGAATGGAGATATCTGGCCTGAGACCGACCAGGCGTGGGTGACGCGCTATCGAGCGTCGATGGCGGGCAAGCATGTGCCTGCCATTGCCCTCGACGAGCGCGAGCGCGAGCTGCTCAACGCGGTCCGGGAAGCAGATCTACCTGCGGCCCATCTTTTCGGCGATGCCCCCACGCTCGCAGCGGAAGATGTTCTCGAACTTGCTACCACCGCTGAAGCGGTGCGAACATCTGAAGGCGGGGGTCCGCACCACGCCGTGAGAGACGCTGGCGGCACCTTGCTCGGCATGGGCGTTGTCTCGGTGTTGCTTCTTGCTCTTCGCAGTGGTTGGTCTGCTGACCTCAACATTGCGCACCTCCTGGTGGCGGTCAGCGTCGCAGTTCCGTTCATGGGCTGGATTGCCGCTCGTGCATTCTTCTCGGCGGGACGATCCGTCGCAATGACGGGTGTGCTCGTGACGGCAGGCGTCATTGCCCTGGCCGGCATCGCCTCCGCAGTTGCTCTGGGCAACGATCACATCGTGGCCCGCGCGGTGCCCGTCCCGATCTTGGGCCTGGCACTCATCGCCCCGGGCATCGTCATACTGGTGCGGGCGAGCCGGATGCAGCGCCAGGTTCTCCGCACGAGTTGGGACGACTCTGACTGGCTGCGACGCCTGCGGGGTGGCCTTCGCGCGCGATTCGTACCAGCAGACATCGCGCGTGGCCATGTCTCGGAAATCCAGCAGTCTCTGGCCGTCAGTGACAAATTAGCTTATGAGGAATACGGGCACCCGCTGGTGTTGGCTCGTGACATTGCCGACGCCGATCGAACGTCACGGTTACGTCTCTGGTGGCTGTGGATCCTTGCCGGTACCGGATCGCCCCTCGTCGGCACCGCCCTGGTCGTCACTGCGCAGAGCTGGGGTAATCTGACGATCCCCATCGCGAGTCTGCTCTTGCTCAGTTCCATAGTCACCCCTCTCGTAGGTTGGAGCCGCCGACCGTGGGTGCAGCAGCGATGAGCACCGCCGCCTGGCAGCGCGCCTCCCTTCCGATGCTCATTCTCAACGTTCTCTCGGTCGCACCACGCCACGGATACGGCATATCTCAATCGCTCGCATCCGCCGGACTGCAACCCATCAAAGGCGCGCAACTGTATCCCGCGCTCGTCCGACTCGAGGACGAAGGAGCAATCGCCGCCCGGTGGGAGCAAAGCGAGTCTGGTCCTGCCCGCAAGGTCTATGAGCTCACGGCGACCGGTCATGCGCAGAGGGAGGCGCTGCGCGGTCTCTGGTTAGCCTTCATAGACGCGGCGGAAGCCGTGGGCCGCGCAGACTGATTCGAGGAATTCCGGACTCTCATCGGGATGGAGGTGAACGCCGTGCGTTGCTTCTACTTCCTCGCTCGGGGATTCTTGCGACGCTGCCGGTCGAGTTCCACACCCGCACAGGGAATCCCTCACGGGACCACGCGTTCTCCTTGTGATCTCAAGCCGCCGCATCACGACCGCGACGCGTGTGGCACACGATGCGCTCGACCGCGCTGATTGGACACACCTTGGACTCTGTCGTTGCCCACCCGCCTCGGCCTGTAGCGAGTTGGGATTACACGATTCCGTGTTGTTTAGGGACACCCCCGCCGGGTTTCAGCGAGCTAGGGTGTCCATGAACAGCTCCAGGGCGCAGAGGATGACACTCACGATGACGAGCAACCAGTTGGTGGCGACCAGAAATAGCCGGACGCCGATAGATATCCGTGGCGTGTCGGCCGGCGCGGAGCCGGGTGGCACGATGGGGTCAGCCTGATAGGAGTGGTGAAACTGGGCCCACAGAGGCGGGGCGATGAGTAGCACGACCGCCGCAATGAAGACCGGTAGCGCGGGAACACTGAACACGATCCGGTCCGCTGACCACAGGGATAACAGCACAAAAACCAGCGTAGTGACAAGCCCAACTGCCGCCCCCTCAATGAACGCTCTGCCCTTCCCGTGCGAAACTATCCGGACGATTATGATGGGGAGGATTCGTGGCAGGAACGCAATTATCGCGAGCACTGCGATCGTAATCAGAACCACCCCGAGCCCGAATGTCACGTCTGTCTGATGCCTGAGCGGAACGACCGTCTCTATGAGCGCCATCAGCCCGAGCAGGCCAAGCCCGCTGCGCAGGGTGGCACCCCACACCCCTTTTGCGGCATCTGCGGTTGCCGGAAGGCTCAGCTCCGCGGCGTAGTAACGAGCGCTGCCGAAAGATTCTTCCGCTAGTGCCCCGGAGTCGGCCAGAAACTCGCGCGCGGTCGCCACGGCGTCGCCGATCCGCGTTCCATTGACGTCGAGCAGGCGCAGCTCGATGGTCAGGCCTTCCAACCACTTCTCGTTTTCGGTGTCGCGGTCGTGTGCGTCGCGAATATTGCTGGTCGTCATGATTTAGCCGTCTCCGTGGTCAGTGCGGTGCTGCTTGTGGGTGTGTTGTCGAGGTGCGCCAGGACCGTGCCCGTAAAATCGCGCCAGTTGGCGGTCTGGGTTGTCAACTCGTCGCGTCCGGTATCTGTCAGCGACAGATATTTCCGCTCGGGGCCGCCGGCGCCGACCCGCCACTCGACAGCGATCCAGCCGGCCACTTCATAGCGAGTCAGCAACGGATACAGCGTGCCGCCTTTGATCGTGCCAAATCCGTTCTCTTCCAGCGCGGCCGCGATGGCGTACCCGTAGGTCGGGCCGGCGGCGAGAGTGCGCAGCACGCACAGGCCGAGGGCTGCCCGCATCCAATCGCTTGACCACTGTTTGGCGCCCATGACTTTCTCCTCCAACGCTGCACGCATAACTACATAGTGTCACTATTTAGTCAGACTATCTACTCGTCATTCGCGCGCTGGAGCCTCTTCCCTGAGCCGCGCCCGCGGTCGACCCCCAGCGCACCCCGAGCGGCCGGCATCGCGGACAACTTCTACGCGCTTTAAATGACCCCGAAGGACCTTGGATGTCATGGGCGCAGAATAATAATGGGGAATTACGCTGGCCTGTATCGTGAAAGCTGGATAAAAGTTCTGCCGCAAGCCGAACCCTCGGCGGGACACTAAAGCTTTTGGAGCGGACAGCCGTTTTCCACGGGCACTACAGGACGTTGATCGTCGGGCCCATCAGGAATTAATAGTGAAGCACAAGGTGCGGGAGACCATCGAGACTCTGATCCCGCAGTGCGCTTTCCGTTGCGGAAAGTGCTAGGTTTTCCGTAAAGGAAAGTCCGAAGCAGAAAGTGGAAAGTGGAGTCACGATGCAAAACGAAGAACAGGTCCCAATCTCTGCAGGCGATGCATTAGCATCCGCTCAAGCAGCAGAAGGTGCCATGCGGCGGCGCGCCCGCTCGATCAGGCCATCCATCGCCATCGTCGGACTAGCCAGTGGCGCGATTACCGCCGCCGTTTTACTCCCACAAGAGGTGTCATTCGTCGTTGCAGTCGTCGCGTTCATTGCCATAATCGTTTCGGCCTGGCTCTTCGAGCGTGCTGGAGTTCGCCGCCTCCTGGCCCAGCCAGGTCAGCATCTTGCAGGGCGACTGATCCTTGTCGGCGTGATGGTGCTGGTCCCGATCGCCGGAATCCTCATTGGAACGTACACAGACTACTTCTGGGCCGTCGTGGGGTTGGCGATCGCAGTGCCACTGGTGATGATTGCGGTTCCCTGGTGGTGGGAGCGAGATCTTCATCGCACAGCAGTAGGAACGTAACGATGCGCGCGGCATTCGATGAAGTGATCCATGCACCCAACAGGCTGCGCATAACGGCCGCGCTGTCGGCCGTCGAGAGCGCGGACTTTTCCATCATCCGTGATCTGCTGGGTGTCAGCGATTCCGTTCTCAGCAAGCACGTGAAGCCGCTGGGTGAAGCGGGCTACGTCAACATCACAAAGACCGTCATTGATTCCCACATGCGGACTTCTCTCGCCCTCACCACGAAGGGCCGGAAGGCCTACCGGGCGCACATAGCAGCCTTGCGAGAAATCACCGCAAATATGGGCGAGGCGGACACGAACAGTGGACAGGTCTCGGGACGTCCGCGACCGTGATCCAGCATCACTAGAACAAATTACCCCGATCGTGGTCAACCACAGCGCAAACTGCGACCCAAGCCAACTGCGAAAAGTTCAACGTGGCTCCCGCGATCCGTCCCAAGAGGTCCGTCCCACGTTCCATAGGAGGGACGTTGAACGACACAGATTTAGGGCCACAGCACCCGTCGGCCGATTTCGCCGACGCTGTGTCACAGAGGAACCCCTAACGGGCGCTCTAGGGTTGCTGGGATTCCCAGCGAGTTTCACCATCCTTCTTCGATGAGGTCGCGTGTAAGGCTTGATTTTGCGCCACCTTCATGGAGGCCTGATGATCGGGATGAATGTGCGCTGTGAGGCGGCAGACTTCGTTTGATCGCAACCAGGCGATCATCGCTTGAGCGGCCTCAGAAGCGATTCCTTGCCCTTGCCAGTCGGGTGAAATGACCCAAGCGATGTCAGCCACGAGACTCGACCCATCGTCTTCGACGGTTGCCTGTACAAATCCCACCGGCTTCCCGGAGTCTAGCTGTGTGACAACCCAGTTCAACCACCACTGCGAACCATCATCAGAGTGCCCAACGGCCTGCGCGGCATAGCGTTTTTCCAACACCGTCAGAGACGGTATTTCTCCGCCGGTGTATTCATAGAGCGCAGGGTCGGCCAGAACCTCGATCATCGAAGGCGCATGCTCCACCGACAGCGGTTCCAACAAAAGTCGCACAGAAGCAATGGGTTCAGTTGTGGGCCAGTCCATTCTTTGACAATGGCAGAGTCCTGAGGTCTTCGTAAGCCGAACCTGCTACGGGACGGGTACGGCACGGAAAAAGAGAGAGTCCGTTTAGCGACCCTGCTGCCGAATATAGAAACAGTCAGGGAACCGAGTCGAGGCGGCCTCCCATCCGTCGGCGGCCGAGGGTAAAGCGCGCGGTGAAAAGATGGAGACGCGTGCGACCTCCCATGAGCCTTCATCCCGTTCGAGAACATGTTCGCCGTGCAGGGACCGGACTAACTTCCAGCCCCGTCGCCCAGCCGCGTTTATGTGGTCGACTTCCTCGGCGCGCGATACTGGACCCACAATCCGAGTGGCTTCGGTGTTAGCAACGGGGGTGTTGCGACGGCTATCGAAACGCTGCTGGGCTGCCTGCCGGGACGTTCCTAGGGCTTTGCCAATCTTCGCCCAACTCAGTCCCGATTCCTGGGCTGATGCCACGGCTTCAGATTGCAGCTGCGCAGCAACGCGTGCCAGGTCCCCGAAGACAGTGACCGAGTGCAATAGGAAGTCAGGGGATTGATCCTCGTCACGGTTACTGAGGGCTACTCCTCTGTCGGCTGCAATTTTGGACAACTGTACCGACAAGGCAGCGTCGGCTGCTCCGGTCATCGTTCGTCGTCGTCCGCTGGGCGCCAGGAATCCGATCGCGAAGCTGCTTTGGACTTCTGGATGAAAAATGAGACGAGTCCAATTAGGCCAGCAATTAGAGCGATCCAACCAGCTACGCCCACGATGAAACTGGGGAGCCCAGCGCCTATGAACGTCGCAAACAATACCAAGCAGATGCCAAAAGCCAAGAGGGCCCAGAGGGCGGTTCGCGCAGTGCGAATCTTTGTCAACGAGTTCATGCGTCAAGGATACATTGACATTCAGCCTACCGTCAAGGCGACGTTGACATTATGGGGTGATCTCCGGCTGGACACATCCCCACGCCGTCGCTTGAAAATATCGAGGACGGCGTCCGGTTGCGACTCGGAAGGGCAACCGTGAGCGCGACTATCTGTTGGAGCGTCTAGCGCGACCAGCGTCGAAAAACGCTCTCCCGCAGCGCACTCAGATGACAATGATACTTGACATTGGATGTCAATGATCCTTAACATATGTGTATGTGTCCCCACGATTCCGCTTCCGCCACGGCGAACCCGGTGCGGGAGCGCCGCAAGGAGCGGCGGATCACCCAAGCCGAGCTCGCCGAGCAGGTGAACGTGAGCCGGCAGACCATCATCGCCATTGAACAAGGCGACTATGCCCCATCTGTGTATCTCGCGTTGCGGATCGCCCGTGCCCTGGGTGGGACCGTCGAAGAACTTTTCACGAACGAGACAGGAGCTGACACATGACGCGCAGACGAAACTTGCTGGACCGATGGACAGAGCGGGTCATGGACCTCGACAGCCCGGCATATGGCGACGAACGCGAACGCGCCGTGTCAATGGAGTCGAGTGCCTTCGGACTGACGGCCGGGCTCTACGTCGGACTCTTGGCAGCCCTCGTCGCCTCACTTTTCGGGCTCATTCTCCTGCCGGTTGTCCTGCTGGTCGTGACCGTCGTGCCGTCGGTCGCGGCCTTGTGGTATGCGAGTCGGCGGAACGTCAACCTCCAGAAGCTCGCCGAGAACGCTGGCGCCCGATCGACAATGGTCGGCATCATGATCTACGGCGTCGCGATGGTGCTGACCTTCGCCGCGATGACCTACACGGTACTCACGGGGGAGCCGATGCTGCCCACGCCATCGCTCGAGGTGACCCCAGGCGAGGGGTTCTTGGGCGGAATGGCCCAGGGCGCGGTCATAGGCGGAATGATCGGCGGGCTCGCCGCCATCGTCGGAGGTGTCCGCTCTTTCCGGCGGGTGAGCCGCCGACGCACGGGGCAAGACCGCTGAACGCTGTCCCGGTGCCGATGCTCGTTGCGCTCGCTTATACGAAACGGGCGAGCCGCAAGCGAGCTCCGCCATGCTCCAAACGGGAACCCCGTCCGGGAATCGGACCGTGCTGTCTTGGAGATGGATCGACTAGGTTTCGTTGTGGTTATTACGCGTCGATGCGTCGTCCGCGGTGCAGAACGGGAGAGACAGCTGCTCTCCGGAGCGATCCGCGAGCTGGTGGCCGGCGGTGAAGTCATTATCTACTGTGACGAGCAAGCGGTGTGCGACTGCTTTGTCGACTCGGTGGCTCTCTGACGGGATAATCAGGTGCATGTTGCACATCATCCCGGGCGGGTCAGCCCTCACATCCGAGCAGGCAAAGATCCTTGATGACGAGTTCTTTCAGGCACGTCCGCTGGCCTACTTCTCCGCGCGAATATCGGCACTTCTCAGTGCAAGCAGCGAGCAGAACGAGGTCACTGCCGGTGACGCGGTTGGGTTTCTCAAGGCGCTTGGCGATCTGGAGCTGGCGAATATCTTGGAGCACGGGGACAGCGACCGAGACCTCCAAGTGGCACTCGATTCTGTTTCGGTTCGCCACCATGCAGCAGAAGCGCTTATCCGAATGCTTCACGCGGTGGTCGTCGCAAGGCCTCGAACCGGGGACGCTGCTTGCACTTGGGCCACTCTCACCGACGGCCCTATTGGCCTTCATGAGGTGACAGATGAGCTGGCAGCCGCGATGAACTCAGACGTCGGTGCATTTGCAAAAGCGTTCCTTCCACCTAAATCGGTGCAGAGTGCGGCTGATATTGAGGCGTTTGGGGTGGCGTGGGCTTGGGTACTGCGGGCAGCGCAGCTCCTTACAGACAACGAGTTGACTGTAAACGCGGCCCATAACAAGTTGAAGCACGGCCTCGCAATCCGGACACGGGATGACGTGCGCCTAGAACTGATGACGGGTCCCGGACCCGGTGAAGACGGAGAAGTTCCCCTGAGTAGCTTTGGCCCCGGCAAATCCATCGTCATTTTCGACCGTCCGTTGGTCACATATCTCGCGCGGCCGTATCCACCCCGGAAGCAGGGGCTCGAAGCGACGTCGCTGCGTGTCGATCCGCCTGCGGTCCTGGCGGAAGCATGGATGATTTCGTGGGTCTATGCATCGGTGTTTCATGTCGCGGCTGCGCGCCATGGCAGCACGACTGATCGATTGCCGGCACCGTACCCAGCACCCCGAACTGGGCCGACGCCGGCGCAACTTCTCGAGAATTCAGGTGCGGCAGCCCTTGGTTATCGCGGCTCGGTGACGACGGCAACCGACACCTCGTTGAAGCCACGCCCGTCGGGGATTTTCTTCCCGGGGTTCTTCCAGTCGATGACCATCGATTTTGCGGGCGCGACAGCGGCCACGGTGGTGGACGGATAGTGAGCGTTCACCGGCAGACACCAGTCGGCAGCACCAGTGAACCTGCCGCCACGAATCCCCGATAGCCAGCCTTTTCGGCCGCGTCCAGCGTTGATTAGTCCCGCAACCGGATCACAGTTGTGTCCCAGTGGCCTCCGGAGCGACCGCGTGGCGTTAGCAGGATTGCGATGGTCACGGGCTCAGAATCAACACTTGACTCGCAGTGTTCATGATGAAGCAGCATCGCCCGTACTTTACCTATCGCCCGCGATAGCTCGGCGAGTCCGCTCGCGGCCATGAAGCTGAGCGACGCCTGCCCGTGACGCGGTGAAAAGAAGATTTTGCTCTCGACGCGGAAGTCGCCGCGCGCTCCAGTCTTCTCGCTCACCCGTTCCATGAACCCGGCCAGCACACCTCCGACACTGGGTAAACAGATTCTGTCGTTACGCGCGCGCTGCTCCGCCGTTCCGCAAGCCGGACGACCAATGCGACAGATCTAGCGCTGATCCATATAACTGCCCAATGCCCTGAGGCCGTGTCAGAGAGGAACCCTTACGGGCGCGGAACCCGTCGGAAAAGGTACCGCCAATGGACGAGATTAATTCGCCCTCCGAATCGAACTTGTGACTTGCCCATCAGATGCTTCGAACGTCCACGCATTGCCGCCCCCGACGATCCTGATGCTGGCAGGGTCGTGGAGCGTTGTGACAACCGCCGTGTTCTCGTCAATGGCAACGACCCGATCAGCGAGACCATTGACGACTACGGAGAGTGCCCGACCGAGGGTTCCGGCCTGGGCTGCGTGAACGTCGACCGTGAATGGGACCACGCCAAGGCCAGCCTTCAGCGTTATCTCCGCGAGCCCTTCCGCCCATTCTTCGGTGCAGACTTCTGTTCCATTCATCGTGTACCCCCCAATCAAGGCCACCTTCGGTGCGATCATCGCGCCCGCCGAAAACCCGATGTAGGACGCTCCTTGTACGATCGCCCTCGCGATCGCGTCGATCGATGTCTGGAGAGCATTCAAATAGGCGGGTGTCGGGCCGCCTGCGACAAGGATCGCATCGACGTCATCGAAGCTGGCCGATTCCACCTGTTTGTCACGGCAGACCAACACTGGTCGGATTTCGCACGGCATGCGGCTTTCGAGCGGTGCTGTGTAGGCCGGTAGAAAGTGCGTCGCGCTTCCTCCCTCG
This sequence comes from Cryobacterium sp. TMT1-66-1, assembly GCF_004403435.1. NCBI lineage: Bacteria > Bacillati > Actinomycetota > Actinomycetes > Micrococcales > Microbacteriaceae > Cryobacterium > Cryobacterium sp. TMT1-66-1. Next base: position 301,061 of record NZ_SOGP01000023.1, read on the forward strand.
TCAAAGATAACGACGACGATTTTCGGAACCCGGTGTCTCGTCGCTCCTCGCTCAAGTACCTCGTCAACAAACTGGTCAAATATCTCGGAGGAAGTAGCGGTGTCCGGGCCGCCTCCGACAAGGAAGATACTCATGGCTGTCAACTTATCGGTGGCGACAGATGCTGGGACGCAAACGAGGAACGCGCGACGGCTAGCTCGTCGCAGGTGAGGAATTCGACCGGAGTCAGCGACCTGAATCGGCTTGGTCACTGCCCGTAAGCCGAACCGTCTACGGGACTTGGATTCTGCGAATCCGAATCGTTGTTGGCCCGATGCTGACGCCGCCGTGGATCAATCGGGCTGCGGCGAAGGCCGTGCGAGGGCCGCGATCACGCCGACAGCGCCCGAGAGAAGGAACGGTTCACTGAAGAGTGAACCCCTTGCATCGACCTGCTTCAATCTGGATATAAAATGTCCAGGTTGATAGGCTCGACATCATGCAGCTTCCAAAAGGGGTCGAGTGGGCCGCGCATTGCCTTGTCGTCTTGGAACGATTGACCGAAGATCACCCTGTCGCAAATTCGACCTTGGCGGAGGTCTATGGCCTCTCGCCGACCTACTTGAATAAACATCTCCAGGCTCTGACACGGCACGGCTTGCTGATTTCGATGCCCGGATCGGCCGGAGGATTTACGTTGTCACGTCCCGCATCTGAGATCACTCTTGCTGACGTCGTTGAAGCGCTCGAAGGCGGTGGACCGATATTCCGATGCACGGAAATACGGTGCGACGGGTTGTTTCAACCGCATTCTGCCGAGATTCGCGCGAGTGGATCGTGTGCCATTGCGGCCGCGATGTGGACGGCCGAGCAGGCGTGGCGACATAGCTTAGCCGCCGTTTCGATCACAGATCTCGTCCAAGGTGTCGACGCAGTCAGCAGCAAGAATCTGAACGAATTCGTTGAGAATAAGAACGTGAAAGTTGGTCCAATTTTATGAAGATCGCAGTGTTGGGAGCTACCGGAACCGCCGGCACGCGCACGGTAAACCTACTTGCGAAGAAGGGCATTTCCGTGGTTGAAGTGTCCCGTTCGGCTGGCGTAGATCTAATCTCCGGCAAGGGACTAAGTGATGCACTGCGCGGAGTCGATGTGGTGATCGACGCCTCCAATACGTTCCCCCAGGACGCCACGATGGGACTGCACGAGGCGCTCACCACTGCGACTCAGAACGTTGTAAAGAATTGTGTCACTCAAAGAGTAGGCCACCTGGTGTTTCTATCCATCGCCGGAGTGGAAGACCCCGTTTTTGACGATTTCCCCTACTACGCGGCAAAGCGCGCACAAGAAGAAATTGTTGCAGCCGGCCCAATTCAGTCGACCATCGTGAAGTCCACGCAGTGGTATGAATTCGCGACAAACCCCTCGGCAGTCTCCTTTCTGGACAGCGAAGTGCTTGTCCAGGACTGGCTCATTCAGCCGATCGCTGCTGACGCTGTCGCAAAGGTCCTTGTGGACACGGCCCTCAATGCGCCGGGTTCGGTCGTCAAGACCATCACCGGGCCCGAGCGGATCCGACTTCCTGAACTCACCTCCCGGGTACTAGCCCGGAGCGGGGACTCGCGGCCGGTGCGGTCAGCCAGCCCCTCGTTAAACGCGCTCTCTGAGGGGGTGCTGCTTGCTCCTACTGAAGCCACAATATTGGGACCGGATATCAACACCTGGTTAGCGTCGCTGCCCTCGGCGGGGTAAGCGCCATGTTCGACCTGAAGCACTCCGCACACCCGCTGTGGCCATAGTCCGAGAATGGGGCCCTCCGATTCATTCGATGTGCCCGAAAGCCGGACGACCAGCGGGCGCGTTGAAGCGTAATTCCGCTCAAGTCGATTCGCTGAGCAAGTCGCCCGCAACGGGAACCCCCACCGGGACGATCTGACGTGAAACCGAACGCGAACGTCACCTCGGCCCAAAGCCGTTCCCATCTGACACTCCGCGCCCACGTGGTCACTTAGTATTCGAGAAGCAGGACAATAACGCCCACGGTGTACTTTTCAAAGAGCGTCGACAAGCGATGCCGACTGTCGCGGTTTACCGTCCGGTGAACGTCCCGCTTAATGCCGAGGGCGGCGCTGGTTTGGTCGGATGTCATCAGGGGTGACGCCGGTATCGAACAGCTTCGAAGCAAACACCTCCTCCGCGTAACCGCGCCGGGAGCGGACGAGCGCCCCAGCACGTCCGCTGCCTTGCGGTCTTTCGGCCCGGCTGAAATCCGAACGCGAGGCCTACCGGAGGAAACTGAGCCAGCTCCAACTCGCGCTGGCCAAGGCGCAGGGTGAGAACTTAGAGCTCAGACGGCGCCTCGCCGGCCACGAGGATTAGGGCTAGAGATATGAGGAGCGGCCCGGCAAGCGGCCGCATTCGGCGGAGTGGAACTAACCACCCGGCCCGGTCGGATCGATCGGCGCACCGTCGCCATCCTCAGGTAGGTCTCCGCGCTCCACCGGTTCGCCCGGGGTCTTGGGAACGTCGGAGAAGAGCAGTTCGAGTTCCGCATCCGATGGCACGTGCACTTTCTTCGCGGCTGTCAGAAGATTCGCTGGCGACGCGTCGTTCATTCCGGATACCCAGATCAGCGCACCGTCTCGCACCGCGACGTACTCGTGGATGCCTCCAGCCGACCGATGCCAGACGCCATCCTCATTGGCACACGTCACCGCTCCGCCGGGCGTATCCCAAAGGGGTGTCGCAGCACACGACGCTTCCGTGAGTTCCCCGGAATCGCTACGGATGGTCAGCATCGCACCCGTGCTGCTGTTGAACCAGGTAGCCGACATCCCGTCTGCAGCACCCGGCCCGACCGACTGCGGTGCGAGATCGTAGCCGTCTACCTCAGTCGTGTACACGAGTTCAGGAGTGATACCAACAGCTCTCGCGAGCTCGGCGATCGAATCCAGGCTCGCCGAATCCGCGCCCGTCGTCGACGCGCATCCAGTGAGAGATACGCAGACGGACGCCATAGATGCAGCCACGGCTAATGTCCACGCCCTAGGAAAGCGACCAGATCGACGCAAGAGCACCCCCTCCTTCGGTCACGGCTGTGCTTGGCGACTCTGCCAATCGCCAGCTCGTACAGTGTGAGTCTACGGTCCGGCCTACCCGGCCGGGGCATGCGCCGACGACGCGCAACAGAAGAGCGCGCACAGGGGGGATACGGGGAGTCTGCACGCCCCATCACGAACCGTCAGCGGGACATTGCTTGGGCCCGCATAGACGTGTGACAGCATGTCCCATGCCCACCTTTACCTTTTCCGAGTCGAAGCACCTCCTGCGACATGATCTCGTTGGTCTCTATTCAAGCGTCGGGTGGACGGCGTACGCGAGCGACCCAGATGCCCTTGTCCGTGCGCTGGAGCAGTCGTCGTACGTCCTGACGGCGAGGAACGCGGACGGCGAACTTGTGGGATTGGCCCGCGTCGTCTCCGACGACAGCACTATTTGTTATCTCCAAGACATCCTTGTGAGCCCCAGTCAACAACGCGCCGGCCTCGGCAAGGCCCTGGTAGAAAAGGTCCTGGAGCGCTACGTCCACGTTCGACAGAAGGTACTTCTAACCGATGACGAATCTGGCCAGCGCGCATTCTACGAATCCCTGGGCTTCGTCGAAGGAAGTGACTTCAGCCCGACTCCTTTGCGTACTTTCGTTCAAATCGGGGGCTAAGAGCAATCGCTCGTCTTCGAGAGGGGAACCCTCAACGGGATTCCCGATGGAAGCTTACGCATCTGAGAATGGCGGTCGGATCGCGGAAACAGTTCTTGCTGCGGCTACCGCCGGAGATCTTTGATTGTACGGTCGCCCAAGAGCCAACTGATCCCAACAAACACCCCGCTGACGATCAAGGCGGCGAGAAGGAAAATCAGGGCCCTTCCGATGAAGCTGGCTGGTGTGCCGATGATAGTCGTCGTGGCCAGCCCGGCTGCGGCGCTGATCATTGCCGTGGCCAAGAGCCGGGTCAGACCCCACACCGCGGCCGGCTCGGAGTCGGGTTCGTGTCCGCGTTTTCGGAAAGTTCGTCGGAGTAGGACGTGAGCTGTCGACCATCCGGCAATGTTTGCGATCGAGATGCCGGCGGCGATTCCGATCACGGTCAGCTGCGGGGGCAGCAGGATCGCCGCTGCCAGCGCACCGGCTGCAGATAGCACGGCGATGGTGAGTTGTGTGATGAACGGGCCTCGGGCGTCTTGCAGCGTGAAAGATGTCCGGTTGAGGACGTAGGCCTGGCTGAAGCCGACGAGGCCGACCGCCAGCACCTGCAAGACGTGGCCGATGAGGGGCGTGCCGAAGATCGCCTCAGTCAGAATCGGCCCGACAGCGACGAAAACTGCCGCGGCGGCGAGTGACACATACGCGACAGGTCGGAGCGCGAGATTGGAGAGGGACTCGACTTCAACGAAGTTGTTGCGTGCGGCCGCCCCGCTCATGCGTGTATAGAGGACCGTGGTCAATGACACGGTCACAATTCCATGGGGCAGAAGTATTAGCAGGTATGCGATCGAGAGGGAGTTCAGGCTTGGCCCGTCGATGCCTAATTGGTTGAGTGACTCTCCGGCGCTGCTGGCTACGTTCGCCGTCACCAGGTAGGCCACTTGACTGGCAAACACCCCGCCCAGAGTCCAGCCGGCCAGCGAGGACATGTGGCCGAGACCGGCAAAGCCCCATCGGAAGCGCAGACGGAAACCGATGCAACGCAGCGGAATCAGCAACAAAAGGGACTGGACGGCGATGGCCAAGGTCGCGGCCCCGCTGAGGACCGCGACCATCAGTGGGGTCCACGAGCCAGCGTCACCCAGTCCGGAGGGCAAAGCGACGAGGAACACCAGGATGCCGCCGATGCCAAAGACGTTCGAGATTGCAGGTGCCCAGGCTGGGGCACCGAACACGCCGCGCGCGTTCAACACCTGCGACAAGACGGCGAAGGCGATGAGAAAGAAAATTTGCGGCAGGCACCAATACGCCATCGACGTAGCAAGCCCTAGCCACGGCGCGGACCACGTCGTGGCGTAGATCCAGACGATGCCCGGCGCACACAAGGTAAGAACGACCGTGGCGCCGGCCCCACCGATAAGGATGATCGTCAGAAGGCGGTCAGTGTCTTCCTGACCCGCGGGGCCAGCGTGCAGGTTCCGAACGATCTGGGGAACAAGTACGGCGCCGAGGACGCCGCCGGCGATCAAGGCGAACAGATAGGTCGGCGCCGAGTTCGCGATTTCAAACGTTTGACCAGCGACGGCCGTACTTGTTCCGCCGACGGCGGCCACCAGTAGAATGGCCTTCGCAAAGCCCAGCGCCCTGGAAACCAGAGTCGCCGCCATCATCGAGCCGACTGCTCCACGAGCGCTCACCGTGAACGACCTGAACCAGTGCTTCGCTGTCGACACCCAGCACTAGATTCCCCCATTGGTCAACATTCCCACAACTCCGTCCCGGTGCCACACTGCCGCAATTGCCCAAACCCCGTTTTGAACTGTTTCTCGGGGGAACCCTGAGCGAGACAGCTGCAACGTTCCGGTCGTGGATCCCTTAAAGCGCAGGCCGAGTCGCTGTTTGGGCGTTGGGCTAGCGTGGGGTTATGACGCGCGTGTGGCTGACGGAATGGGAATGGGCGTGCTGCGGCGATGCTTTTGCCATCGGCGATGGGGTGGACTTCGGTATCGAGACGCGAACGCCGCCTGCTGGTCTCGCTGACATGCTCGGACCGGAACTCATGGCCACGGTAGACGCGATGGAGTCGCACCATGAGGAAGAGTTCACCGATCGTGTGCGCGGCAGGGTCCTTGCAGTGCACGCGGTCACGCAGGACGTCATCGAGCGTCGGTCGCTACGTCGGCCCGGCCACGGCGCGCCGCCCGAATCGATCATGCCGGCGGACGGCGACGAGTGGCCGAAGGTTGGCCGCGACCTCGGTAATGGTACGTTCCTGGGGACTTCGCCCTCTCGATACATGATCGAGATCGTGCCAGTTGCGAATACAGCGATGTTGGCCCCGGCTCAGGGCGTTCGGCTGCGCATCGATGAAGACGCCGAACCTGACGTCGAAGAGTTTGCTGTCCTACCGCCCGAGCAACACCGACGCTCACTGGAGGGCTGGCTCGTCGACGTCCAGGAGTATCCGTAAGGTGTCCGCTCGCGGAACCCTCAGCGGGATTTGCGTAGCTTGGAGTCCAACTTGCTCATAAGGTGATCGACGCGACTCTTTCCCGTTGGTGCTTTTGGATAACGGCTGAGAACATCAATCAGGCCTGGGGTGGCGTGGTTTTTGGCTCGCTCAACGAAGTTGTCGCCAACCTCGGGATTGTCACCCGCGACCAACTCAGCGATACGCGCCGCACTTGCGGGACCGCGCAGGATGTGACTCACCTGAGTGGCTTTCGCAATTGGGTGCAGGTAGGCGGCGGCTGCGGCGTCGCCCGCGGTGCGCGCGGCAAGCCGTCCTGATTCGGTGGCGGCTTCTTGTGCGGCGCGGTGTGCGTCTGAAGCTGTGACACGCTGCAGGTTGGTCTTCTTTGCGCCGTTGACAAACTCCCACGCAGCGTCGACGGCCGCGCGTGGCTGAGGGTCATCTGGATGGGCGGCCTCAAACACCGGAAGCACTTCCTCTGCTGCCTCCACCACAAAGCGTGCCACGACTCGCAGTTCGTCCATGGTCAACTCGAAATCGCCGGTTCCCACAGTCATGATCCAATTTTCTCATTTCTGCGAAGCCCAGAAGGGGAACCTCTACTGGGCTTTCGTCACATCCGAAGTATCCGGGGAGTCGAGGGCAATGAGGTACGCGGCATTACCGCGGATCGCCGCGTCGTAACGCGTGACTTCCTCAGACTGGAAGCGGTCCGCGATTAATTCAAGCACGTACCCCAAGGCCGCACTCGGGCGGCCTGCCGCGTGAAGAGTGAGTGCCTCAAAGATCGCCAGCGATTCGGAGTCGGGGAACTCGGTTCGGGCACGAGCGAAGACAGCGACTGAAGCGTTGATCCTGCCGAGATTGCGGAGGGTACTTCCGTACTGGAGATAGCATTTGCGCAGCATGTCGCCGTGGAGACCGTTGCCGAGCGCGTGCTCGTAGTAGCCGAGGGCTGCTTCTTCTTGGCCAGCAGTGTCGTATGCGCCGCCAACCTCGTACAGCACCGACGGTTCCTCGGGATACTCGTCGAGGATTGTGAGTAGGGCCCGGATGGTGGGTTCCATATCGTCGCGATCTCGGGCCGTAAAAATAGTGGCGAGATCGAATTCGAGGCGGTTGTCAGATGTCATGGTTCCTCACGGGGCTTGACCGGTCCGGCCGGCGCAGGACAAACGCAATTCTATTGACCGGGGCTGGTTACGACAGTCGTGTCCGAAAGCCGAGCCTCTTACGGGCACCTTTTTCGATCTGTGAATGGTCACAACGAGCGAACAATGGCGAGTGAAGAATGCTGGTCGCTCCCGGGGAGCGAAGGATTTTCAGTTGTCATCGTGAATTTTTACGAGTCCTCGTGCGCCCATACCGAGTCCCACGAGCGCTAGGGCAGAGCACGCCCAAAAGGTTGCCGCAACAGATGTTGTTGCAGTGAGAACCCCTGCCCCTAGTGCTCCGAGCGTAGTGAAGGTGAGGGCGCTGGCTCGGTAGGCGCTACTCACGCGACCGAGGAGTCGGTTGGGAACGATGCGTTGTCGTGTGGTGACCGAGGCGATATTCCAGGTGCTCACGGCGACTCCTAAAGCGGCGAGTAGCAACGCGGCGACGATGGAGTTCGAGGTTGCTGCCAGGCAAGCAAAGATGACGGTGGCAACAAGAACAGTTCCGGCTAAGACCTGAGGAAGAGGCCATCGGCGCATGACGCGTGGGGCGGCCAGAGCGCCGCTGACACTGCCAATCGCGAACGCTCCAAGGAGGAGGCCGTAACCGAAACTCGTCAGGTGTAGCTGCTGGCGTGCGTAGATCACGAGCATGGCCAGGAGTGCGCCGCTGATGGCGCCGAGAGCGGTGGTGATGAATGCCATGGCTTGGAGCGTGGGATTGCGCCAGAGCCAGGTGAGCCCTTCGGCGATGTCGCGCCGAAGATTCTTCCGCACGTGAGGTACTCCCGGCGGCGTGCGCGGCATAAAGGCAATGAGTAGGGCGCTGAGGGCGAAGCTGATCGAGTCCAGTGCGAGGGGGATGCCTGCACCGAGGGCGAAGAGAAGGCCTCCCAAGGGTGGCCCTACGAGCTGTGTGGCGCTGAGTTGGCTCGTGAATAGGCGCGAATTCCCAATCGGGAGCAGCTCGGTCGGGAGCAGCTGGGGGAGGAATCCGACGGCTGCGTTGTCGTACACGGTTTCGGCCGTTCCGAGCGTGAATGCGAGAATCGCGAGCGCTGCAATGGGAAGTGTCCTTTCTGAGAGAAGGTTCACGCTGGCTGCGGCGACGATCAAGGCCCGAGTGGCGTTGACTATCCACATCAGTCGGCGCCGGTCGAAACGGTCCGATACGGCTCCTCCGAGCAGTCCAAGGACAGGCCATGGCAAGAAACCTGCCGCAGTCACGATGGCAATGGCCACAGGATCCCGAGTGCTTGATGCTGCCAAGAGCGGAAGAACTGCAACTCGCACGCCGTCGCCGAGCGCCGACACTGTCGCCGCGATCCAGAATTGGACGTAGCGAGCCCGCAAAGCTGCTTGGGCATTCGTCATGGTTCCCCTTACGCTTGAGATGTACAGAATGTACGGATTAGTCTAAATCCAAGAATGTACATTTTGTACAGAATGCGAGACGATGATGAAAGAAGTTCCTGTTACTCAAGCTCGCGCGGATTTGTCGAATCTTGTCAACGAAGTCGTTTACGGGCACGAACGCATCACTCTTACCCGGCATGGGAAAGCGCTGGCGGTTCTCGTCTCTCCGGAAGAAGCGAAGCTGCTCGACTCGATCATGAGCAGCTCTCCGGACATGAATCATGCCGTGCAGATAGTGGACACGAGTGGCTCGCGGGACAACCTCGGATTAGCTGCTCGTTACGTGGAACCCAATATTGAGTCCGATCAGCTGTAGTTCCTATGGACTTTGTGAACCAGCACGGCGTGAGTTAAATGCGAGAACCTCATAGAAACTACAGTTAGCAACAGTGCAGCCAACGCCCGAAAGCGCAACGGCTGACGGGCGCCCGAACGGCTGAATCCGCCGACGGCGCGGTATCTCGCGGAAGTGCCCGCAAGGGAACCTTTCGATGTGAAGCGCTCCAGACCCTCATTGAGATTGCGCGCTAAGTCTCAGGATCGGGACGCTGCTCGGTAGTTTTGTTCAGTGGCAGCCAAGCACGCCCATCACGTGGTCCCGCAGTTCTATCTGCGTCGCTTTGCAGACGGAGAACGAATGGTCCGCGAATGGTCGATGAACACGCAGCGAGGCTTACTGGTACCAGTACGGCATGCAACGGTCATCAAGGATCTCTACACAATCGATGACAAGCATGGGGTCGAATTGGACGGCTTTGAAGACATTCTCGGCCGAATCGAGTCAGACGCGGCTCGGGCACTGAACGAGGTTCTCACAGCTCGTCGTTGGCCCCTTAACGACAGATCGCGCCAGCGACTCTCCTTGTGGGTGAGCGCACAGTATCTCAGGACCCCACGATCCCGCGGCTTTTTGGAGGCGCAAATGAACAGCCTTCGATCGTCTCTAGACGAATCGTCGGTAAACCGCCTGCGCGATGAGATCCGGGTATTGGGCTGGACCGATGAAGAAATAGATAGCAAATGGGCAGAAACGCTCGCTTATTATGTACCGGAGGGCTCCCAACCACGGAACGCTCACGTCGGCTGGTTTAGGAATCTTGTCTTCGACGCTTCAAAAAAGCTCTTCGAACGCCCTTGGCATCTGTTCCGATTTGACGATCCAGTCCTTGTAACCTCCGACTGCCCAATCGTTCCGATCCGAGAAAACATTCGGGAGCCAGGACTTCACCTTCTCTCCGCTCCACTCGTGCACATCCCGCTCGATCGCTTCACCCTTCTCCAGATTCTCCCTGCCAAAGCCAAGATTCAAAAGGGCGATGATCTTCTCTGGCAAGGTCCGCAACGATTGGCGACAATGTCCAACATCATGGTGATCGAACACGCCGATCGGCACACCTACGAACATCCGGAGGACTCGATCCAAGACGTACTAAGTTCAAGGCTCCTGCGCGGGCCGAGTCAATAAAGCCAGCCAGGAATCGCGGTCGCCGTCGCCAAATATGCTGTCCGCAAGGGGGACGACCAATGCGACAGATCTAGCGCTGATCCATATAACTGCCCAATGCCCTGAGGTCGTGTCAGAGAGGAACCTCTTCCGGTCGATCACAGCGATCCACGTGGGCAGCCAACGAGGATCGGGGTGCGCTCGTCTATGACTTGTTGAGCGCTGCCGCTGCGCGGACGAGCGCTTGGAATGCTGTGGCGTTTATCTTGTCGCCCTCGTGTAGGTCGATGGCTCGCCTCACTCTGGCGGTCTGGCTGGCGTTGAAGAGTTCATCCGCGTCGTGGAGCGAGGCGCCTTTCGCGAAGGTGAGTTTGACCTTGTCCTTGTAGGTCTCCCCGGTGCAGATGAGCCCATCGAGGCTCCAGGTCGGCACGCCGAGCGGGTTTGTCGTCTTCTTCCATTTGGTCTCTTCGACCACGTTCGGTTCGGCCTCAAGGATCAAGCCGCGAATGCGGGCCAGCATGTCGCCTCGCCAGCCACCCAACGCGGCAATGATTTAATCAATCGATGTCATCGGAATCTCCGCTACCTCTCTGTCACACCGGGCGCAGCCCGCACGTCACCCATAGTATGAGACCCCGGAAGGAAGCGTGACGCGGATGGACGAGACTGCAGCTTTCGAGCGGGAGCGCCCCCGGTTGTTGCGTATTGCCGGGCGGATCCTGCGGGACAACGCAGAGGCCGAAGACATCGTCCAGCGAACCTGGCTGCGCCTTCACTCCACCGAGGCTGTCATTGACAACCTGCCCGGCTGGCTGACCACGGTGACCACGCGGCTCTGTTTGGACAGGCTGCGCGCCCCGAAACCGATCCTGGTCGACGACATGGCTTTCCCTTCGCTGATTGAAGATCCCGCCGATGCATTTGCCCTGGCCGACACGGTTGGCATTGCGCTCCAGGTGGTCTTGGACCGCCTCACGCCCAGCGAGCGGGTCGCGTTCGTGCTCCACGACAGCTTCAGCTTTGATTTCTCCACGATCGCCGCGATCCTCAGCACCACTCCCGCCGCCGCCCGCAAGCTCGCCTCGAGAGCGCGTAGCAAGGTCCGCCCGCAGGGCGTGCAGCGCCGCCGAGCTGACTGGGAAGTCGTGGACGCGTTCCTCGCCGCCGCACGACAGGGCGATTTTGAGCAGCTCTTGGCCCTGCTGGCGCCGGGAGTAGTGGTTGCCGGTGATGAAGCGGCGATCTCGGCGGGAACCCCCACCCGGATAGAAGGACGGAGCGCCGTCGCGACGATGTTCAACGGCGCGGCCAAAGCCGCGTTGCCGGTGTTCATCGACGGCCGCCCGGGCGCGGCCTGGTTTCATCGTGGCTCGCCGCGGGTCGCGTTTGATTTCAGGGTCGTCGGCGGGGTTGTGTCTCGGATCGATTTCCGCGCCGATCCGGCCGTTTTGGAACACCTCATCCGCCGCGACGCAGGAGGACAGCGGGGCTGACCGGCCGCCTGCAACAATCGAACCCGTTGTCAGCGGTCACACTTGCTGGCGTTGCATCGTTATACAGGTAGCAAACCTCAAACGGGGCAACGCGTTCACAGTTAGGATTCGAGTCGATGAAAACAATGACCTGCCGCCAGCTGGGCGGCCCGTGCGAAGAACCGTTGCACGGCAATACTGCTGATGAGGTAATCAAGGCCCAGGACCGCCACCTCAAAGACGCCGTCAAGGCCGGAGACACCACCCACGAGCAAGCGCACAAGGATATGAAAGATCGTTGGAAGCACCCAAAACGATCAATGGACTGGTACTCCTCCACCAAGACGGCGTTCGCTGCGTCACCCGAAGACGACTAACCGGGCCGCGGCCGCCCAAAGAACCGCACGGCCCTCTGCGAAACTACACGGCGAGACCTTCCTCAGCGCGCCCGCTCCGCTGTATCCCGCCGTTCCGTAAGCCGGACGCGCCCGCTCAGCGTCCGCACGAATACTGGGTTCTGCGGGTCACGAGCCCGAGAGTGTCGCGTTTACCCTGCCCTTTGATCAGTCGCGCTCAGGTGCGTCAACTGCGACAGCGACGCAGGGCCTTTGCGCCCTTCGCAAGAGCCAAGGCTTGGCGATATCAACTAGATTAACCGCGAGAGTAGAGCGATGCCTCGGCATCACGGCGACGCGCGACATCGTCGACGACGAACTGCACGAAGTCCTCGTCGCGATCGCCGATCACGACATCCTTGATGGCGTTTGCAGGCGGTTCCCCGGGCCACGCCGTCTGTCGAGTGTGTCGGTCGCGTTCCAGACGTGTGCCCGACATCGCGACCCAGTCGCGGAGCCGCTGGCGGGCATCCGCGAAGTCGCGATGCCAACCGAACGGAGCCGAGCCGTGCTGATCAGGGTCATAGGCGCCGAGCCAGTGCAGGTGCAGTGCGGAGAGTTCCCAGACGAGTTCGGGGTGCCGATGCCAGAACGGCGGTACGACGGATGCGGGCAGCCCGTAGGTGCGTCTCAGCCAGTTCACCCAGTGGTTGAGTTCGATCCATTCGGCCTCAGCGTTATCGGCGCTGAGCAGGTTCCAGTTGATCGGATGTGGCGGCTCCGCCATGTGCGCGTCGAGGTCGTCCCAGGAGGCGTCGTCGTGATCGCCGGATGCCCATTCGACGAGTGACTCCGACATTGCTGGTTCACCGCCTGGATCCAGTGTGAGCCGCTTCCGCCTCGTGCTCGACCTCGGTGTCCGAGCCTGTGCGATGGGTGCGGTCGACCTGATAGTTGGTGCGTGCGAGGTCGTGGCCGATTTTCTTGGCGACGAACTCCTCGCGTTGGATGGTTTCGCCGTCGCGTTCGACCTGGAAGGTGCGCACGTACCCTTCGGCGACAAAACTGTCGCCTTTGGCGAAGCGGGTAAGAGCCCGGTCGGCGGTGGCGCGGTAGGCGGCGAGGTCGTGGAACGTTGGCTCGAGCGCGGTGAAGCTTCCAGTGCATTCGTGGCGGAAGTGCGGCTGCCCGACGCGCACGTAGAAGCGGGTGTCGCCGTTCTCTGTGACCGACTGCTGAGGGTCTGAAGCGATGAAACCGGACAGCGATTGCTGGGTGTGAAATGCCATGGGACTTGACCTCCTGTGATTGGGGCGGACCGTAGTCGTCCGCGCTCACTATGAGGTGCGCCATACGAAACCTGCGGGTCCCGGTTTCGCGCCATGGCTACCATCCGAGTCGTTTCCCGATGGACCTACAGGTGGCCCGATCGGCTTTGCCACCGGTGGCCTCAGTAGGCTGATCCGCATGAACTCGAATCCTGTCTGGATGTCGCACTTACCAATCGGCCTGCCGCACAAGAACGGTGACCGCCTTTACGGGACGTCCTCCGGCTACGCAGCCGATCTCATGGCGGCCGGGACACCGACAGTCAGCTCCCTTTTCCGAAAATCAATAACGCCATCCGTGAGCAGCATCGATATTGGCGATATGCTCCAGGTCGTATTTGATGGCTCGTTTTGGTGGGTTTCCAATGCTGATGCAGTTATTGGGCGTCTCACCTGGGCGGCATCTAGTCGGGATCATCCCGATCCACGCACCGGCATATTGCCTCCACTTCCCGACAACGGCTCGCTTCTCGTCGAACGCGTCTTCGTCAATAGTGGCGCGGTCGTCAACCTCGGCGGAAAGGTCCTACCCACGTAGTCGTCGCCCAGCACCGAGCTCAATAACGACACTGTTTGTTGGTTTTCTGTCTCATTGCGCGGTCGCCAGGGCGCTAGCCGCGGATCGGATTGACTGCATCAATGATCGTTAGCTTTAGTCTGAGTCGGACCAGCGCGGCCGGATCAATCGTCTGGGCGGGACGGCTCCTCGGGATCGGCGGCGGGGACGCGCATCAGCCCCTCGATCTCCTCGCGATTCGCCCGCAGCGCCTTGGACTCGGGGCGGGCGGTCCACATCTGAAGCCTCGCGATGATCGGCGGGGCGGCGCGGAGCATTATCAGGCCGGTGCCGAAGGGCAGGGTGCGGATGGTGTCGGGCGGCATGATCGGGACACGGCGGATCGCGCGCTGCGATGAGCGTGAACCGCGGTCGCCGATGGTCGTCGAGTCCGTCGTCTCGTCACGGTCGCCGATCAGGGTCGAGAGGTCGTGCAGGTCCCGGGAGTTGGAGCCGCCGCCCAGCACGATTTTGACGATCGACGAGTCCCAGATGGTGCCAGCGGCGTTGTCGCTCCACTTCGTGCGGGCCTGAGCGAGCGACTGCAGCACGGGCATGGTGGTGATCCCGGTGCCACCGCCTTCGGCCATGAGAGTGGGGAGCGAGGGGAGTGGCGCAAGGTTGCCGATCTCGTCGAGGGCGAGCAGCAGCGGCGGGTCTAACCGTGCGCCCGCACTCCGGGCAGCGATACGGCGAGCAGTTTCGACGAGGTCTTCGACGAACGCCGACACGAGAGCGGCTGAGTTGTTCGAGCCGGCGCCGGTGGCCAGTAGGTAGAGGGTGCCGTTGCTACTCAGAAACGCTTCGGGGTCGAACTCCTCGCCCTCCGGCGGGGAGACGGAATCCAATACGCGTGGGTCAGCCAAGGCACCGAGCGAAAGTGAAACGCCCTGCCAGATGGAGTCGCGCGTGCGCGGGTCGGCCTCGAGCGTGGCCCGGAGAGAGTCGCCCCAGCCGGTGGCCGCTGCGGGAGTGCTCAACAGAATGGAGACGGCGTCGTGGGCGGCGGCCGGGTCGAGGGTCCAACGAAAGAGGTCCGCCGGAGAGCAGCGGTCGAGCGCGGCAGCGTGCAGCATCGACTGCAGTGCAGTGCGGGTTTTGGCTTCCCAGAATCCGCCGCCGTCGACGCCGCCCGCGGCCAGTCCGGTTCCGGCAGCGAGACCGGCCGCGCGGATCATCGCCGTGAGCGGATCCTCACACCCACGAATGGGCGACCACCGCAGTCCTACCGGCACCCCCGCCGCCAGTTACTGCGGATCAAAGACCGCTACCGGTCCGATCCGTTGCCGTGCGCGCAGCGTGGTGGTGAGGTTGTCGGGGCGGGTGGAGGTGGTCACGCCTGGGCCTGGCGCATCGAGGATGGCGTTGATCACAATGTGCGCGCCTTTGCCGGAGCGCGGCGGGCCGATCACCAGGATCGAGTCCTCTACGCTCGCCCAAACCGCAGTGTTGCGTGATCGCCCGATGCGATACCCAACATCGCTCGGACCAGCCTTCGCGAGCGACGGTCGAAGGTGCGCAGCGCGTTTCATGCTGGCCGCATGCGACGCGGCACATGCGACTTCGGCACGGGTCGCTATGCCAGCGATGCGGAACGGGTCGACCTTCTTCGTGACGCCTCTGAATATCCGCCACAACACAAATGCCAAAGCTGATGCCAGCCCCACCAGCAAGATCATCGTCGCCCAAAAGGCGACCGGATTCAGATTTGGTGCCCGCAGCGCTGCTGCCGGGTTGTCTGGGTGCAGAAGCACGGCGAGCCCGGTCTCCGCTCCGCCGGTGGGCTGCGCGGTCCCAGTTGCCAGGCCGCGACAGCACCCGAGCCACGAAGTAGCAGGGCCAACACTGCCGCACCGATCAGGAGTCCAATACCGAGGTTGGTGAGCTCGTCGCCGAGGTCGGTCTGCGGTCGCTGGGAGGTCATCTGCTTAGAATTTCAGGCCCGGATCGGCGTTGATGACCGTCGCGTGGAGGACGACGCGGTCGCCCGAAAGACTCGGCCGCGAAGCCCGGCAGGTACGTCGCATTGCACTTTTCGGTCAGTGACGCGAGCGTCATGCGCATATCCTTCCATCGCCAGACTTGCTCCTTCAGATATCAGGTGTGCAGCTATCGCCGTGCGGTCATTCGCGCCGTTGTTTCAATGGCCACCATCTCATCAGGATGCAGGTGGTGCTACACCACAAGGCTGCGATCCTTCACCCGCCACGACCCCTGACTGGTGACGAGGGCTGGCAGGAGTTTCTGCTCGGTTCGGCTCATCCCAAGTGCGTTCGCATGGGATCCGAGCTGGTCCGGTTCCTGCCGGTAGACGATGAGGGTTTTCCGCGTTGGGCAACAGCGATGACGTGAGTGCGCGCATGGCGGACCCGGAGTCGCCTAAGTGTTCGATGGCTCTGGCCACGTATTTTGTATTCGCCTATCTTCAGCATCAGAGCTGGGCCCTGAGGCAAATCCGCATCCTCTCACAGAGGTGGATATCCCGTGATAGCCGATATCCGCCTGGCGGTTTGGATTAGTTGGATTCTTCGTTTGATCAGCCATCGGGACGTGCGATGGTAACCTCGTTATCAACAGTGTTTCGAGGATTGTCCATAGAATTGTTTACATTCAGCGAGGCCGATATTCTGGGTGAGGAAAACTATTCCATCCGTAGTTGTGAATAAAAGATCAGCGGTATGTAGAACGCGCGGCTTTCCGTTGAAAAGTGGGACAATCTCAGGGATTGACAACGGGAAAAACCGAGCCCCCATGTCGATACCAAATTGGGTTGTTATATCCAATCTGGCGCAGTAGCGTAATTTCATGACTATGACGCAGAAGAAGAAACGCAAGTCCCAAGGATTGATGACTGCAATTGCATTAGGAAGCCTTTTCGCAGCGTTTGGCGCGTCTCCCGCTAACGCCGCGGAAGTATCACCTATGTCCAGTGAACAGGTCACTCTCACCGATTCCCAGGCGTCTGCATTGCTGCTGGAGGCCGATCTTCCGGACCAAGCCGCCAGCACGTATGTGCTGGACCCCACAGACGTCGAGGGATGGTCGATCCCCGGTGTGGTCTCTTTCGTTTCTGTTGGTCTTGATTCTCCTCAGACGGAGGTGCGTTCATTCCTCGGAGCGTATTTTGATACGGATGGCGCACAGATATCGACTGTGGAGATCGCGTATCACACCGATGCCACGATGACTTCCTGGACAAATGGGGTGAAAATTGATCCAGCCGATTTGAACTTCACGGGACAATCACAGGTCGAGGGTAATTCGGACTCTGACACGGTTTCCGCTCGCGCTGCCACATCGACTCGTGACTTCTGCTGGTACCTCAACAAGTACGCTGAGGGCGAGATCGCTATTGGCACTCTGGTCGCAGCAGCGGGAGGTGTGGCTGCGCTCTTTAGCGGACCAGTCGGAGGCGTCATCGCCGCTGCGGGAGGTCTCAAGGCTGGGCTGGGTGTCATGTACAAGTGGCTCATCTCTCTCTGGTGCCTATGATCGAATAAGGCTGGAAAACTGAAAGGTTCAACACATGAATGGAACAATTCCGCGCCCTCTCAGGCTCGTGCTTTGGATACTGGGAGGAGTTTTAGCCGTGATGGCTATTTTCAGCCTTATCTCCGCGTGGCAGTCTCGGGCGGATGACTGGTGGGTCGGCGTTGGTGTCGCTATTTCCGCCGGCGTATGCCTCACTATTGCGGCCACGAGCCATCGAACCGCGTCAGGCTCGAACAAATCGAGCTAGCTATGGCTCGGGGTGGCGGGGGCCCCGTCATTCGGTGTGACATCCCGGCAGACCAAATGCACTCCGGGCCCGTTCGATCCCGATTGCTGACGGATGCTGGGATGTTGCTCTCGCTTTTCGGCACTGCTTTGTCCACCCGACGTTCACCTTAAAATGAGAGTGACCTTAGCGTTGGAGGCCGACGGCCCTTACGCCAGTTTAGAAAATGCTTGGCGGTACAGTCGGGGCCCGATTAGTTGGATGAGTACAGGCGAATACTGTGGGGGCTATTGCCCCGACGTCATTCGCGCCGTCGTATCAAACGCCGCGCGCTCGTCGGGATGCAGTTGATGCTGCACCACAAAACTGCGATCCTTCACCCGCCAGAGCCCCTGCCCGGTGCCGAGCGCAGGTAGTAGCTTTTGCTCGGTGCGGCTCAGCCCCAGCGCACTCGCCGTGGACCCGAGCTGGTCCGTCTCCTGGCGATAAACGATGCGGGTTTCCGCGTTGGCCAACAGTGATGATGCGAGGGCGCGCATGGCGGATCCGGAGTCGCCGACGTTGTCGAGGTCGCTGAGCTTGTGGAAGATGAGCATGTTGGCGATGCCGAAGTGGCGGGCGAGCCGCCACTGGGCATCCATTCGGCGCAACAGTGCCGGATACGCCATCAGCCGCCAGGCCTCTTCGTAGATGACCCAGCGCTGGCCGCCGGCCGGGTCGGCGAGGGCGGATTCCATCCACGCCGAGGAGCACGTCATCAGTACGGAGATGAGCGTCGAGTTCTCGGCCACTCGCGACAGGTCGAGCGACACCATCGGCAGCGACGGGTCGAAGCGCACGGTGGAGGGTCCGTCGAAGAGTCCGGCGAGGTCGCCGGCCACGAGCCATCGCAGGGCATGGCCGACGAGGCGTCCGTCTTCGGCGAGGCGGCCCTCGTCGTCCTCGGGGTTGGGGGAGAGGATGCGATAGAGTATCATGGGCAGGTTCCGCACCTCGGCGCTGCACGGCATCGGCCAGGGCGAGGTCGATGGCCGTGTGCTCGAGCGGGCTGAGCGGGCGATCGAGCACGGTCTCGGCCAAGGCGCCGATCAGGTCGCGCCGGCGGGCGGCCAGTTGCGCCGACCATTCCGCGTCCGAAACGGATGCCGCCCGATGCCCTTCGTCGAGAGGGTTGAGCCGGTTGCGCAGGCCGTGGCCGAGAATGATGGCCTTGCCGCCGACGGCTTCGGCGACGGCGGTGTGCTCGCCCTTCGGGTCGCCCGGCATGTAGACGCGTCGGCCGAAGGGGAGCGAGCGGGTGTAGAGCGACTTCGCCAGCGAGGACTTGCCGGAGCCGACGATGCCGGCCAGCACGATGTTCGGCGCGGTGATCATGCCCTGTTGGTAGAGCACCCATGGGTCGTAGACGAAGGATCCGCCCGAGTAGAGATCTTTCCCGACGAAGACGCCCGCCGAACCGAGTCCGGCCTCGGCGAGAAACGGATAGTGGCCGGACAGCGTCGCCGTGGTGTCCTGGTGCTTGGGCAGTTTGAGTCGTCCGGGCGTTCGCAGTTGGGCCGGGCCGAGTTCGCCCGATCTGGGTAGGTAGGCGCCCGATCGCGCTTCATCCCGCTCGGCGTGCCACCGCGTACGGGCGGCGAGGGTCGTGGCCTTCTGCGCATCCGCTTCGATTTTGGCGGCCTCTCGCCGCCGGGCGCGACGGTCGCGGCGCAGCTCGCCGCGCGGCTCGACCAACGCGGCCGTGTGTATCCGCTCGGTTGCGGTGTCTTTCACAGCGTGAGCGTTCGCTCGGTCTGACGCGTTGACCGCGGGGCGGCCCAGATGTCGCTTTGACGGGAACCCGGGCGGGTTGGCTGCACTTCAGATTCAAGTGGATGCCACCGCAGCAGTGAAACGTACCTGTACGTCCTGCTGTAGGTCAGAGCGTACGGGGAGCCGTCATGCTCGATGACGTGGTCGGTCCGGCCGGCCGGGATGCGGTCGTAGACGTACCCATTTTCGAGGGCGGCATCGGTCGTGGCCTCGCCGAGGTCCTGTGGCTGCAGGTAGTCGAACGCAGCGGATGCTCCACTTCGGTCGATCATGGCGAGCACCACGTCGGCCTCAGCTCCTTGCAGGAAGGCCACACTGATCCATCGAGATGTGCGGTTCTTTGATTCGTACCCAGCCATGCGTCGCTCCCATCACGTCTTGCTTTGATGTGGAGGTGCGCAAAGCGTTACGCGGCCGGAGAATGCGATGACTCAGTTAAGTGAGAGGCGTCATGCCCGACTGAGTATGGCTGCGCGACGGCCTCTGATCACGACCAGGGGGCAGCCCCGTGCCGTGCGTCTGCGAGGATACTGAGATCTTTGGTCGAAGCCATCGACGGGGCGACGAGTATGGACAGCGAAGTCAATCCGCTTTATCGAAAGGATCTCCAATGACCGAGGAAACTCCCAGTGCTCTTGAGAAGATCTCGCTGGACGCCCAGCAGGCGTGGGACGAAGGGCAGTCATTTTACGCGCCAACCTTTATTGATTTGAGGGATGGAGGCATCAAGTGGATACTGGAAGATTTCACGGAACCGATGGGAATGGTTGGGCGCAACGTTGAATGGGAATCCGCGCTCGCCAAAATCGCCGCCACTGGGTGGAAGTTGACTTCATGGTCAGTTCAAACCAGCGTGTCGACTGGTCAGCTTCCAATTAGTACCACCCGGGCCTTTGCCATGTTTATCCGAGGATGAGTGACGAGTCCATGCGAGTCACTATTGCGTCCAAGTAAGCCGCAAACCGTTGCAGGGCATCGTAGATGCTGGCATCCAGCCGCTCGAAGCCATGTGTCGCTCACACGCTCCGACACAACGGCAGCGCCGCAGACGTAAACGCCTGCGCCTGCTGACCAACGAGCCGGCGCGTTTCGCACGAGGCCTGAATGGCGGCCTGCTCGATCGACGCCACCGCGGCGTCGAGCTCATCGACCGTGGGTGCGGTCACGCAGATGAGTCCGGTCGTGCGCAGCACTCCGTGGCCGGCGGTGAGGTCGGCCTCCTGGTGCAGGAGGTCATCGTATTCGGCGGTGGCGGAGGCATCCTCTATTTGGCCGATACGGGTGCGTTGGTGCGCGTCGCTGATCAGCTCGGTCTTCTTCTTGCGCAGGTCGCGCGCGGCCTGGTCGGCGCGAACGGGCAGGTAATGCAGCGACACCGTGCGCAGGATGCCGTTCGTGAAGACCAGCGGCGACAGAAAACCGGGGAAAACCTGCGACCGGGGCCATTCGCTGATCCACAGCACCGCGTGAAACGCGCTGTCGGTGCGGAGGTGATCCCAGCTCTCGGCGACCGCGACTGGCCCGGCCGTGGCCAGCGACCGCCCCACCAGCGGATGCCGCTCCAGATCGATACCAACGGCGGGGTCGTAGGCGGTTCGTAAAACCACAGCGAGCTCGTCGGCGGTGAGCCAGCCGCCGACCGTGAGGTCCGCCGCGCGCAGCGCTCCGGTCAGGGCTGTCATTTCCTGGCGCAGCACGGTCGCTGCGCCGCGCATGCCGCCCCCCTGCGTGCGCACCTGCCGAGACGCCGCGCTCAAATCGAGGGAGAGGGCGATCGTCGTCGCATGGCGTTCACCGGCAGGCCCGGCCCGCTCGATCAGATCACGGTAGGTGGTTGCGGCCCAGCTGCCATCGTTGGTGCCGTGCCCCTCCCACCACTCGGCCAGCCCGGTGCCCGAATCGGGCAGCGTGCGCTCCGACACTTGCAGGCGCGCGATGCGCCCCGACCGGCAGGCCCCGGCTAGCACCCGGCCCCACCCGATCACGCGGCGGTGCTGCTCGTCCGGGTCGAGCAGCGCGAATGCCGGGTGCGATACCGCGACGACGGCGGTGAGGGTTTGCCCGTGCGGGTCGTGGATCATGACCGCCCCCGACTCGGGATCGTTCCACTCGCGCAGCGGGGCCGCATCGCCCGGCAGCGACAGGGTTCCCACCGCTTCGCGCCCGAGCACGCGTGAAGCCCGTTCCCGCCACGCCGCCGTGAGATCCGCCAGTGAAAGCACCTGCTTCGCCGAGCTGTCCGCGCACGAGACTCTGACCGCCGAGCAAGATGCCTGGGGATCGGTCGCGCAACTCGCGGCAGAGTACGAGACACTCGCGGCGGCCGCGCAGCACGACCGGTGGGCCTCTCTCGTGCGAGCGAGCGGTCTCTCGCCTTCGCAGGTTTCAGATGTGGTCAATTCGGATGCCTTCGGCCCGTTGGCCGCGGAGCTGCGGCGAGCTGAGGCGCACTTTGTGGACGTGGCGAGCCTGCTGCCGCGGGTGGTTGCTGCGCGCGGGTTCGAGGATGCACAGGACATCGCCGCGGTGCTGCGGGCTCGAGTCGCGGCGGTGGTTTCGCGGGATACCGGGGCAGGACGAACGCGCCGCGTGCCGCGACTTGTCGCAGGGCTTATCCCGCGTGCGCTCGGGCCGATGGACGCTGCCATGCACCAGGCGTTGGTCGACCGAGCCGACCTGATCGAGTCGCGGGCGGCCGCCGTGCTCGACCAAGCGTTGCTCGCGGGGGAGCCGTGGACTCGAGCGCTTGGCCCCGCTCCGCGCGGGGCGACGGCCACCGCTTGGCGGCAGAACGCTTGCGCGGTAGCGGCGTACCGAGACCGCTACGGCATCGTCGGCGTTCGGCCCCTTGGGGCAGTCCCAGATTCGACAACTCAGAAGCTCGATGCCGCTCGCCCCCATGCCGCACTCGAAACGGCGCAATGGCTCGCGGATGAACGTCGGACTCACGACGCCCGCAGAGCTATCGTCAGTCCCGGGCTTCCGCCCTTGGTCACTCGCTTTTAAATTGGTGTGCAGCATCGAGCCGTTGACACGAGACACCACACCGACCGGCATCGGGAATCCCAATTTAACCGATTGAATCGGCTATGGAAGGCACGAAGCCACTCTGTCTGGGGTGCACGCCTCGAAGCCGTATCGTGGAAGCACTATCCACTTGGAGGGAAAAGAATGCCGGTAGAAATTGGTTTTTGGCGCGTGGATGACAAGCCTCAGCGAATTACTCCACAAACGATGCCGCTGGAAGCCAAGCTCGAACAGCTCATCCTTGATGATCCCGAGATCCTTGAATCGAAACTGCTATTCCTTGGCAGCCAAGTACTCACCAAATACGGCAAGTACATTGACGTTCTGGGAATCGATTCCGAGGGTATTTTGCACATTCTCGAACTCAAGCGGGACCGAACGCCGCGCGACGTGGTCGCTCAGACAATGGACTACGCATCGTGGGTGCAGGAACTCGGCAATGATGACGTTCGGAGCATTTTCGACGCCCATCATCCCGGCGAAAATTTCGACGAAGCATTTGCCAAGCGGTTTGACGGAGCACCGGTGCTCGACGAGCTGAATTCCGGCCACGTCATGACGATCGTTGCCAGCAACCTAGATCCAAGCACCGAAAGAATCGTGGCCTATCTGAACCAAACACATGGCGTCCCGATCAACGTCATGATCTTTCGATACTTCACCGACAACGGTCACGAATATCTGGCGCGAACATGGCTCATTGACGGGGCCGCCCCCGCTACTGCACCAGGCACTGCTCAAGGCAAATCAACCAAAGCCAGCTGGAATGGGAATGACTGGTACGTCTCCTTTGGTGTCGAGGGGGACTCGCGAACATGGGACGACGCGCGCAAATACGGTTTCGTTTCCGCAGGCGGAGGCGACTGGTATTCCAGAACCCTCAGGGGCCTTCCCGAAGGAGGTCGAGTGTTTGTCCACGTCCCACAACGCGGGTACGTCGGCGTTGGCATCGTCCAAGGACGCGTGCAGTCAGCGGATGAGGCAGTTCTCAATGTCGAGGGGACTGATCAAGCTTTCCGATCGCTGGAGTTGCAAGGAACGTACCGCCACCCCTCAGGCGGTGAGGGAATTGATTCCGCCGAGTACGTCGTTCCGGTCATGTGGATCGGAACCGTGGCGTTAGAGCAGGCTCACTGGCAAGTCGGCTTGTTTGCCAACCAGAACAGCGCCTGCAAGCTTCGGAATCAATTCACCATTGACCAATTGTCCAAAGTGTTCAAACTCACCGACTAAGGCATTTACTACCGTCCATCTCGGAGTACGGGATATAGCAAGTTGATTTGGCCCCGGTTTAGCGTGGCGTCTTCTAGCCAACGTCGCAACACTCGAGTTAGGGGTGACTATGGCCAGCGAGCCCAAACCATCAGAGGACTACGAACTCGGTGTCCTGTTGCACGGGACCAAAGCGGGCTTGGCGGTCGCGGATCTGTTGGTTCCCGGTCGCGACTCGAACTTCGAAGCCGGGAGGCAGACGAACCTTGTCTATCTGACGGCGACGCTTGACGCCGCAACTTGGGGGGCTGACTTGGCCGTCGGGGAAGGCCGGGGACGGTTCTACTTCGTTGTACCGAAGGGGCCCTCGAGGATGACCCCAATGTGGCGGATCAGAAATTCCCCGGCAATCCGACTCAGTCCTACCGCACCCGCACCCGCGAGCCGGTGGAGGTGGTGGGAGAACGGGGGGATTGGATTGGGCACTCGCCAGTTCAGGTGCAGTCGATGCGCAACGTTCTCGCCACCCCGACCCGCGAAGGGCTCGCCGTCGTCGACGACTAGGGCGTGTCTCCTAATACCAGTACCGAAATGATTATTGCTTGTCTTTTGAGCACCCTTGAGAAGCGGGAGCAAGATCAGTCTTGCTCCCGCTTCTCAAGCGGTCTCCCAGGATGGGGCTCGCCCGAAATGCCACGGCATCGCCGGGCCGCGACCGACCGTCCGGGCGCCCAGCGGTCTCGGGGAAGACTCTTATCCGACGGATAGAAACTTCTGATTCAGTATCTATTATGCTGATCAGAGCGATATCGCCGAATCGAACCAACTCCCGGGAACACGCGATTCCCTCACCGGTCAGCCTCCACGGAGTTTCGCGGCACGGCCGAAACCTAAGCTCGGGCCGTGCCCAAGTGTGGCTGGTCCGGCATTCGTCGGACTACCGCAAGTAATCGAAAGGATCCACATATGACTTCGAACAACACCTCCACGGCCTTCGGCTCGCCAGCCCGAAAGCGCATCGCCGTCGGCGCGGTCACCGTGATGACCGTCGGCTCACTTCTCGGTCTCGGCGTCGCGGGAGCGAACGCCACCCCGCTGACCGCGGACAACACGTCGAGCACGAGCTCCCACGCGGGCCACGACGGGCTCGCCTCGCTGACCAAGGAGCTGCGCGCCGACCTCCAGGGCGCCAACAACGCAGAGACCACGAAGCAGGTCTCTGACACGCTCGCGAGCCACCCGGACCTCTTCGAGAGCCTCCCGGCGAACCTGCAGGCCGACCTGACCGCGCTCAACGCCGCCACTGCCGACCAGAGCGCCGCGACCGCCGCGCAGACGGCCGCTGCCGACAAGATCGAGATCACCGCGCTCGAGGGCGGCTACGGCGTGGACATCCAGAAGCTGGCCGAGGAGATCCAGAAGGACCCGGCACATCCGCTCGCTGCAGCCTTGCGTGGCCTGTTGGCCGTTGACGCCGAGCAGGGAACGGATGCCGCGAGTGCGCCCGAGAAGATTGCCACCACGATCTCCAAGAACCCGGCCCTACTCGCCCAGCTTCCCGAAGCGCTCACGGCAGACCTCGCCGAGCAGCAGGCACTCCCCGCAGCCGAGCAGGCCGCTGCGGCCGAGGCCCTCCTGGCCTCCGCGCTCGAGGGCGGCTACGGACCGGAGATTCAGAAGGTCACCGAACAGATCCAGTCAAGCCTCGACGCGAAGTCTTCGGCTGAGGGAACGACTGACGCCACTGCCTCAGCCGAGGGCGCCGACGCCGACATCGACCTGAAGGTCGACGGCGAAGTCAACGCCGACAACTAAAACCGCCTCACCGAAACCGGCCAGGGGTCGGGAGCTTTCGCTCCCGGTCCCTGGCTTTTTGAGTCCCAAGCAGAAGCTGAGACGACGGAACCTAACATCGTTAGGGATACGCCCTGATGGGCCGGTCATAAGCTTCCCTCGCGCGGAAGCACTTCTGACCGATCCGGCAGTCTCCGCGCCTGCTGCGACCAGCCGGCTGATCCGAACAGGGTAACCTGCGCCCGCTGGCTCTTCTCCTGGCCCAGGTCAAAGCGGCGACTCGCCCATGTTCCCCGAGGTGCCCGGGAGCCCGCGGACACCACGCCTCGGCGGAGAGCGGCTGACCTACCGCGGCGGAGTTGTCCTCCGGACAATAATGGGCATTGGGAGACACGCCCTAGGACCAGCCGGGCGCACCCGGTGGTCAGTCGAGCGATTCCCGAAGTCGCGCCAATTGCTGCTCGGCTTCCGCGCCCAAAGCATGATCGCGGAGACGGTCCGCCGCCTGGGCCAGGTCGGCCGCGCTAACTTGATCTATCCGCATGCACAGCTCAGCGGGGTAGAGGAGCGCGTCAAAGCGTTCGATCGCGGGCGCATCCGCGTGGCGGGTGAGTCCAGCGTCGAGGACGGAGATGGCCTGACGTTCATCGCCGCGTGCGTCGCCCTGCCGAGCGGCCACGTCGATCACTTGCCTGAGACCGACCCCGGCCGGCCGGCCGGCAGTTCATCCACTGTTGCACCCGTTCGGTAGAACCGGAGCCAGTTGCCCCCAACGCCGACGACGCAGAACGCCGTGGCTGTCCCCGCTTATCGCCGGATCGGCAGGATGCGAGGGATCCCTTTCATCGGAATTTTCCCGTAGTGTGCGCGGAGCCCAGCGGAAAATGCCTCATACAACTCGTCCGGCTCGGGCACCGTGATGATGACACTCGCATACGAGGCAGAGGCATCAAATCCGTCGATCGCCGAAAGGTGGATCTGCGGGTCGCTGCGGGCGACGACGGCGCAGGGATAGGGTCGGCGTTGGGAGTACGTGGCCTCGAAGCCCAGAGCCCGGTAGAAATCCAAACCACTGTCCAGATCGGGGCACGGAAGCACCGGATACGTTCGCTCGCCCGTCATGGTGTCCAGAATACCGTTGGGCGGCTGGGCTCGACCGTGTGAGCGGAGGGGAGCGGGGCAAGCATCCGCTCTGAAGGTGCACGCGCGATACTTTCGCACGCGGGCATCCGGTTCTACAGTATTAGTGGGCAACCTCTAAAACGCGCCGCCGCTTGTTGCGAAGGCATGACTTTCAGTCCTTTCAGGTTCTTGTTGCCGAACATCTGAAGGGCTGGATCGTGTTCGAATTCATTGTGGGCGTCCTCGCCCGCAGCTACTACTTCCTGCGTCGGTTCATGCCGACCAACATTGTGACCAACGCCATCCACACCCGGCGTGGTCTCAAGTGGGGCGTGCCGGCGATGCTGCTTGCCGCTCTGTATGCGATCGCAGCGGCGTACTGCGCGGACCTGCTCGAAGCCGGTGGTCCCGGTTGGCTGAACCTCCTCGTGCTGCTGTTTGTCTGGAACACTCTCAAGTTTCTTGGGGTCGGGCCCGTCAGCCTGATGCGGTTGGTATCGGTGCGAGTTCGTGAAAGTGTGGCGCGCCGTCGAATGGCGAAGGTCCTGTTCGCCGAAAACGTCGACATGGAGCGCATAGACGAGCCGATGCTCGCGTCGAGGCGCAGTTGACGGCCCAGCCAGTCACGGCCAGCGTACCTCCTGGTAGCGGCATGATTGGCTCACACACGACCGCCTCAGGAGGCTTCACTAAGACGATTCCGCAGGAGCAGTTCGACGACCTGCTCAGCCGCACCGCGCTCGCTGCATTGTTCTACTATCCGAAGATCGCCGTCGACGATGACGGCCACAACCTCCAGAATGACATCGCGTATTGCCTGGAGCCCGTCGCCGGGATCGGAGACGAGGATGCCGAGCGGCTGCGCGTCGTGGTCGGGCGTGTGATCACGAATCCGACGGCGCATCGCTCTGAACTGCTTGCGTTGGTCATCGAGCTGGCTCCGCCGCCGTCTGCCGAGTAGACGCGATCAGGAACGTCCCGTCTGAGGAAGCCGCCGGCGCGCAGAAGTCGCTGGCGGAGCATCCGTCTGTTGATGATGCGGCGGAGCGGCGGCGGCAGTATGTGGCGGCGAACCGCGACAGGATCCGTGAGCTAAATCGTCTCTGGCGCTCGGAACACCTTGACCGGGCCCGGGAGCTCAATCGGGATTCGATCCGTCGGGCCGCTGCGCGTCGGCATCGTGAGGCGGAGGTGCGTGCGAGGGGGAGGGAGCGGGTGAAGCGATGGGTGGCGGAGAATCGCGAGGGGCGGCGTGAGTTTCAGCAGCGATGGGTGGCGGAGAATCGCGAGAAGGTGCGCGAGTATTACAACCGCTACTACGAGGCCCACTATGACGAGGTGAACGCCCGGGCTGCGGCCAGGCGGGATGCGGACCCGGAGAGGTTCAGGTTCTCGTTGTGGTTGGGATCGTCGTGGCTCTGGGGCTTTTCATCCGCTGGGGACGGCGCAAGAGCGCGATTCTGGAGTCAAGCAATCCACCGGAGGGTCACGGGCCCGCTGCCACCGGAAAGTAGCGAGCGCATGGCGGGGCGCGATAAATGCACGCTTCCGATCTGGACAGGCATCATCGTTGCCACCTCGCGGTTTTACTCGACTACGACCGCCTTTCGCTGACCTGCTATAGCAGCGCAGGCAGTGTTCTGGCGATATAGGGGGACTCGGAGAAGTTCGACTCGGTATACCCGTCGAGAAGCCAAGCTTCAAAGGATCGCTCCCAGGTGTCGAGAATCACACCATCACCTTTTGGGGTGAACGCCGAAACCCCACCTCGAAGTCGTTGCGCACACTCCTCAACGAGGAGATCATTCACCGCATCCAACAGCACATCATCGGTAGGGAACAGGGAACGGAATGCGTGCGGATGAAGCCCAATCTGTTCGCAAACATCGCTGACCAGCCTCTCATTCGCGCCACCGCCGGTCGCGAGGGAGACTCTCGCCGCGACCGTGATCCCGCGCCGGGAGGATGCGCGCTGCCGCGCGATCCTCGCCGCCGGACTCACCTCAATGAACTGAAGCCGCTTCCACTCTGGTCGGCACCGATGCGCGCAGCAGATCGGCCGCCTTCTCTCCGATGATGATGGATGGAGCATTCGTGTGCCCCCGGATGATCTCCGGCATGATCGACGCGTCGGCGATGCGAAGTCCCTGCACGCCGCGCACACGCAACTCCGGGTCGACCACCGATCCAGCATCCGATCCCATGCGAGCGGTGCTCGTCGGGTGGTAGAGCGTCTGCGAGAACTCATTGATCACCGTGGCATCACGCTCGGCCGCGGTCTGAGCATCCGACCCGGCGGGTTGGATGAACTTGCCGTCAGTCCGCGTTGGAGCGAACGCCGTGGCGGCAAGAATACGCTCGCACACGCCGAGGCCCGCGAGCAGGGTGTCACGATCTTCTCCGTTCGGATCGCCCAGGTAATTCGGATCGATCAGCGGTTTCGCGAGCGGATCGGCGGAGGCGAGTCGCACGGTTCCGAGGCTCTTGGGCCGCAGCAGAATAGCGCCGACACTGACGCCGTGCCGCGGCGCGCCCACGAGCCCCTCACCGATATACGGCACGGCGGCGAAGAGCACCTCGATGTCGGGGAAGGCGAGCGATGGGTCGGTCTTGACGAAACCGTACGCCTCCGCAACGTTGGAGGTGAGCATGCCGCGCTGCTGCGAGACGAAGTCGTTGAGCTGCTCCTCGGTCTCGGCACCGAAGAGAGTGTCATCGTCGGTCTCGACTGCCAGCGCCGCGAACAGGTGGTCGCGCATGTTCAATCCGACCTCGGGAGCATCGACGAGCACGGTGATTCCGAGGGAGCGAAGGTGCGTCGCATCGCCGATGCCCGACAGCATGAGCAACTGCGGTGTGTTCACCGCTCCGCCGCTCAGCACGATCTCGCGGCGCGCGAAGACCGAGGTCGGGGTGCCCTCGCTGAGGTACTCGACACCGACAGCGCGGGTTCCGTCGAACAGCACGCGAGTGGCGTGTGCCCCGGTGCGAACGACCAGGTTGGAGCGCTCGGCTGCCGGCGCAAGGTAGGCGGCCGACGTGTTGTGCCGCATGCCGCCACGCTGGCTCACCATCGTTTGACTGACCCCTTCCGGGTTTGCCGAGTTCGGCGCGACGAGGGGCATTCCGACCTCGGCGGCAGCCTCAAGAAAGGTTGCGGTATGCGATCGAGGGCTGCGTTGGTGCGAGATCGAATTCGCGCCGTCCGTGCCCTGGTCGGGATCGCTGTTGCCCTCCACTGCCTCCGCCTTGCGGAAATACGGCAGGAGCGCTTCGTACGACCAGCCGTCCCCGGCGAGCCTTGCCCAGTTGTCATAGTCGGCAGCGAATCCGCGCACCCACATCATGGCGTTCAGGGAGGATGAGCCGCCGAGCACCTTGCCACGTGGCCAGTAGATCGACCTCCCCGTTAGCTCGGCCTGCGGCTCGGTCTGGTAGTTCCAGTCGGCATCGGACTTGAACAGCTTCGGGAACGCGGCCGGGATGACGATTTCCTGCTTATCGTCGACACCACCGGCTTCGAGCAGCAGAACGGAGATGCTCGCGTCTTCGGTGAGTCGAGCTGCGACAGCTGCTCCGGCCGATCCGGCACCGACGACGATGTAGTCGAATTCTTCAGTGTTGGTACTCATACGAGCGCTCCTTTTGACCGCAGATCCTTGCGCAGGATCTTGCCTGACGCCGACTTCGGGATGAAGTCGATCATTTCCACCTGTCGAACCTTCTTATGCGGGGCTACCCGATCGGCGACCCACATCATGATGTCCTCCCCGGTGAGCGTGGCCTCCGGTTGCAGTCTCAGGAATGCTTTCGGCACCTCTTCACCATCCGCGTCGATCACACCGATCACTGCGGCGTCGGCGATTTGGGGATGCCCCAGCAACAACGACTCAAGCTCTGCGGGCGCGACCTGATATCCCTTGTATTTGATGAGCTCTTTGAGTCGGTCAACGACAGTCACGTACCCCTCGGCGCTCACCGTTGCGATATCGCCGGTGTGCAGAAAACCGTCGGCGTCGATGGTCGCCCGGGTTGCTTCATCGTTTCCGAGGTAGCCCACCATGATGTTCGGGCCGCGGCACAGCAATTCGCCGGGCTCACTCACGCCCACGGCCGGGATCTCGATGTCGTCTCCGGTGAGCGGGTCAACGATACGGCACTGCAAGTTTGGCACCGTCAGACCGACCGAGTTCAGGGGAATATCGGTTCGACCTCGGGGTGAAGCATGCGATACCGGACTCATCTCGGTCATTCCATAGCCTTGGAGAACCTCGCAGTTCAGCCGCTCGGCAACAGCGCCGCCGACGATGCCGTCCAGGGGCGCCGCCCCTGAGAACACCGTGCGCAGGCTCGACAGGTCAAATTCGCTCACCAGCGGATGCTTCGCAAGCGCCACCGCGATGGGAGGAGCGATGAAGACGTAGGTGATGCGCTCGGACTGGATGAGACTGAGGAAATCAGTCAGATCGAATCGTGCCATGGTCACGAGGGTGCTTCGTTGTGCCAGAGAGATGTTGAGCAACACCGTCATGCCGTAGATGTGGAAGAACGGCAGCACAGCCAGAACGCGATCATCGGCGCTCACGCCGATGATGGGTGCCGACTGCGCAACATTGGCCACGAGATTGCGGTGGGTGAGCATGACGCCCTTGGCCTTGCCCGTCGTGCCCGAACTGTATGGCAGCACGGCCAGGTGCGTTGCCGGATCGAAATATACCTCGGGCGCGGGATGCGCCTCCGCGATCAGGTCGGCCAGACTCGTGCTCCCGCTGACCTCCCCGATGCTGATGATGTGGTCTGCTGCCACACCGGCGAGATCGCCGGCTTCCGCAGAGACGGCAAACAGCATATCCGCTGCGATGATGGCTACCGCTTTGGAGTCGGCCAGCTGAGTGGCCATCTCACCGGCCGTCGACAGTGCGTTGACGGTCGTCGCCGTGGCGCCAGCTCGCAGAATGCCATGGAACGCCACGGCGAAAGCGGGTCGGTTCGGGGAGTGCAGCGCCACGACGCTACCCACACCGATGCCACGAGCGGCGAGTGCCCCCGCAACTGCTTCGATCTGGCGCACCAACTCGCCGTACGTGGTGGTTTCACGGGTCGCCCCGTCGACGAGGGCAATGTGGTTCGCGGATGCGACTTCGAGTGAACCGAAGAGGTGGTCAAAGACGCTGAGATTGGGGATTTCGACGTCGGGAAAGGGACTGGTGAACACGGCGGCTCGCCTTCTGGCTGGGGATGAGTGTGGGGGAGCGTGCGGGATGACCGGAGGGTCAGGCCCGGAATGCCGCCAGGAAGATGGCGGGCATCTTCAGCCATGACGGCTTGGCCGCGAAACCCGCGAGACGACGTCCGGTCGTCGCGGCGGAACGCGCCTGCACGAACCACGGCGGCTTCGGGAACAGAGTGAATTCTCCGTGTGCGAACGATCGCGGAAACGGCCGGAACGGGCCGCGAACGATCGTGCGCTCGGGCCGATCGATGAGCAGGGCGTTGTGCACGGTTCCAATGCCACTCTGCACGTTGTCGATGGTGGCACCGGGGAAGGCGCCCCACGACGCGGTTGCTGTGAGGAAGCCGAGGCCGGTCCACGCATTGATGGCGATCGTGCCATAGCGCAGGCGTGCAATGGACTCGAGGAACCCGGTTCCGAGCTGCCGGATGACCTTGGGCTCGACAATGAGATTCGCACCGAGGGTGCCGACGAACTCGTCATTGGCCAGCGTGACGGCGGCGTCGAGGAAGGCTTGCCCCGTGCCCGGCACTTCGACAACGCCCAGCACCGGGGAGAAATATTCCGTGGTGATCACGTTCGATGCGTCGTCTTCGGCTGTGACATCGATCAGCAGGCGGCAGCCGTCTTGACCCATCCGCTCGGCGGTCGGATACGCGGCCGATGCGGCTCTCATGCGCCCATCGCTGCCGGGGTACCAGGCGGGGCGTTGAGGTGCTGCCGCCAGTGCCCGTCGGAGTGCGGCGAGGAACGCTTTCTTCTGGGGCCAGTTGCTGCTGACGACAACCACTTGGCCGGCAATGCAGTTGTATCCGCCGTTGTGCAGGCGCTGAGTAACGACGTGCTCGGCCTGATAGCGCAGGTCATGCTTCGTCCATGCGCTCGGAAGCACAATGATGGGCGATACTCCGCCGAGTTCGCTGGTGATCGGTTTGCCTAGTAACGGGGTGCCCGTTGCTTTGCGGCTCGCGGCATCCGCGCCCGTTCCCCAGACGATGGCATCGTGTGTTGCCGCACTCCCGGTGATGTGCACGTGCGCGATGCCATCGTGCTGCGTGAGATACGCACCGACGTCGCCGGCGCCCTGCACGATACGAAGCACTCCGATTTTGATCAGGGGGGCGAGAGCCTTATCGAAAACGGATTTCATTCCAGCCATGACCGGGTTGAGTTTGAGCAGCACCGACCGGTTGTTCGCGACGATCTCGTACAGCACGTCGAGCGGCGGAATCGACGTGATATTGCCGGCGCCGAGCACGAGTCCCACTCCGCCCGACGTTGTCGGCGTGAGCTCACCGAGGCCAGCGCTGGCCCGTACCTCCTCGGGAGAGCGGCCAGGAGCCATCCAGATCTCAGCGCTGAATCCGTGCAGCAGCAACCACTCGTACCCGTTGGTCGGAAGTACCGGGACGATGACGCGACCGCCGGGGGCCGTTCCGAAGCGGCTGCTGGCAAGGGGGCTCCTCCCCGCAGCGAGGGCTGCGATGGACTGAGCGAGGGTACCGGCGCCTGAAAGGCTGGCATACGGGCCGGAAATCCACTCTTCCCCGACGAGCTGCGATGACGGGTCTAGTCCCTTGATCGCAGCGGCAGTCTCCGCCCATTCCTGAGCGGCCCCCGTCATGGCTGCGTGCACAGCTCCCAGTAATGCGGCTCGTTCGGAAAGTGGGGTGCTGGCCCAGCGCTTGGCACCCGAGGCCAGCTCGATGATGGCGGCGTCGAGTTGGTCGCGCTGCTGCTGGTCGAGGGCCCGAATGGGCTGTGTCCTCGACATCGGATCGGTGGTAGTCATCAATCTCCTTTGATTGTTGCCTGACGGCGACCCGGATTCCGGGTTGCGGTGTCAGGCTAGTCTCGGCTCCACCGTCAGCGATAGCGATGGGCCGCCGCCGCGATTTCGGAACTGTGCATTGTGCGGCCGCACAACCAAACGGAAGAGTCACCGGATTACACTGTGCAAATGGAACGCAATGAAGCGCCGCAGAGCATGCCGACCCAGGATGTCATGGTGGACGGCGCTCGCGAGCTCTTCTCGGGCATGATCGACTCGGTCGGCGAGTTATCAGACAGCATCGTTGCCCAGATCATCAACGGCGAGCACGACTACGCCGAGAGCGTGCTCGGCGCCGGTGTGCTCGAAGGTATCGTGCATGACAACCTCGAGTCGATCCTGCAGTGCCTGCTCGGCATCAACGACTCGCTCGCCGCACCCCGCCATGCCGGCCGCGTGAAAGCGGAGCACGGCATCCCCATGGCGAGTCTCCTGCACGCATACCGGCTTGCCGGTCTGCACCTGTGGGACGCGTTGATGGCGAAGGCGACGACGCCCGAACACGCAACAGCGCTGCTCACCGCGTCATCCGGAGTATGGGGCATTATCGACCGGTACTCGAACGCCGCCGCGGAGACGTACCGAGAGGTCGTCGACGAACGGGAACGCAAAGACCAGCAGAGCAAGAACGTCGTGCTGCTCGCGATTCTGGAAGGCGAGTTCTCGGGGGATGCCGGTCGAGCGGTTCGTGCTCTTGGCCTTCCAAAGGAGGCAACCTTCGTCGTTCTTGCCGTTGAGATGCGGCACTCAGATGATGACCCAATTCCCGCCATAACCGACCGACTGCGGGGGATGGGGGTCAGCTCCGCCTGGGCTCCGTGGAAAGGTGAGTATCTGGGCCTGCTCGGAAGTGTGGCGGGTGCGCACCCTTCAGCCGCCGCGCACGCACTGGTCGGAACCGTCAGTTCACGAATCGGGGTGAGCCTGCCGATACAAGCCCTCGAGCGCGCGCCTGTCGCGGTGCGACAAGCGCTTTTGGCCATGCGTTGCATCGCCCCCGCCGCGGTGGGAGTGCATCTCTACGGCGCGGCCCCGATCGATACCATTCTCGTGTCTCAACCCGCATACGCTGCCGAACTCCGCGATGGCGTTCTCGGCGGGCTGGCTGACCTTGATCCAGACGATGCGCGCGTGCTTCTGGACACGCTTGAATGCTGGTTCACCACCGACGGTTCGACCGCCGAGTGCGGCAAGCAACTTCATTGCCACCGAAATACGGTACTTCACCGACTGGGGCGTATAACCGAAATGACCGGGCGTTCCGTAGCCAAACCCGTGCAGGCGGCCGAACTTTTCACCGCCCTTCGAGCGGTACGACTGGCCGGTTTGTGGGCGACTCCCGTGCGCGCGCCCTTGCGGGCAGCCCCCCGGAGCGCTTGAGCGGACTCACGTCCGATGGTGTTGTCGCTCGCTGGGGACTGCAACGGTCGTCGCAGCTTTCGCGGTCGTCGTGGTCGCGATGAACGTTGGTCCTAGGGGAAAAGGACCATGGCTCTCCCCGGTCTGGGTGGCGGCGGAGCGGGTGCATATTTTCGGGCCACAGGGCCACAGGGCCACAGGGCCACAGGGCCACAGGGCCACAGGGCCACCGGGTCGCTGGGTGCGGCTGGGTCTATTTCAAGGCGGCTCGAGAGGAGAGGGCGGGTTACCACGCAGACCGTGTTGTGGATGATCCGGCCCATGATCGCGTCTGTATGAACTCCGGGGCGGAGGCGCTGGTGTCAGCCCTTCTGCTGATACTGAGTGCAGAAGCGCGTCGACCCAGCAGCGCGTCGCGTTTCGATTCCGCTGGCCAGTCCAGCGGCTACTCGTCAATGACCAACAGCGTGAAGACCGAATATTCACACAGGAACGTGCCGGCGCAGCCAGGAGTGTCGTGGGCTGCGACCCAGGCTTTCTCGAAGTCGGGCATCCCGACGCCATTCGCGCCGATGCGGTGCAAGCTGTTAACGCGATTGAAAATCGTCAGCAATGAATATAGTTACGCGGAGGTTTTCTAAGAGTCAACGTGCACTCTTGACGACATTCGGGCGGTCTTTTAGAATTTCGGCCGTGCTTGATCTCGGAAAGGCGCCGGGTCGCGATGGCCGTTCGCGGTGAGATTTGACGCACGCACGTTTATTCAACGTTTATTGCCTCGAAACAGGCCGGAGTCAGTCCAGCTATTTCGAGAGAACGCAGGCCTCTAGACCGAAGAACTCCTCGTCAGGTCGAGAATACTCGAGCTGCGCGCGGTCGGTACGAGCCGGACAATGCCTGGCTATCGGTGGAGCCGTAGGGCGATGACCCTTGAAGTAGATTGCACCCCCTGGGGCCGCAGGCTATTCAACGCCATTGAGGTTCTTCACCCCTTTTAGGGGATGGATCTGGTTCGAATCGACATGGAAAGACGGTCACAATGAGATATGGACTCAAAGCAGGAGAAGAATGCGGTCGACGATGTGGTGCGTCGGCTCGAGGTCAGGTACGCCGATCTTCCGATAGGTCGGGTCAAATCCGTCGTGTCGGCGTGCCACGCCTCGCTCGACGATAAGCCCATCCGGGACTTCATTCCCGTGCTCGTTGAACACGCAGCGCGGTCCCAGCTGCGCGCCGAACGACGCCCAGCGCCATACACAGCCCTGCACGAGGCGTAACGTCAGGGTGCGCGACCGCGGTTCGCGGCTAAGAAATCCTCAGCGATTCATCGGGTACAGTTCACCCGCGGATTACCTTGATCGCCGAGGATATGGTCCTGTTCTCGATGACAGGAACCGTTCGTCCCGCTGAAGCCCCGCGGATGTCCGCGTTGCTCGGTCAGAGTCTGCGCCGCAACTTTGTGGGACGGACCGGCGCTGGTGTCGGCAGGGCCGGACGGTTCGATTTCTTTATGGTCGAGGCCTGTGCCCGGCTGTTTCTGTGGCGGCGGCAAGCTTGCCTGCTCCTTTTTCCTGTTTCGTCGCTAACTTCTGCGTCTGCTTCGACAAGGCCTGCGCCTCTTTGCGCAACTTCGCGCTGGCGTGGGCGACGGCTTCGCGGGCGGCCTGCACCGATTTCTCGGCGCGTACTAAGGCCTTCTTGGCTTGCTTCTGCATACTATTGGTCGAAACGGACGTTGTTTTTTCGTCTCAGTCTGGGCCATCTGCGTACCTCCCCTAGGTCGCGGCAGTCCGCCGTTTCTCCACAATGCTGATTACACGGCGATGTGCACGGCGATTCATACATTCGGCGCTGCACGAGAGCATCTCGATGCGCGCTTGGCTGTGATGTTAGCGCGCACGCAATTTTGACGGTGCTGCCCGTTTGACCTTGGACGAGGTGCGAACATACTCCCAAAGTTCCGCGAACACGCGGGCCGCCTCGGTGTCGGGAGCGTACGATCCGACCGGGGCGCGCTCTGAACCCATCCGCTCGATCACAACGGTCGCGGGGACCACGAGGTCGATCACCTGCGGATATTCACGCGGCAGATTCTCGGCAGCAGCGCGGTGCGAAAGTTTGCGGCGGTCCACCATCGACAGGAATGCAAAGACCTTGGGGGGACTGTCGGAATCCGCGATGATCTCGTTGACTTGGGCCAGTGACCGAAGCGAGAGCGGCGACGGAACGAGGGGCAAAACGACGAGGTCGGCGGCGTGCAGCGCGTTCTCGGCGACACGGGATTCCCCGGGCGGGCAGTCCAGGATCACGACGTCATATTCTCTTGCGACCGATTCAAGCGCCTTGGCAATACGGTGCGTGGACTTCTTCGCCGCGTCCAGGACCAGATCCAAATCTCGGTAAGTTTCGTCTGCTGGCAGTACGGCGAGATTTTCGTAGACGGTCGATCGGATCGCGGCATCCATCTCGGTCTTCCCTCGAATGAGGGAGTTCACGCCGCCCTTGACCCTCGGCTTTACATTGAGCACATAGGTTGAGGCACCCTGCGGGTCGAGATCCCAGAGCAGTACCCGGCACTCCCGAGACGCCTCCCAGGCCAGATTGACGGCTGCCGTTGTTTTGCCGACCCCGCCCTTGGTGCTGTACACCGCAACCGTCTTCATGCCCCCATCCTAGGAGCACGCGGCATTGGGGGCCGTCGCCGCAGCTGCCCGCGACCGATATGGTGCTGCGTCGGAGATCCTCGACCGGATCGACGAGCTGGTGCCCTTGGCGTCACGACCAACCCCGCGACAACAGCTACGGGGCCAGCGGGAGCAACTGCTCTGAAATGGCCTGCGCGGCTCTTTTGCCTGCGGGCATCCGGTTCTACAGTCTTGGTAGACAACCTCTATTACGCGCTGTCTCTCGTTGCGATGGCACGACGTTCAGTCCTTTCAGGTTCTTGTTGCCGAACATCTCAAAGGCCGCACCATGTTTGAATGCATTCTGGCCGCCACGGCCCGCAGCTACTTCTTCGTGCGCCGGCTACGAGAACTTCGCGGCCCATGGCGGTGACCTCGGCGCCACCATCTCCCCAGAAAGCGCCCGCGTAGCACCCGACCGGGTGATCGGCGTTCACGTCAGCGGAGCATTAGCTTCCCGGGCCAGATCGTCAACACGGCGCGGAATGCGATGAGCCAGCTTGACCAGGACCGGCTGAAGCGCGTCGGCACGTTCATGAACGACGAGTGCGGCTACATCGCCATCCAATCAACCCGGCCCGGTCTCCTCGGCATAGCCCTAACCGACTCACCAGTTGCACAGTTGGCCTGGATGCTCGACAAATTCCGGGCTTGGACCTGGCCGGTCGAGACGCTGCCCGATGAGATCCTCGGACGCGAGTGGATCCTGGCAAACGCCTCGCTGCACTGGTTCACCGGTAGTGGGGCTCGTCCGCGTATGTCGGCTACGCCCAGAACTCTTGGGGTGCCGCGCCAGCGAACTCCGGAGACCCGACAGCTGCGACCCAATTCGCTCACGACGTCGGCATCGCCCAGAATCGACTCAAGCCAACACAATCGTGCGCTGGACCGACATCGAAGACCGCGGCGGCCACTTCGCCGCCCTCGAAGAGCCAGAACTCCTCATCGACGACCTCCGACACTTCCTGCGCGTACTGACTCAGCGGCCTAAGAACGTTATAAATTAGTGTTTGCGTGCCAGGAGGAAGACTTGGGGGGTTTTCTCCGATTGGTCCGGAGCGCGTACGAGCTGACTCTGCACGGCCAGTCCCGCCGCGGCCAACAGGTCGACGATGCGATCAGGCGGCAACCGATACGCCATGAGATCGATGTCGTGGCCATAGGCGTGCGCCAGGTGCCGTGGCTCGTCGCTTGCTTGGAACGCGAGCAGCAGGTACCCGCCGCCAACGACCGTTCGGCCCGCAACGGGGCGTGACTTGGTCGCCTTGGTACGGCTGGGGCTCGGTATTCAGAAGATGCATGCGGCTGGCCGACCGGACTTGTTCGTCGAACCATCCAGCGACGCATTGCACGATTTCTTTCGCGCCCGCTTTTCAGATGGCAGTCATATCCTCCTCGCAGAAACGGATGCCCATGTCGCGGTCGGCTATCTCCTCGCCGAACACGCCACTCGTGCTGCCAACCCGTTCAAGGTGGCTTCCTCGATCCTGCACATCCACCACATCGCTGTCGAGTTGGAGCAACAATCCGGCGGTGTAGGTCGACAGCTCATGCACGCTGCCGTGAAACTCGCTGGCGAATTGGCCGTTACGACGCTCCGCCTTGATTCTTGGCACTTCAACACGCACGCTCATGGATTCTTCGAGGCAGAGGGGTTCACCCCAGTCAATATCGTTTTCGAGAAGCTGCTTCAGTAGATCGTGAGTAAGCCTTAAAGGCGTTGCTCCGGGGCACCGCTCGCTGTGCTTAGGAGCTTCGTCTGCCGCCTGATGTCTGCCGATAGGCTCGTTCCATGGAAAATGACCTGGTCCCCATGAATCTGCCGGGGGACCGGGATGAGCTGATTCGCTTCCTGACAGGAAACGATTTTCCGTTCCACGGCGGCGGCAGACTGACTATTGGCGAGGTCGAGGATCGAATTTCTGGGGGACGCTTCGAGGGGCCGGACCACGCCGGTTTCTGGATCAACGTCGACACGCTGGGCCGCATCGGATACGCGGTTCTCGATGACCTGACCGACGGAGCGCCGCTGTTCGATCTGCGTCTGGCAACCAAATATCGCCGGCGCAGCCTCGGGTCGCCGGTCCTCAACGCGCAGACGACTCACGTCTTCTCGTCGATGCCCGAGGTCAATCGTTTCGAGGGAAACACCCGCTCCGACAACATCGCGATGCGAAGGACCTTCGTACGTGCCCGCTTCATTCCGGAAGCTTGCTACCGCGACGGGTGGCCGGTTGCGGGTCGCGTCCCCATGGCCTCCTTCGGCTACGCAATTTTGCGACGGGATTGGGAGTCGGGAACGACGACCCCGCTCGAGTGGGATGACATCAGCGCCTGACGCCTCAGGTGCTGCGATGTCGAACAGACCGCAAACGGGTTCCTAAATCGGCGGCATGGTCAACCGATAGTGTGGAAAAAAAGACAAGATCAAACTCAGTACCGATCGGCTGATTTTGCAGGCGCCGACACTGGCTGATGTCAATGCCATCACCGCCGCCTTCCAGGATCCGGAACTTCAGCGCCGCGTGCCGATACCCGTTCCTTACGGAGTGGTTGCCATCCGTGATTCCAGGCGGCCATGTCGGCGGCCGTGAAATCCACCGCTTTCGACCGCGCCTGATGTACCTGAACAGTCTGAATCTCAACAACCGACGCGGAATCATCACGGGCGCCGGGCAGGGCATTGGTCGGGCACTTGCGCTCGAATTCGGACGACGAGGAGGACATCTCCTTTTAGTCGGGCGCCAGCTCGCTACATTGATCGAAACAGCACGTCTCGTTGCCGCCGAAGGCGGAACCACTGAGATCCTCGTCGAGGACCTCACTCAGAGCGGCGTTGTTGAAGGAATCGCGCACGCAGTCGCTTCGTGGAGCACCGTCGACCTCCTCGTCAATAATGCCGGGAATGTGCGGGCGGGCCGGCTCGAATTGACCGGCAATGCGGACGTCCACTCGATGATCGATCTGAATCTCACCGCCCCGATTCTCTTAACCAAGACCCTGCTGCCCGCGCTTCGACAGAGCGCGACGGTGAGCGGGAGCATCATTTTGAACATTTCCAGCGGGATTGCGCTCGTGGGAATGCCGTTCTATTCGGTCTATGCGGCGACGAAATCGGGTATTTCACAGTTCGGCGAGTCACTCCGCCGCGAGTTGACCGGAACGGGCGTACATGTTGCGACCGTGTACCCCGGCGCAACCGACACCGCGATGATGACCTCACAGACCGCTGGCGCTGAACTCGGTTGGGGACGCCGACCACTCGGCGACGTCATCACTAACCTGATTACTGCCCTCAAGGCCGGTGAGCACGAAATCAACACCGCACCAGAAGGTCGTCGCGAGATGCAGCAACTCAATATCACCGACCCGATGGCAGTGGATGCCGCCCTCGCACCCGGCCTCGAAGCCCTGGAACTCGCGGTCCGCGACCACCGCAGCATCTAGCACCACACAACACAGTAGACACCATCTCGCGTGGCTCACGCATCAATGTTGCCTAGATATGCCGTTTGGCCCAGAAGGTGGAGAGATTCTCTTCGAGTACGAAGACGGCAGCATTGTACGGACTCACTAGCTGAAGGGTCGCGTTTGGGTCGGCACACAGCCCTATCGGCAACTGAACGGTCTTTACCGCGTCGGCTGAGGATTTCGTCTATGTGTCAGCCGATGCGAATGAGTTTCTTGTTCACGAACTCGCTGGCACCGAAGCGTCCGAGTTCGCGCCCGAAGCCGCTTCTTTTCACTCCGCCGAACGGTAGCTCTGCGCTGCCGGCATCGACGAGGTTGACGAACACCATGCCAGCTTCGATGCGGTCGGCGACCCGAAGGGCCTGCTCGGGATCGGTCGTGAACAGATAGGAGCCCAGCCCAAAGGGAGTGTCGTTTGCGAGGGCGACAGCTTCATTTTCTGAGGCTGCCCGGTAGACGAATGCTACGGGCCCGAAAAACTCCTCGTGGTACGTGTCGTTGTCTCGCGTTACGTCGGTGAGCACCGTCGCTGGGTAGAAGGTACCCGACCGCTTACCTGTGCTCGCCAGGGTCGCTCCCTGAGCGACTGCGCGCTCTACCTGCTCCTCAAGATGCTCGGCTGCAGCGAGCGACGAGAGAGGGCCGTAGTCTGCCCCGGGGACGGTCGGATCGCTGGGAGAGCACGCCAGGATAGCGGCGGTGAACTTCTCCGTGAACTCATCGTAAAGTCCATCGATCACGATGAATCGTTTGGCGGCGTCGCAGGCCTGTCCGCCATTGCGAAGGCGACCGGCGACGGCGGCATCCACTGCGGCGGCCATGTCGTCGGTGCTCAGCAGAATGAACGGGTCTGACCCGCCCAGCTCCAGCACGACCTTCTTGAGGTGGCGACCGGCGACCTCGGCAACGGCCGCGCCGGCGCCCTCCGAACCGGTGAGGGAGACGCCCTGTACCCGCGGGTCGGCGATGATCGTGGCGACCTGCTCGCTGTCCGCGTACACATTGGTATAGGCGCCGACCGGGAAGCCTGCGTCGTGAAAGATTTGTTCAATCGCCGCGGCCGACTCCGGGCACTGCGACGCATGCTTGAGGATGATCGTGTTGCCCGTCATGAGGTTCGGTGCAGCGAAGCGCGCAACCTGGTAGTACGGGAAATTCCACGGCATGACGCCAATGAGCACACCCACAGAACTGGAGCGCATGAACGCGGAACCCTCTCCGCCGAGCAGGGTGATTGGTTCGTCCTTCAGAAATTCCTGCGCGTTGTCGGCGTAGTACCGGTAAATGTTGGCGGCATAGTCGACCTCGCCGAGCGCTTGATCGACGGGCTTGCCCATCTCGCGCACGATTGCGGCCGCCAGTTGATCGCGGCGTTCCGCATGCAATTCGCCGACCTTCCGCAGGAGTGCGGCTCGCTCGTCGACGGAAGAGTTCCGAGACCAGCCGTAGTGAGCCTCATCCGCCGTTGCGATGACTTGCTCGAGTTCATCACTCGAAATCTGGGGGTACGTCTTGATGGTCTCGCCTGTGGCGGGGTTGATCACGGCATGGTGGCTCACGGGCCACCTCCTTTCACGGTCGAACTCTGTGCCGGAAATTGTCACGTAACACGAGCCAATCATGTTCGCTGAATTTGTCAAGGCGAATCAGACCAGCGGTGTCGTTGTGGGCCTTGAATGTGGTGACCCACCGGCCCAGCGATGCCTCGTTGATGCCGAGCTCGCGGGCCACGTTCGCTATCGCCCTGCCGGTGTTGATCACGAGCTTTACGGCCTCGTCTTTGTACCCAGGAGTGAACTCCCTGCGTGTCTTTCCCATGTGAACATTCTCTCTTGTGGGGTGTCCACTCAATGGGGGCAGGGCCAACTGATCGGCTACGCGCGCGTATCGACGCGTCAGCAATCCACCGACCGACAGCAAGTCGATATCCTCGCCGCTGGCGTCCGGCGTGATGACGTCTACGTCGACCATGGGATCTCAGGAGCTCGCACATCGCGGCCCTGCTTCGATCGCGCGCTTGACGCCCTCGAGGCGGGCGACACTCTCGTCATCACGGCTCTGGACCGGCTCGGGCGATCGACGCAGAACATGCTCGCTTTCGCCGAAGAGCTCCGCGCCCGCGGTGCCGGCTTGAGGGCGCTCAACCTGGGCGGCGACGACGTCGACACCGCGACACCGATGGGGTCCATGCTGTTCACGATCATGGCGGCGCCCGGTCAAATGGAACACGAAATCAAGCGAGAGCGCGTAGTCGACTCGATCATCAAGCGCGGCGCCGCCGGAAAAAATCTGGGCGGGCGACCGAGACTCATTACCGACAGTCAAATCCGAAACGCCCACCGGCTCATAAATGGTGGAGAGACAGCGGCGCAGGTCGCGCTCGATCTTAGAATGTCCGGAGCGACCTTCTACCGCCGGGCGCGCGTCCTCGGGTTACTGCCAGATCAACCTGCTGACGAGACTCTGGGACGTGACGACGCCACCAAGCGCTAGCCGTTAGGTCACGTCCCGCACGGTGTTAAGAAACTCCACCACTCAGCGGGACGTGACCGTGCCTGGGTTCTCTTAGTCGTTTCGCATGGCCGCTAACAGATGATGACAGAGTCTCACCTCCACGACATGCTGGATAAAACACATGGGTCAGAGATCGAGCAGGGGTACGTTCGCTTTAACAGATCGAAAACCGCTGTGGGCGTACGGCCCGTCGGCGCTGAATGAAATGGAGTCGCACCATGGCAACAATTCTCTGGATCATTGCGGTAGTCCTCGTTATTGCAGGCATTGTCGCGCTATTTCGACGCCAGATTCTCTGGGGTATTGTGCTCATCGTCGTGGGACTGTTGGTTGGTCCAGGTGGCGTGAGCGTCTTCACTTGAGGCTGCGGATCGAGTAGCCGTTTCGGGGCGTGGCGGAGCTCCGGAACGGTTTCGGCGTGAATGATCCACTGACGCTCTTCGTTATCTGAGGGCTGCATGACGTCGAGGAGGTCGTAGCTTCTCCTGATACTTGCGATCGTCTCGCGGATTGGACCGGCATGGACGGGTCTAACCGAGCCTTCACCAAACCCGGGGCTCGACAAAGCCAGATGGACGCGCGGGCGGGACTGCTCTCGCGAGTGCGGTTCCTATGCTTCACCCTTTTCTTGTCGGCTGCGGAGCTCAGCACAATCCCCGCGATGATGATCGCATACACATACGTGTGGGCGAGTCGGGCGAGTCAGCCGGGCTTCGATACCGACGCGATGGCCCTGCTCCCGACGCGCTCGACGTGATCCAAGTACAGCCACCTCATGGTGACGGCGGTGACGAAGGCGACGAGCAGGCCGAGGACGCCGTCACGTCATATGTCCTGGTCGATGAATGCGAAACCGGTGAAGAGGAAGGACTCCCCGAGGGCGAGGATTACTCATAGGGCGCTCCGCTCGGCGATGTGGGCGCCGGAGATGTCCCAGTCGTCTGCGGTGGATTTTCCCAGACC
Source organism: Cryobacterium sp. TMT1-66-1 (assembly GCF_004403435.1). Lineage (NCBI taxonomy): Bacteria > Bacillati > Actinomycetota > Actinomycetes > Micrococcales > Microbacteriaceae > Cryobacterium > Cryobacterium sp. TMT1-66-1. The sequence continues at coordinate 345,667 of NZ_SOGP01000023.1, forward strand.
GGGCGCGCCGACACTCAGGCTGGCGGAGAGGTATTCGGTGGCCAGGGCGATGCCCCAGAGCGGTAGTCGCCATTCGAGCGGACGAAGGGCACCGATACTCCACAAGTTCCCGGCGACCGGGATCCAGACGAATATCCGCAGGTAGGTGTGATGCAGCGCCCTGTCGTGCCGGGCGACCGCCAGCAACACGAACCCGGTGCGTTCGAGCTGCAAGGTGACATAGGAGACGGTTAAGACCAGCGCCCCGGTCACCGAACGACTCGTAGATGGACGGACTCATCACGAGGCCGATGATCGCGCCGCGTACGGGCAATCGCACCGGGTCGAGCCAGTTGGTCGCCCAGGTCGTGTAGATCCAAATCCACCAGAAGCGAGCTCGAGCACGGCGGATTCAAGGGCAACCGATCAACGACTGGTTGTCAAGGAGATGCCGGGAGAGCTGGGTGAGCGCGCGGATGGAGATGAGGTCGAAGAAAATCTCGATGTAGGCGACAGAGTGCGCACTCTGAATCGTCGGGCCGTAGGAGGTTCCGACGGATGCCGAAAGCTGCGGGGCCGTTTCTTTCGGTGCGGTCACGGGCTCATTCTCCCGTGCTGGGGGCGAGCTGAGCGGTGCGGTTCGAGAATTCGCAGATATTTGTTGTCAACCGACCTACAACGATGACCGGGCAACTCGAACGGAGTGCATTGCCGGGAAATTCTCCGGTTCGGTCAGTACCGTAACGAAGCAACATACGCCCGGTGGGCACCGTGATTGAATGGAACTATAATGACAGGCACCACGCTGGCATCAGTTACACACACGGCTTGGCAGCTGAAATCGCAGATAACCAGGTCGCGCATGTTGCAGGCCGGCAAAGCCGCAGTAGCCGTCGGCATTTCATGGTCAATCGCTCCGCACTTGCCCGGGGTCGCCGACAATTACCCCTACTACGCACCGCTCGGCGCCCTCGTGAGCATGTATCCCACGCTCATGGGTTCGGTTCGGAATGCTCTGCAGACCCTCGGCAGTCTCGTAGTCGGAATTGTGCTCGCCGCGGCTGTGCTCGTTCTCAGCCAGCCGAACGTGGTGACGATTTCGGTCGCCGTCGGCATCGGCGCGCTGATCGCCGCGACAGGGTGGTTCGGCAACAACCGCGAATACATACCGGTGACGGTTTTGTTCGTGCTGATAGTGGGCGGCCCCGACGCGGACTCCTACTCCATCGGTTATATCGTGCAAATCAGCCTCGGCATCGTCATCGGGCTCCTGGTCAACATGTTGGTCTTTCCCGCGCTGAACCTCAATGGCGTGGGCCTGAAGCTCTCGAACTATCGCTCAGCGCTGGCCGATCACCTATCCGAGGTCGCCGAAGCCCTCGCCGAGCACTGGCCACCGGAGCGGGACGGCTGGGCGTCGCGCAAAGACTCGCTCATCAACCTTTCCAGCGGGCTGCGCACTGCGCTGCAGCAAGCCGACGAAAGCCGCAAAGTCAATCCGCGGGCTCGAATCCACCGCCACCGAGACCTGAGCGCCGACTACGAGGACCTGGCCGCGCTCGAAACCATCGCCTTTCACGTGAGGGATCTCACGGAGGTATTGGCCGGGGCAGTGTGGGGCACCCCGATCAAGGTGGAACTGAGAGAGGACTTGCGCCCGTCGGTGAGCCTGGCGCTTGACGCGATGGCTGCGGCGCTGCGTGATTGGGATGCGGGAAATACGGATCTGACGGCCCACGCCGCCGCCGCGGATGCGCTTGCGTCCCTCATGGCCGAGCTTGACGACAGAAAGGACTCCACTTCGGCGACGTCGATGGGCGCCGCGATATCCATCGCGATGGATATCGCCCGGGCGCTCGCAGCCCTCCTCTCCCGCCTCGAAAGTCCGGCGACGGATGACTAGTTGCGATGCCCTGATGCCAGGACATTGTGACTTTCGTTCGGAACTAGCGGGCCACTGTCATCCGTTGAATTCAGCCACTGGATAGAACTTCGCCCCATCGGTCAGGGTAGCGACAAGATCCGATGCGCAATCAGCGTTCACGTAGGTCCACTCGGTGATCGCTTCAGAGGCAGATTTGATGACCACACGTGAAACACGTGTAGATCGAAGATGGCCCAAAATAATTCTCTGAGTCGGCGAATCTGTCGCCGCCGGGGTTGCGTGTGCCAGAACTGATGAGGGCGTCGAAGATTACGCTGTTTGCGTTCTCTCGAACGTTTGAAAAGGCAAGGCCGCCAGTGGCGAGGCCGAGTAGGGCCGGATCAGCAGCACCATCCCAAAAGGTGCCGGGGAGCGCGTCTGCGTCGCTCCTGAGAGCGTCCGCGAACGCACTGCTCTGCGTGCCTACGGCGCTGGCGAGGCCGTCACCGAGTGGATCTTTGAAGGGACGGGTATCGGCCCTCGCGACAAGCGACAGCTCGATATTCCGTGACGCTCTCTGCTTTCTCCTGATGCGCGCCTCTGGCCGAGTCGGGTTCTCTTGATCCGGCCAACGCACTGCCGCCCACCCCGTACGAACGCACAGTGGCGGGTCACGCGCGATCGTGATAGACAAAAGCCATGCAGACCTTCCGCGCGGTCTAAGACTGTCCGGACAATCATCGATTGAACACCTCCGAAAGTGAAGACGGACCGTCCGTGTTCATGGTCATAAAATTCAGGGAGTGAAGAGAAATGAAGGCAGTCGTTTACAAGGGGCCCAACTCGGTCAAGGTTGAAGATGTTCCGGATGCCAAGATCGAACGTCCCACTGACGTTCTGGTACGCATTACGGCGACAAATATTTGCGGTTCAGATTTGCACATGTACGAGGGACGTACCGATTTCGAGGTGGGACGCACGTTTGGGCACGAGAACATGGGCGAGGTCATCGAGATCGGGAACGGCGTCGACGCCGTCAAGATCGGCGATCGGGTCGTGCTGCCATTCAATATTTCCTGCGGGTTTTGCAAGAATTGCGAACGCGGTTTCACCAACTATTGCATGACCACTCAACCGGACCCGGTCGGCGCGGGCGCCGCTTACGGCTTCGCGGGAATGGGTCCGTATCCCGGCGGGCAGGCCCAAATGCTGCGTGTGCCCTACGGCGACAATAACTGCCTGCGCCTGGGTGAAGACGCCATAGAAAAGCAAAACGATTATGTGATGCTGTCGGACATCTTCCCTACCGGCTACCACGCTACCGAAATGGCCGGCGTAATCCCCGGTGACACAGTGGTGATTTACGGTGCGGGTCCGGTCGGGCTCATGGCCGCCCTATCTGCCACGATCAAGGGCGCGAGTAAAATCTGGGTTGTGGACCGACGCCCGGACCGGCTGGCCCTCGCCGAGCAGATCGGTGCAATCGCCGTTGATGACTCAAAAACGGACCCGGTTCAGTTCGTACTGGACCAGACCAAGGGTATCGGCGCGGACCGTGGTTGTGAATGCGTGGGCTATCAGGCCCACGATCCACAGGGCACCGAAGATCCCGCCATGACTCTGAATCGGCTGATTCAGTCCGTGCGCATCACCGGGGGCATTGGCGTTGTCGGCGTCTTTCTGCCGGCAGATCCCGGCGGCTTCGACGAGAACGCCAAGCAGGGCAAGCTGGCCATTGACTATGGCCTGCAGTGGCTCAAGGGGCAAAGCATGGGCAGCGGCCAATGCCCGGTGAAGAAATACAACCGGCAATTGCGTGACCTGATTGCCGTGGGCAAGGCCAAGCCATCGTGGATCGTTTCCCATGAGATCCCCCTCAGCAAAGCCGTGGACGCTTACAAGAACTTCGGCGACCGCACGAAGGGTTGGACGAAGGTCATCCTCAAGCCCGAGTAGGCCACTGCTGAACGAACTCGCCGCGGCGCGGTCACCGCCCGACTCGACCATTGAGGCGGTGAATTCGACGTCTTCCAGTGTGGCTTTCGGAAGTATATGAGGGGTTATATCGACGAACTGGACGGCGTTGGCGTCAAGCAACGGGCGGGCGGATCCCTCTTCCTGTGGCAGAGGTATCTGGGCGGTACATGTCCCTGGAGGAGCGACTGCGGATCGCGGACTTGCATCTGGGTGGCACCGGCGTGCGTGCGATCGCTGCTCTGGTGGGCCGTTTTGGACTGCTGCCCTGACCGAACCGCGGTACCAACAGAACATTGCCGCCGCCGCTCTGCATGATGGCAAGCCGATCGGCATCGCAATGTCAGGACCCTCGCTCAGTGACGCCGACGAGCCGTGGCAACTGTACGTTATGTACTTCTATGCCGCCTTCCGGCTATCTCCCTGTGGGTTGCTGACCCGAATCCCCCGCGCAAGCCCTTTATCAAAAGCACGGAATTGTCGCGGACGGTGCACTGAGCTTCGAATGGTTCGGGTCCTTGATCCCGTTGAGGCCCGATGGTGGCGCCAGAGATTTACTTCGCGACGCCTTCGCTGACGCCGAGTGCTGTGATTCTCAGTTGACGGCGTCGGGCTGGCTGCCGGCGATCTGAGCGAGGGCGGCCAGGTGGCCCTCGAGCGTTTTTCGCCCATCGACCGTGGGCAATACCCAGGTGAGCCGCCGTGAATCCTTTCGTTCGGGTGAACTCTCCTTCCACCGCGACGATGCCCGCATCGGTAAGCACCTTGAGGTTCTTGGACAGGTTTGCGTCGTAGTTCCCGGGTGTCCCGGATGACCGCGAATTTCCAGTTCCGATGTGAAATGTGACGATCGCAGGCCCAATCTTTAGCGGACCACTGCGCGATGGTCTGCCGCGAGTTTAGGGGACTTACTCAGGACGCCCACGCACACTGGAATTTCGATCCAAAACGAAGGACCTTTGTGAGCAATCTCCAGCGCATTTTAAACATGGCATCGAAGGCCCTCGACAAGAAAGGACAGGCCGTTTCGAATGGTGGCGGCAAGGCGGATTGGCGGGAAATGGTGCGTACCGCCGCCGATAAGATAACCGGTGATAGCCGGACCCCGGCGAACGTTGCGCCGCAGGCATCGGTCAACGCTCCGCGCGTGTCTAGACCCGCGCGGGCGGTGAGTGCTGAAGACCGTGCGGCGATCGGCCGCTATGAATACTTGCTGAATACCGCGCAGCCACAGCAGCTCGAACAGGTTCATCGGGAGGCGTTCGCGCGGCTCACGCCGGCGCAACGCGACGAAGTAAATACGCAACTGCGCGCCGAGCTGCCGGCTGGCGAATACCCGACGTCGAGTAGCCCGGACGATCTGGCCCGGTCGGCCACGCGCGGTGAAGCAAAGAACCCTGGTTTTCTCCGCAAGATGTTTGTCAAGTCGGGTCGCCGTGGCGGCATGGCTGGTGTGGGCATGGGTGCTGTCGCCGGTGCCGGGCTTGGTGCAGCAGGCGGGTTGCTCGCAGCTGTTGCCGGCGGGGCCGTGCTCAGCAGTGTTGCCGCCCCTCTGTTGGAACAAGCCGCCGGGTTGGGCGTTGATTTTGAGTCCCTCGCGGGGAGATTCGAGGCTGGCCTGACTGATCTCACCGGAGGGCTTGACGGAGTCTCGGGTGGACTCGAAGGAGTCGCCAGCGGAGCTGGCGAGTACACATCGGGGCTCGGCGATCAGCTGTCCGAACTGGGATCAAATTTTGAGATACCGGGCCTCTCCGGTCTCGGGAACTTCTTCGGGCGCGAGTAGAAGCGCCACCAGACGTGGCGATTCGGAAGGCTCGTCAAGACGATGTAACGACAAGCTAAAAATGCACAGTCGTACTTGGTGGCTGAGACAGGGCCCAGGCGTGACACTTTCGGAACCTGCGGACTCGATGTGACCCCAACACCGGCACCACTGGGTCAGGTGGCGGAGAGGCGCACCTTCTCGGCTTCCACGTCGAAGTCGGCCGTCGGCCAGGTGAGAACCATGCTCTTCAGCGCTTCGATGAGCAGGTGTTGCACGACGAGGCGGGCGTACCATTTGCGGTCGGCTGGCACGACATACCAGGGTGCCGCCGCCGTTGACGTGCGCTCCAAGGCAATCTGGAAAGCCTCCTGATACGCCGACCAGTGCATCCGCTCGTCGACATCGACCGTGTGGTACTTCCAGTATTTGTCTGGTCGGTCGAGGCGCTCGCCGAGGCGTGACTTTTGCTCGGTGGAGCTGATCTGCAGCATGACCTTGATCACGGTGGTGTCGTCGTCAACGAGTTCCTGCTCGAACGCGTTGATCTGGTTGTAGCGTTTTTTGATCTCGACCGGAGGCGCGAGCTCGTGAACCCTCGCGATGAGCACGTCTTCATAGTGTGAGCGGTCGAACACGCCAATCATTCCTGCCGCTGGTACGCGTTTGCGAATACGCCACAGAAAGTCGTGCGTCAGTTCCGCTTTGGTCGGGGCTTTGAACGCATAATGGCTGACTCCCTGCGGATCGACGTCACCGATCACGTGCCGCACGATGCCACCCTTGCCCGCCGTGTCCATGGCTTGTAGCACGAGCAGAACCTTGCGATTATCGCCGGATTTGCTGTTGGCAAAGAGTTTCTCTTGCAGTTGCGAGAGGATGCCAGCGGCTTGCTTGGCCGCCGCGGCCGCGTGTTTCTTTCTTCCGTAAAACCCCGGCGTCGCCCGGGTGTCTACACCGGCCAGGGCGAACCCGGGGGTCACCCGCAGCTGGTTGATCGAATCGTCGCTCCAATAGTTTCTGCTGGACATGGTGCACCCTTCGCTGCCGCTTATTCTGTACCGGGTCCAGCGCCGATGCTAGAGCCAGCGGGGGCGGGGCTGTGCGAGTAGACTCCCTTCATCTCGTCGATTTCCCATCCGCGGGCCTGATCCGATCGTGCCCAGGCGGCCACCCACCAAGCCAAAGGCTGCGCTCATGACGGAGCACCGAGCGACATCCGGCCCCCCTTCCCACCGGGTGGCTGCCGTCGTCTACAACCCCGTGAAGGTGGACCTGGCCGCTGTTAAGGCCGAGATTGCTTCCGCAGAGAAATCTGCCGGGTGGGCACCGACACTATGGTTCGAGACCACGAAAGACGACCCGGGCCAGGGGCCAACGGCCGAAGCGCTCGAGGCCGGCGCCATCATGGTCATCGCGGCCGGGGGAGACGGCACCGTGCGGGCCGTGGCCGAGGCCATGTATGACAGCGACGCTTCGTTGGCGTTACTGCCGTCGGGAACCGGCAACCTGCTGGCGCGAAATCTGAATCTTCCCCTGGACGACCTAGCAAGTTCGGCGCGCACGGCCTTCGCTGGTCTGGACCGCCGAATCGACCTGCCCCTGATCGATATTCGACGCGATGATCAGTCGATTTCTCGGCACGCCTACCTGGTCATGGCCGGGCTCGGCCTCGATGCCACGATGCTCGCGAACACGAACGATGCCGCCAAGGACAAGGTGGGGTGGCTGGCCTACGTCGGTGCTCTCGGTGGCGCAATGCTCGACCAGAACCAGCTGCACCTGCACTACAACGTCGATGGGACGGGAAACCGCTCGGTCCACGCCCACACGATCATCATCGGCAATTGCGGGTCTCTCCCGGGGAATGTGCTCCTCCTTCCCGACGCAGCCATTGATGACGAGATGTTCGAGATGGTTCTCCTGCGCCCACGGGGCCTCGTTGGCTGGGTGCAAATCACGACCAAGATCCTTTGGGAGAATGGGCTGCTGCGCCGCACCGAAGCCGGCCGCAAATTCATGGGCCCTGCCAAGGAAGTCCGGGCACTGCGCTATAGCAAGGGCCGCGAAGTCGTCCTCCGGCTGGAGCGGCCGCACGAAATCGAGCTCGACGGCGATACCTTTGGCTCGGCCCTCGCGCTGAAAATCTGGATCGAACCGGGGGCGCTCACGGTGCGCGTTCCCGTTCCGGGTTCACCCTCGTAGTCTTGCCACGGACGATCTACCATTACCTCATGGACGCCCACGGGAATCCGGAAGTTGCTGCCACACCACCGGCGAAACGTGTCACTCGCCGCTGGCCGCTGATCAGCGGTGTCGTCGCCCTACTACTGTGTGTCGGCTTGGGCGCTTACATTGTGTTCCGCGACAACGGTGCGCCCTTCAGTATCGACACCGGGTGGATGAACTTCATCAATCTGCACCGAGCGCCTGCCTTCACCGTCGTCGCGCTGGCACTGAACTTCATTGGCGGCGGCTGGCCGGGCACGCTAATCATTCCGGTGTTGATCATTGTTCTGCTGGTGTGGCTGAAACGCCCGTGGGGTGCGGGATATTTTTTGGTAGCGACGGCCCTGACCGGTGGTCTGGTGCAGGTGCTCAAGCACCTGTTCGGGCGGGCTCGGCCGGGAGACATCATCGTCACCGTGGATTTTGGATCGTTCCCGTCTGGCCACGCGGCCAATGCGGCGGTCATGGCCGTGCTCTTGTCGATTCTCTTCCCGTTCTGGTGGATGCGGGTGGCTGGCACCATCTACACAATCGGAATGATGCTCAGCCGCACCTACGTCGGTGCGCACTGGCTGTCCGATACCGTTGGAGCGATGCTGCTCGGAATCGGTGTGGCGATCGTGCTCTGGGCGCCGGTTGCGGCCAAACTTGATGGCGAACGTGAACTCGCACGCCTGCATCCGTCTGGGGGAGGGCACGCCCACCCGCCTGGTCGGGTCTCAGCGTGGCGGGTATGGTTCGAGAAATACGTGGTCGAGAGACGGTATCTGGAGGCAGATTATCGCCGCCGATGCACAGCTTTGTCGCTGCTTCTGATCGGAGTGGGGACGCTGGTATTCGCCGTCCTCCTCGTGTCGGTGATCCAACGAAACGGACTGACTTCGCTGGATGCGCCGGTGCAGGACTGGTTGGCATCGTTGCGCTCGCCGGGACTCACCGCGGTGATGATCGTTCTGGCCGTTCTGTTTGGGCCCATCGCGCTCCCGATTATTCTGCTGGTCGTGACCGTGACCTGGGGTTTCGTGACACGGCACGCCTGGCGGCCGCTGGTGCTGGCCGGCGCGATGCTCATCGGCGTCGTTCTGGCGCAGATCATCGGACATCTCGTCGACCGCAGCCGACCGCCGACCGATCTCATGCTGTTCGGACCGGACCCATCGTTTTCGTTTCCGTCCGGCCACGTATTGGGCGCCTCGGATTTCGTGCTGCTCACCGCCTACCTGGTGTTTTCACGTCGGAAGGGCAGTCTCGGTACAGCTCTGGGTGGTGCCTTCGCCGTTCTCTGCATCGTTGCTGCAGCGGTCAGCCGGGTCTATCTGGGCTACCACTGGGCTAGCGATGTTCTGGCCTCGGTGTCGCTCTCGCTGATCATTGTCGGCTGCGTGATCGCCTTCGACATCCGGCACACCGTTCCGGTGCCGCACACAGGGGGCGTTCCGACGCGAACATCGACCAACGGTTAAAGTCGGGCGCGCCACGCCCTGGCGAAACAGTAGACGCCATAGGCAATCAGGCCGATGCCGATGGCCAACAAAATGATGCTCCCAAACGGCAAGCCGGCCAGCGTTTTCAACGCCCCGTCGAGGCCGCTGGATTTGCTCGGGTCCAGGGTGAGGGCCGCGACCAGGATGAGAACGGCGACGACGCCCAGCACAATTCCCTTGGCGATGTAACCAACGACTCCGAGGGTGATCACGGCCTGTCCGGCCGGGCCGCTCGGCACGGCAAGGTCCGCTGTGAATTTCTTGGCGGCACCCTTGTAGACGAAGTAGCCGCCGATGGCGAGCACGAGCAGCCCGGCGACGAACAAAATGAACACGCCACCTGGAGAGGAGAGCAGTTTCGCGCTGGCATCACTGGTGCTGCTGGCCGAACTGGTAGCGCCACCTTGAGCAAAGGTGACGGAGGTGGCGGCGAGAAAGAAGTACGCGGCAGCTTTGCCGATATTCGCGGCGCGCTGGCCCCACTTGTGTTTCGGGTTGCCGTGCACCAGAAAGGCCGAGATCAGCAGCCACAGGCCGAGGGCGAACAGGCCCACCACGACCGTCCACAGCAGGAATGCTCCACCCGGAGTGGCGGCCAGCTGTGCCAGAGCGCCGGATTGGTCGGCCGAACCGCCGGCGGCCCCGAACACGACGCTGATGGCCAGAAAACCGATCAGAATGTGCAGCAGGCCGTTGACCGCGAATCCCAATCGAGCCAACATGCGCAGGGGCGCGCTGCTTTGCGCTTTGCGGGCAACTCCGGATGGCGATGCAGCGTTCACGGGGCCATAGTATGCCCGGACGGTCAATTGCGGGTCACAAATATGGGGTCGAAATGCATGCTGACCCAAAAGTATCGGCAAATCCGTCTCTGACCGTAGTCTCCTGCCACCAGTCGGGTGGATGCGCAGGGCTTATAAGCCCTAACGAAAACCGCGCCGCCTCGCTAGCGTGGCGAGATGGGAAGCATGCCTTTTCTCCTACGGCTCATTATCTTTCTGGTCGCGGCGGCTGCTACCTGGATCGCGGGCGTGCAGCTGACTAAGCACACCGATGTGATCGCGGAACGCCTGCACCTTGGCGCTGCCCTCGGTGGCCTCATTCTGCTCGCCGTCGCCACGAATCTTCCTGAGCTGGCCATCACGATCAGCGCAGCCGTGTCCGGCGACCTGACTATAGCTGTTGGAAACATTCTCGGTGGGATTGCTCTGCAGACCGTCGTTCTCGTGATTCTCGACGGGTTCGGAGTGAAGGGAAACCGTTCGCTGACGTACCGGGCCGCGTCGCTCTCGCTCGTCGTTGAGGCGACAGCCGTCATTGCCGTGCTCGGGATTGTCATTGCCGGAACCCAGATGCCGCAAGGGCTCGTCATCGCCCGGATGACTCCCGCCGTTGTGCTGATCGCTGTGGTTTGGGTAGTGAGTCTCGCTCTCGTGAACCGAGCGGGCAAGAACATGCCGTGGCACGAAAACGGCTCAGCTCCGGATGCCCAACTCGAGCCTCGCGGGCACAGCCGAACCAAGCGGGTCGCCGCCGCCACCCAGGCCGGCACGAGCACAGTGAAGTCCGCAGTCATCTTCGGTATCGCCGCCCTGGTCACCCTGATCGCGGGCGTTGTCCTGGAACAGAGCGGCAGCGCAATGGCAGATCATATCGGGCTCTCTGGCGTGCTCTTTGGTGCCACGGTGCTCGCGCTTGCCACGTCGCTGCCCGAGATTTCCACCGGGCTTACCGCTGTTCGGCAGGGTGATTACAAGCTCGCCATCAGCGACATTTTTGGCGGCAACGCATTCCTCCCCGTGCTGTTCCTCGTCGCGACCCTCATCTCCGGAAAATCCGTGCTCCCGTCCGCACAGTCGTCCGACATCTACCTCACCGCAATCGCCATCGTGCTGACGCTCATTTACCTGCTCGGCATCCTGTTCCGCCCCAAACGTAAAATCCTCGGGATGGGCGTTGACTCGATTCTGGTGCTCATCGTATATGCCTTCAGTGTTGTCGGACTGTTTGCCATTTCGGCCGCGGACTAAACCGAGCTAAAGGTTCCCGGCGAGTGACCGCGAATCACGTGGTGGACTCGTGCGGGCCCCTAGATGCTGCGGTGGTCGCGCACCGCGAGTTCGAGGGCCTCGAGGCCGGGTGCGAGGGCGGCATCCACGGCCAAAGGGTCGGTGAGGTTGAGTTCCTGCATGGCTCGGCGGTCTTGTGGCGCGGTATTGATCTCATGCTCGCCTGCTTCCAGAGCTGCAATCAAGTCGGTGATGACGTCGGCCAGGCTGCGGCGGCCCCAGCCAAGTTCGGCGCCAGCGTTCTGCGAGGTCATCATGGCGGTATCGGTCGCCCCGGGGTAGACGGTCGCAACGTGCACGCCCGTTCCGATCAATTCTCGGCGCAAAGATTCTCCGAACTGGGCCAATCCTGATTTCGTGGCCGCGTAAATCGAGTAGAACGGCATACCGACGAGGGCTATCCCGCTGGATACGTTCAAGAGGATACTTCCGCGTTCCTTGCCGCTCTGACGAAGCGCCGGCAGTAGTGCTTTGGTGAGCAGGATCGGGGCGGTGAGGTTCAGATCGATCATTGAATGGACATCCGCATCGCTGATGATTTCTAGCCGGCCCGCGCGTACATTTCCGGCATTGTTGACGAGCAGATCAACAGTGGTCCACGGTGCGACGGTTGCGGCGATCCGTTCAACGGCGCCAGGCTGAGTCAGGTCTGTGACCAGGATCGCTGTTGTTCCGCCCTCGGCGGCGACAAGGCGGGCAGTTTCGGTGAGTGTGGCCAGTTGGCGGCCGACCAGCAGGAGGTGACCACCGCGTCGACCAAACTCGAGGGCGATGGCCCGGCCGATGCCTTGTCCTGCGCCCGTGATGACTCCGCGGCGATTGGTGAGATCCAGATTGTTGAGGTCCATGGGCGATCTTCTTTCCGTTGAGTTCAGCGTCGGTCATTCGGACGGCATTGCACCCGCCGATTCCGATGTGTCTAAAAGACAACCATGAGGCACGGGAGGAATTCCCAGCGGTGCGTCCCACGCCTCACAGGATCAGCTCTAGGGCGTGGGCGAGACTTTCGTAGACTGGATGAGGGCGGATCGGTGGATCGCATCGTGTTCGCTGCCGGAAGCGTATGGGAAAGCACGAACAACTCTTTTGTCCGATTTCAAGTTTGGGTCGAGGCAAGACCGGCGTGAACCAGTCGCTATCGGTCGTTTCCCACTATCCGGCGCGTTGACCAATCTTGAGGACTCCACCATGAATGCAGCCACAGCAGTGATCGTATTCGATGTCAATGAAACTCTCTCGGACATGTTACCGATGGAGAGTTGTTTCGTGGAGGTCGGTGCCCCGGGCTATCTGGCCCACATTTGGTTCGCAGCCTTGCTTCGGGATGGATTCGCCCTCGCCGCGTCTGGCGGCAGTGCGAAATTCTCCGTGATAGGCACCGAGATGCTCCATGATCTGTTCCGCGGCGTCGCCCTGACGTGCACTCTCGATGAGGCCGTATCCCATGTCTTGGAGGGCCTCAGCACGCTGAAACTGCACCCCGACGTCGCAGACGGGGTTAGGGCATTGAAGGACTCGGGATACCGCCTTGCAACTTTGTCCAACGGGTCGGCACGGTTGGCACAAGCCATGCTGACCGAGGCGGGGATTCGAGACAACTTTGATAGCCTTCTCACTGTCGAGGACGCACCGGCGTGGAAACCCGTTGGTTCCGCCTATCACTACGCCGCGAAAGCACTCGGGGTTCAAACGGCGGAGATGCTCCTGGTCGCCGTGCACCCCTGGGACACCCACGGGGCAGCCCAAGCGGGACTCCGCACCGCTTGGATCAACCGAGGCGATGCCCCTTATCCGAGCTACTTCGCGCAACCGGACTACACCGTTCCCACCCTCCACGAGTTGGCCGCACGCCTAAACGCTTAGGCAGCTGTGCGCCGGCGGCGAAAGCAAGCAGGCGAACGTCGAGAATGATGTCGCGCGGCTTCGATAAGCAGGACGACATTCGCCTTTGCGAACAACTCGTCGCGGCTCTGCCCGTAGTCTCCGACGGCGGACCTCGCAAATTCAGCGAATCTGAATTGGGAGCGGACCAAGAAACGTGATGAATGAGCGCAGTAGGCTTCGAGCATGACACGTCTTGACCGCGCTGAGTCCGAAGCAGAGTCGAAGGGCACCAGCACCGCCTATCTCGGCGGCGCCATCGCTATTATTAGCTTCTCGATACTCACTTTTGGGAATGCGTCGGAATGGTTCGACTACGTTTTCGGCGTTGCCCTCCTTTGCCTCGCAGGCACTCTTGCATACAAGGGAATACAGTCCATTACCAAAAGGCGCCGCTCTGCTGATTAGCAGTCATACCAGTAGCTTCCCGGCGCAAGTGGCTGGTTCAATTCGCCAATTCAATTGCTTGCGTTACCGCACGGAACCGGCAGACGACGATACCTACTCAACAGACTGGCCCGCGAAGCTGGGCAACCCAGTCCTGGTTACCGAAGGACGGGTGACAGTCATCGACGGTCTCCTCGCTTGCGCTGTACTTTTCGGCTTGGTGCTCAATCTGGCACTCGGATAGTGGTGGGACATCCCTCTCGCGGGTTAGATTATCGTCTATTACGCGGCTCGCGAGGCCGTCAGTGTCTTTCGTTCGAACGGGGCAGCTCACGACGACCTGGTGGGCCGTGGCTCTGAGCGTGCTCGGCGGATTGCTGGTGCTGTGGCTGGCCCTTGTTCTGGTTCTCTGGATCGAACAACGCCGGCATCCCGGCGGTGCGTCACTTCGCGATCTGCTGCGCCTCGCGCTCGACGTCGCCCGGTTACTCAAACGCCTGGCCTACGATCGAACCGTGTCGATCGGAGCTCGAATCTGGCTCGCGGCCCTTTTGCTCTACTTGCTGTCGCCGATCGACCTCATTCCGGATTTCATACCCGTTCTCGGTTACGCCGACGATGCCATCGTTGTCGCGATCGCTCTACGATTTGCGACTTACTATCGCGGCGCGAGTCATGTTTGTCATGCCCGTCATTGTGGACGCCAACAGGCTGTTGGTCGCGCGTTGAGCCCGAATCTCAGTACTTTGGTAGGTCGCGCCGTTGCCCGTCCGCGGTCGCTGTGCGAGAGCGCAGCGTGCGATCCGCCGGTCCTACGCTTTGACGGCATGCGATGTCCGTGACCCCGCGCCACCGGGAGTAGATAAGCTGCGGGCATGTCCCGTCTTTTGGTCGTCGAAGACGACGTGACCATCGCCACGACCTTGGAGTCGGCTCTGCGTGCCGGTGGCCACACCGTCTTCTGGGCTTCGACCGGCCGCGCGGGGATCAACGCCGCGATCGCGCACAAGCCCCAGCTGGTGTTGCTTGACCTGGGTCTTCCCGATCTCGACGGGTTGAGTGTGTGCCGGGAGATTCGTAGTCTGCTGCCGGCCACGATCATCGTTCTGCTGACCGCTCGTCGGGAAGAGCTGGATGTGGTGTCTGGGCTGGAGTGGGGAGCGGATGACTACCTCACGAAACCGTTCCGGGTCGTTGAGGTGCTGGCCCGCGTGGGCGCGCATTTACGCCGGGCCAACGGCGACTCCGGCTTGGTCCAGTCGGTTCCGGCCGACGACGTAAGCGTGCTCGGTTCGTTGAGCGTGAACGCCGCCGCGCGCACCGTGCAGGTCAACGGCTCTAACGTTGCCCTGCCGGCCCGGGAGTATGACCTGCTTGCGCGGCTGCTGAGCGATGTCGGCCGTGCCGTGCGCCGCGAGGACTTGATGAATGATGTGTGGGATGTGAACTGGTTTGGGTCTACTAAGACTCTCGACGTGCACGTGGCGTCGCTGCGTCGGCACCTCACCGACGCCGCCGACGCGGCCGGCCCGACCACCGTCGAGCGGATGCCGGTGATCGTGACCCTGCGCGGCCACGGCTACCGCCTCGAGGCCCCGACCGGTTAGAGGTCCCGAAGCGTTTCGATGGCCGGTTGGCGGGAGGCCCGGGCCGCGGCGAGGGCGGCGATCACGATCGATACGATGGCGATCGCTGCGACGCATCATCGACGCTGACCTTCCCCCGGTCATCCTGGTGGCGTCAGCGCTGGAGCAGGTGCTCGATGCGCTGATCGAAAACGCCCTACAGCACGGCGCGGGCACCGTGGCCCTGCGTGCCCGGGCTACGCACGGTGCACTCGCGATCGACGTTGACGATGAGGGAACCGGCATCGCTGCCACCGACCAGATCTTCGACCATGGTGTCTCGTACGGCGGGGGCAGTGGGATCGGTCTGGCCTTCGCACAACAGCTCACCGCCGATCAGGGCGGACGACTGCTGCTGGCACGCCGCCAGCCGAGCACCCGCTTCACCCTGATCTTCCCGTCCACCCCGTCGCCGGGCGGTATAAGAATCCGCTAAGACGGGCGAGCCCGGCAAAATGATTCTTAGACGGTTCTGTGACGCCCCGGGCAACTGTAGGGGGATGAGCACAGACATTCGACCACTCCGACGGTTCGCCCGAACCGCTGTTCCCGCCGCCGGAGTCATCCTCGCCGTCATCCTCACCGGGCTGCTGCTGAGCGCTTCAGTCGGGTGGACGGCCGGAGAGATGGGCCTGCTCCGTCAAGTGAACATTGCCCACACGGCACCGCTGGACGCGGTGGCTCTCAGCATTGACTGGCTGTTCAGCCCCGCAGCAGGCGCGGTGCTCGTGCTGCTGGCAGCCGGATCGGTGCTGCTGGTGACCCGGCGCCCCGGGCCGGCGATTCGCTTCGTGCTGGTGGTGATGATTCCCACGGTGGGGGCCGACGTGATCAAGCTGCTGGTGCATCGGGCTCGGCCCGACATTCCGTCGCTGCCGCACATTCTGCTTCTTGAACCGGGCGGTCTCAGCTTTCCTAGCGGACACACCAGCTTCGCCGCCTGCTTCCTCCTCGGGGTCATCCTCGTCACAGCTGGCCACCGCTGGCATCCGTTTGTGATCGGAACTGCCGCGGTGGTGGTGCTCGCCACGGCTGCGTCCCGAGTGTATTTGGGGGTGCATTACCCGTCGGATGTGGTGGCGTCGATCGTGTACTCGCTTGCCGCGGTGGCGTTGGTGAACGCCGCCTGGACTCTTCTACTGGCACACTGGAGCCAACGTCGATCCGTCCTCCCGGACGGACGCGTGCACGAAGGAGTCAGGGATGCCCGCTGAGAGTACGGTCCGCGCCCGACTGCTGCTGATCGAAGACGACGCCAAGCTCGGCCCAATGATCCGGGACGTGCTCACGGAAATCTACAACGTCACCCTGGTCGCCGACGGCTCAGACGGCCTGGCTGCCGGCCTCGCTGGCGAGTTCGAGGTGATGGTCATCGACCGGCGCCTGCCCACTCTGGACGGCCTCGGAGTTGTGGAAGCGTTCCGCCGCAAACTGGTCACTACGCCCATCCTGCTTCTGACCGCCCTCGGAACGACCAGCGACAAGGTAGCTGGGCTTGACATCGGCGCCAACGACTACCTGGTCAAGCCGTTCGAATTCGACGAGCTTTTCGCCCGGCTCCGCGCCATCCGCCGAGTGTTCACCGGCGAGGGCCGCACCGTGCTGGTCGGCGGGTGGGAGTACTACCCCGACAGTCGCACCATCTATTCCCCCTACGACGGGCGCATCCTGCTCACCATGAAAGAGAACGAACTGCTCAAACTGTTAGCGGATGCGCCACAGCGCACGTTCTCCCGCCAGCAGATTCTGCAGGCCGTCTTCAGCGCCGCGGACACCGCTGGAACGGTGGACACCTACGTGCACTATCTTCGGCGCAAGACCGACACCGACATTGTCCTCACCGTGCGCGGTGAGGGTTACCGCCTGGGACAACCATGACCCGCAGCAACCGCGTCGTCGACAGCGACACCCTCGCCATCCGCCGGGCCTCCCGACTCGTCGGCACGCGCATCGCGATCGCGTGTGCCGCGGTCGTCGCGGTGGTCATCGTGGCCGTGTTCGTGTACATCCTGTCCGAGATCTCGCCCGGTGAGTTGTTCGAACCGGTGCCCGACACCGAGAATCTGCAGGTCAGCGCGTTCAAGCTGCTGCGCGCTGCCGCCGTGTTGGGCGTGGCCTTGATCGTTCTGGCCGGGGTGTTGAGCTGGCTGGTCACCCACCGGGCCGTGCAACCTCTCGGTGACGTGCTGCGCATCCAACGGGCGTTCGTCGCTGACGCCAGCCATGAACTCCGCACCCCGCTCGCGGTGCTCGATTCCCGCCTGCAGATTCTGCAGCGCGCCCTCCCCGCCGACGACCCGTCGGCCTCGGTTGTCGCGGAGCTCCGCAGTGATGCGAGAGACCTCATCCACATCGTCAACGACCTGCTCGAATCGGCCGAAATCGGCGGCGCGGCCGTGCCGGACACGACCGTCGGCGATCTGGTCGGTGCCGTCGACGCCGCTGTGCAGTCGATGGCACTCATCGCCGTCGACAAACACATCACCATCGAACTGGATGCCCCGCAACCCGCGCCTGTGCGCGTGCCCTCCTCCAGCATCACCCGGTGCGTGGTCGCCCTGCTCGATAACGCGGTGCGCTTCGCCCCCACCGGCTCGATCATCACGGTCGGCGTGAGCGTGACCAGGAAAACGGTGGCGGTCACCGTACGCGATCGCGGACCCGGTATCCAGGGCATCGATCCCGCCCGCATTTTCGATCGGTTCGCGCGCTCCGGCACGGCCGTGGACGGCGGCGGAGAGGCCCGCACCGGGTTCGGTATCGGACTGTCCCTCGTGAGGGAGATCGCGGTGCGCTACGGCGGAGCCGTGCACGTCGTCGACAGCTCAGCCGCGGGCACCGCGATCAGCCGCACCCTCCCGCGGGCCAAGCCAGCCGCATCCTGATCCTTTGCCGTCGAGCGGGTTGCCGCGCACCGGGAAGAAGGGTGTCGATTGTTCGGTTCTGTGAGAAGTCTTAGACGGAGCCGTGTTCGCTAGTGCTACCGACCCCATCCAAGGAGGAACACTTGTCCACGACCTCAACGCTCTCCACGACCGTTTCGCCCATCCGGCACATCCTGACCAAGGTGCCCGAAGTGACCCTCATCTTCTGGGTGATCAAGGTGCTCGCGACGACCGTGGGGGAGACCGCCGCGGACTTTCTCAACGTCGACCTCGGCTTGGGCCTTTCGATCACGTCGGTCATCATGGCCGCACTGCTGGTCGCCGCATTGATCGTGCAATTCAGATTGCACAAATACACCCCGGCCGTGTATTGGCTGGCCGTGGTGCTCATCAGCGTTGTGGGAACTCTCATCACCGATAACCTCACCGACAGTCTCGGTGTTCCCCTGTGGGTGACGACGGTCGTTTTCGCCATCGCATTGGCTGCGACCTTCACCGTCTGGGCGATCTCGGAGAAGACCCTGTCCATCCACTCCATCTTCACGACCCGGCGGGAGACGTTCTACTGGCTGGCCGTGTTGTTCACGTTCGCCCTCGGCACCGCGGCCGGTGACCTCGTCGCCGAAGGACTCAACCTGGGCTTCCTCGTCGCCCTGCTCGTCTTCGCCGCCGCCATCGCGCTGGTCGCTGTGGCGTACTTCGTCTTCCACTTGAACGCTGTGCTGGCCTTCTGGATCGCCTACATCCTGACCCGCCCGCTGGGCGCATCCACCGGCGATCTGCTGTCTCAGCCTGTCGCTGATGGCGGCCTGGGGCTGGGGACCACGGGAACGAGTGTGCTGTTCCTGACGGTGATTCTCATCTTGGTGGTCGTACTCACCCGCCGCGCCCGCACCACGAACGCCCAACTGACGGCCACCGCCTAAACACCTCGCGCAGCAGCGGATGCCCGGCTCGTCGTCAGTCAACTCAGAGAAAGGACTTGCAGCATGAACACTATGACCGTCACCGCACTCCCTACTTCTGGTTTTCTGGATCCGCAGGCGGTGATCGCAGGGGCCGGCGTCTGGGGCCTCGTCGTCGTGTGCGCGATCGTGTTCGTGGAGACAGGCTTGCTTGTGGGGTTCTTCCTGCCCGGCGATACCCTCCTGTTCTTCACCGGCGTGCTCACCCTCAGCGGGGTGATCAGCCAGCCGCTCTGGATCGTCATCCCGGCCATCGCCGTCTCAGCCGCGCTGGGCGACCAGCTCGGCTACCTCATCGGGCGCACGACGGGCCGCCGCATTTTCGACCGGCGCGACTCCGGCCTGTTCAGCCGGTCGAGCGTCACCCGAACGCAGGGCTTCTTCGATCGGTTCGGACCGGCGGCCGTCACCATCGCCCGCTTCGTGCCGGTCGTGCGTACCTTTGCCCCCGTCGCGGCGGGCGTGGGCAAAATGCCGCGACGGGTGTTCACGATATTCAACGTCATCGGCGCCGTGCTCTGGACGACCGGGGTTGTGCTCCTGGGCTTCGGGCTGGCCCATATCCCGGGCGTCGCCGAATTCGCCGCACGCTACATCGACCTCGTGCTGATCGGAATCGTGGTGCTCTCCGTGGTTCCCGTCGTCATCCGTGCCATCGTTTCACGCCGCCAGAATGCTCGGGTGTGACCATCAGCGGAACGCCGCAGTGAACGCCGTGAGGCACGCCGCTTCTCATCTTGGTCTCATCGGCCACGGGCTAGGGTCGAGGCTATGACCATCACCCGTTGCCCGCCAGGTCGCAAATCGGTTGGACCGGGCGGCGGATGAAGGTGCTCGTGGTCGAGGATGACGTCCGCATCGCGGACGTCATTCGGCGCACCCTCACCGAATCCGGCTACGCCGTCGACGTTGCTCACACTGCGCCCGACGGCGTCCAGGCGTTCGAAATCGACACCTATGATCTGGTCGTTCTGGACCTGATGCTCCCGGGACTGCCGCGTGGAGGGATGGACGTGTGCCGACGCATCCGATTAATCAATAGCAACGTGCCCGTGCTGATGCTGACCGCCCTGGATTCGATGCGCACCAAGGTGGAGGGCCTCGACGCCGGCGCCGACGACTACCTTGTCAAACCGTTCCACCTGGTCGAGCTGCTGGCCCGGGTACGGGCCCTCCTTCGACGATCACCGCGGGCACACGCACCCGTGCTGCAGGCGCAGGGCGTCGCTCTCGACCCGGCTACCCGCACCGCCCACCGCGCAGGGCGCACCATAGAGTTGACGGCGAAAGAATTCGCTGTGCTGGAATATCTCATGCGCAACGCCGGCACCATCATCAGCGCCACCGAACTGATCGACCACGCCTGGGACAGTAACTATGAGGGGTTCAGCAACGTCGTGCAAACGTACATCCGCTACCTGAGGCAAAAACTCACCCTGCCGGGGGAGACAGAGATCATCGAGACCCGGCGTGGCGCCGGTTACCTGATCAACGCGGACAGTTGATGTTTCGCCGCGCGTTGGTTCGACTCACCGTGACCTACACGGTTGTGCAGCTGGTGTTGTTCGCCGCATTCGCGGTCGGCATCTACATCTTCGTCACCGGAACCTTCGACATCGACGCCACCGAATCTGACGGTGCCGGCGCCCTGAACGCGGCCGAGCAGGGCTTCGCCAACCTCCGCACCGGACTCATCGTGCTCTACGCCATTCTGTTGGTGTTGATCCCGATCGCGAGTTTTCTCATGGCCCGCGCGGCCCTGACACCGCTGCAGAAAAGCTACGATCTGCAGCAACGCTTCGTCGACGGTGCCTCCCACGAGATGCGCAGCCCGCTGAGCGTCATTCAGGGCGAACTCGAACTCGCCCTCCTCACCCCCCGCACCCCGGCCGAATATGAGCGGGCCATACAGACCGCCCTCGATGCCGTCGGCGGACTTACCGAGCTCACGAACGACCTCCTGCTGATATCGCGCGGCGCGGGAGCCGAACTGAAGAGGACGTACGAACTCGTCGACCTGAACGACCTTGTCCGCCTCGACATCGACGCGCGCTCCAGCAACCCCGAGGATGCCCACCGGCTATACGTTAAGCTGGGGCAAGCCACGGTTGTTTTGGGATCCCCGGCCCTGCTCGCTCGAGCGATCGCCAACGTCATCGACAACGCGCTGAAATTCACCACGCCGCCCGGAATCGTCACAGTGAGCACGGACATCCACAACAGCATCTGCACTGTCACCATTCGTGACACCGGCATAGGCATGGACAACGACGACCTGAAGCACGCCTTCGACAGGTTCTGGCGCTCCGACCAGGCGCGATCACGGCCCGGGCACGGCGTCGGACTCAGCCTGGTGCAGCAGATCATCCACGCGCACGACGGGCGCATCACGCTTACCTCGCAGGTCGGCGTCGGCACGACCGTTACGGTGAACCTCCCACTCCGCCCCTAATCGGGCACCGTCGTACGGGCTCTCACGTTCATCTCACATGCCCCTCTCTAGCTTGGAAGTATGGCTCCGCAGTCGCGGAGCGACCTCTCGAAAGGCACACACCATGCAGAACAAGACGAAAGTTATCAGCGGAGCAGCACTGGCCGTCGCGCTGGCCGTCGTCGGCGGTATCACCCTCACCGCCGGAGCCCAGGCCACTCCGGCCGGCCCCTCATCATCCACTTCGACGGTGGAACCCGCCGCCACGTCGACCGATACCGACAACGTGCAAAACGAGGTCGAAGACGGCACCAATGACGGCGAAACCGCCGACGACGCAGGCACCGAGTCCGGTACTGAAATGGGTGCCGAGAACACGAGCGACGACATCAACGGTGTCGCCGTCGAAGACGGCACACAGGACTAAGCCTTCTCACCACAGGATGGCCGGGGCGCACCTGCGCTCCGGCCACTCGCATGTGTACACCTGAGAGGTGTCCCGTCCCGAACGGGCTGACACAGACGCGATCACAGGGCCTGAATAGTGCCCATCATCATTCCGGCGTCCTCGTGGTCGAGGATGTGACATCAAGTTTCCTTCAGTCGACGAGGTGGAGGTTGGTCGTATGGCCGGTGTCGGCCGATGGTGGGTGTCAGTCAGCCAGTGAAATTAGCGAGGTCCACGTGACACCGCCATCGTCGCTGGCGGCGATGCCGGCGGCATCCGCGACGAGGAGCCAGGGGGAGGGGCCGCCGACGACGGTGAACGCTTCGGGTGTGCGGCCGGTGGTGCCGGTTTGTGTCCACGTATCGGCGGTCTGCCGCCAAACCGCACCGTTCGGATCGATACCGACCAATTGGGTGTCGGTGTCGGTTTCGACAACATCCACGAGGAGGAGCGCCGGCGCGCCGACCATTAGGGCGAACGTTCGGCCTGCATCGGTGCTCATCATGAGACCGTCTGCTGTTGTCGCGT
Source organism: Cryobacterium sp. TMT1-66-1 (assembly GCF_004403435.1). NCBI lineage: Bacteria > Bacillati > Actinomycetota > Actinomycetes > Micrococcales > Microbacteriaceae > Cryobacterium > Cryobacterium sp. TMT1-66-1. Next base: position 368,181 of record NZ_SOGP01000023.1, read on the forward strand.
AGAGTCGATCGGCCGGGGACGGATCCGCAGCCAGGTCGCGCAGCGCGAGGACCGCTCCAGAGGACCAGGTGAGGCCGGAATCGTCGCTGACAGCGATCGCCCCGGCACCCGCGTCGTAGCCGTAGATGCGCAGGGTGCCGTCTTCGAGAGCGACGGCATCTAGATCGTGAAAATCTGTTTCGCCCGCCAGTGAGAGCGCCGTCCAGGACTTCGCGCCATCGGTGCTGGAAATGAGTCCCAAATTCGGAAGCGCCAAGTCGCTCGGTTTGGTTGGATCGGGATGACCAGACGCCAGCAACTGGCCGGGCCCAGCGACGGTAAAGCCCATCGTGTCTTGCGCCAGACCGGCTATCTGAATCGGTTGCGTCGTATCGGGTCGGGGCGCCCCCGCCAGATAGCTATCCGCAAGAACTCCGGTTGGGACGAGCCATACCCCGTGGTGCGTGGCCGCATAGGTCTCTCCTGTCAGTGGATCGGCTCCGAGGCCGTGCACGTGCTCGAAGGCGTTCGGAACCGGAGCGGTGACGAGCGACCCCGCTGCCGAGTTCGAAGCGCTGGCCGAACAACCGGTGATGGCAACCAGGCCAACGAGCAGCAGGGTTAGGGCGAGGAACCGGCGTGGAGAACGGGGCAATCTAACCAAGGGTGACTCCCCGATCGCTCATGAAAGTTTGCGGATTGACGCGGGCACCATTGACTCGTGTTTCAAAATGCACGTGGCAGCCCGAGGACGCACCTGTCGTGCCCACGAGCGCAATGGTGGCGCCGGTGGAAACCTGCTGTCCGGCGCTGACCAAGAGGGAACTGTTGTGTGCGTAGCCGGTTTGGGTGCCGTCACCGTGGTCGATGAGAACCCAATTGCCGTAGGAGCCGAGCCAGCCAGCGTAGACGACCGTTCCAGCGGATGCGGCATAAACGTTGCTCCCGCAGCCTGCGGCGATATCGGTTCCATAGTGGAACGCACCGACCCCGGCTACCGGTTTGTTGGGGCGAGCTCCGTATGCCGAGCTGATCCATCCCGACACGGGCAAGGTCCAGCCCTGTCCGTTGGGTGTGCTGCCACCGACCGCAGGCCTGCTCGCTGCTGCGGCTGCGGCCGCGGCAGCAACCTGTTCAGCTCGCGCTTTGGCGGCAGCAGCTTCGGCCGCTCGGCGAATTACTTCGCCCGCGGTATAGTCGGCCTCTGTCGCGGCTCGATCCTCCGTCAGCACTGCAAGCTGAGCCTGCAGGGTTCCGGCTACTTCTTGCTGGTCGGCCAGCGCCGTCTCAACGCGAATGCTCGAGGCCATCGCCTCAGCCAGCGCGGTCTGGGCCGTCTCGGCCAGCACGCCCAGCGCTTGCTGGGCGATCTGGGCCTGATCGGTAAGTGATCGGGCAGAATTTCGGTCGGCCGCCGCGGAATCATAGACCAGACTCATTCGCTCCGTCAGCTTGCTCATCGAGCCAAGTTGATTCAGGAGATCGCTGGCGCTGGACCCATCCACGAACAGGGACAGCGACAGATCGCTGTTCCCCGTGCGAGCGAGCATCGCCGCCAGTCGGCCGGCCTGCTCTCCGGAGACGACGGCAGCGGCCGAGGCCTCATCGGCTTGATTCTGCAAGTTGGTCGCCCTCAAGGTTGCCCCGTCGAACGCGCTCTGGGCGGCTTCATAGTCGGTCGCGCGCCGATCTGCTTCCGCACGGGCGGCATCCACTTCGGTCGTGAGACCCGAGATCAGCACGGTTAACTCCGTGACCTGCGCTTGTTTGCTGGCTTCGGACGATCGAGCACTTTCCACATCAGACCAGCTCGGATACTCAACCGCTTGGGCAGGCCCGGCGATTCCGAGTAACGACAATACCGTCACCGCGACAACTGCGACCCTCGTGAAAGTCCTGTGCTTAGCCAAGAGAGACCCCCCGAGCGTTCATGAATGGTTCCGCATCGATGCGTTCACCGTCGACGCGTGTTTCAAAATGTACGTGGCAGCCGCTGGATGCACCGGTTGATCCCACGATCGCGATGATCTCACCGGCCACAACCAGCTGACCGGAGTCCACGAGAAGCTGACTGTTGTGGGCATATCCCGTCTCGACACCGTTGCCGTGGTCGATGAGAATCCAGTTGCCGTAGGAGCCCTGGTAGCCCGAGGTGACAACTTTGCCTCCTGTAGCCGCGAAGACGGGCTGGCCGCAGGGTGCCGCTATGTCGGTTCCGTTGTGGAAGTCGCCGACACCATCAACGGGCTTGTTCGGGCGAGAACCGAACGGGCTCGATATCCGGCCCAAAACCGGCAAGGCCCAGCCTTCATCGCTGATCTGGCCCGGGCTCAGGCTCGCCCACTCCCCATTGCTGGCGAGGTCGGTGTACGAGGCCGGTTCGGGCGCTTCCGTGATGGTGTATCCGTCGCGTTCGATGAGAACGGATGCTGCCCCAGCGGCGCTGACGCTTTGCAGATCGTCCGTCGGGGCGGCGCTGCTGGCTGCGGCGGCCTGTGGCGTGTTCGTCTTGACCACGAGCGCGGGCAGGGACGTGCTGATCGCGAAGAGTGCGATCATCGCCATGGCGCTGCCGGCCGCAGCACGTTGGCGAAGCGGGATCTGTCGAGGAACAACCTTCGCGGGTCGGGCAGCTTCCGATGGGCCGGATCGGCCCGTCCGCAGCATGGCTTCCATGGCGCGCAGATCGCGTCGCGCCATGGGTGGAGTGGCGCCGGAGATGTGGGGCGCCGTGGCGACGTGACCGGTGCTATCCACGGATCACCGCGCTAGCGAGGTGAACCAGAGGGGGAGTGTGACGGTGATGCATACTTATGTCCTTGCGGGTCATTCGGGAAACGAAGGCTTGGCTCCACGGGCGCTCTCTTCCAAAGAAGAGCGCGCCCCGAACGTGTCGCTTTAGAGCGACGCGAGGAGCTCGGCCATGACGGCAATTTCAGCCGTCTGCGACTTGACAATGTTGGCGGCCATGGCCTGGGCGTCCGCATTCTCACCATCATCGACTTCGAGCTGCGCCATCGCGACAGCGCCCTCATGGTGCACCGTCATCTGTTCGAGGAACAGGGTGGCGGCCTGGATTCCCGAGGCGTCCTGCAGGGCCATCATGTCGTCGTCAGACATCATCCCGTCGGAGCCGCCACCCATGCCGGACATGCCGTCCATGCCCGACATGCTGCTGTCATCCTCGCCCCACGCCGTCAACCAGTCTTTCAGCTGCGTGATCTCGGGTTCCTGGGCAGCCTTGATCTCGGTTGCGAGATCGGTGACGCTTTGGTCGATACCGTCCTTGGCGAGGAGGTCATCGCTCATTTGAACGGCCTGCTCGTGATGGGGGATCATCATCTGCGCGAAGGTTACGTCCGCTGAATTGAAGGCCGCTGTGGTTTGGCTGGCCGAGGGGCTTACTGAATCGGGGGCGGGACTGCCACCGGCACAGGAGCTGAGAGTCAGTGTGGCCGCGAGTGCCACAGCCGCATACAGAAAAGTTCGTGGTTTGAGCATCGTTCATCCATTCGTCGATAAGTTGTAGACATCGAGTGGCCGTGGGCACGGCGTAGTTCCGAGGCCATGTGCTGGCTCGGAACTACCTCTCGGTTTAAACGCGACAGATGGAGAGACGGGTGAGGCTGGGGCGCTGAGCCGGCAGAGCGCTGGTGCGCCAGGATTTCAAGATGTGGCCGCCGGCATCGAGCAGGCGCCGATACGTGGCCGGAAGCCGAGTCAGGAAAACCATCACGACGAGGGTCAGTAGCAGGACGCACGTCATTGCCAGCAGAGCGCAATCAAGCATTCCGTTCAGGTTTCCGGACGTGATAGCCGCGACGACGGGAGCGGCCATGACAGCAGTCATTCCCATCACTGAAGATTGCTCAGTAGTAGCCGATGAAGCAGCAACATTTGATGACGCGGTGGCCGGCGTGTGCATGGAATGCCCGGTCGCCTCGGAATGAATGGCAAAAACCGCAAAAAGCAGCGCGGCCAAGGCAAGCAACGAGATGAAAGGCGACACAGAGACGGGTGCAAACAGCCGTCCTACCGCACGCTTCAGCGTCATTTCACCTACTTCTCTGCACTCAGTCCACGACTGAACTGCCAATGTCTTCCTTCGCAGAGTACCCCACCGTGAGCAGCGAATCCTGAATGCCAGTTTTACCAAAGCACTGCCACGGATCCGGACACCCCCTTCCGCGGGCAGCACGACACGCAGCGCGCCCTTCTCTCAGACCGCGATTGGCGCATCCATCGGTGATGAGGTTGTTGCCTGAGCTGTCCACGCACGAAGCGCGATGATGCCTGCGACTATTCCGATGCCGGCGAGTACCGCTGCAGTGGGGTGCCAATCCGAGCAGGGCGCCGAGGATCCCGGCGAGAGGGTAGGTGACGATGAAGCAGGCGTGAGAGAGCGAGAACTGTGCAGCAAAGACGGCCGGTCGATTCGTTTCGTCGGACGAGCGGCGCAACAGTCGTGCCGACGGAGTCAGAATGAGCGCGGTCGCGGCGCCGAGCACGAACCAGATCAGGAGAAGACCAGACCAGGTCAAGGTGGTTGTTGGCAAAGAAACAAAGCCGGCGAGGGCCAGAAGCCCCACTGGTAATACAGAGCAGCCGAGCAGCATGACGGTTCGGTCGGCGAAGCGCTCGAGTACCCGGGGCAGCGCGAGCGCGACGAGCATGGACCCGAATCCGTAGCAGGCCAGGGCGATAGCGAAGTCGGACTGAGCGCGGCCGAAGTGGCTTTGCACAAGCACGACGGTGTTGACAATGACCATGCCGGTCGACGTCGCGACGACCATGTTCATAGCGAGCAGAGCGCGCAATTGCGGTGTGCGCCAGAAAACGCGTGCGCCGCGGGTGAGGCGCTCCCAGAACGGTGTCGGAGGGGAGACATGGTGTGCCGGCAGGGTTGCTGTGAGCACAAGCAGGGCGGAGCCGACGAAGCCTACGACAGTTCCCACGAACAGGGAGTGGTAGCTGATCACGGTCAACAGAGCGGCGGCCAGAATCGGGCTCAGGAGGGATTCGAGGTCGTAGGCCAAACGAGACAACGACAGCGCCCGGGTGTAGTCGCTCTCTTTCGGAAGTACGGCCGGGATGAGGGCCTGAAATGCCGGGGTGAACGTGGCCGAGGCGGCCTGCAGCACGAAGATGAGCACATAAATCTGCCAGGCCTCAGTGACGAACGGCAGACAGAGCGCGACGATCGCGCGCAGCACATTCGCTGACACCAGCAGAGTCTTGCGCGGCACGTGCGCCGTCAGGGCGGAGATCACTGGCGCGATTCCGACATAGGCGACCATTTTGATGGTCAGTGCGATGCCGAGCACGATGCCGGCGTCGCCGCCGGCCAGGTCGAAGGCGAGCAGGCCCAAAGCTACGGTGAGCAGTTCGGTGCCGACCAACGCCACGATCTGCGCGCTGAACAACCGGCGATACGTTCGGTTGCGCAGAACCTCAAGCATGAGCGCCCGCATCGTGGGCCGCAGCCGACGTCTCAAGCGGAAGCCGGTGGTGCGCCGGTGTGCCCTCGACGGCATGTTCAGCCTGGAAAATCGCATCCGCGACGAGCTGGCGGGCATGCTCATTGGCCAGACGGTAGAACACCCGCGTGCCCTCGCGGCGGGTCGCCACGATACGCCCCAGCCGCAGCTTCGCGAGGTGCTGGGATACGGCCGCTTGAGACTTGTTGACTGTCTCGGCGAGCTCGTTGACCGACAACTCCGTGTCGCGGAGGGCAAGAATGATGCGGATACGTGTGGCATCGGCGAGCATCGCAAAGACTTCCACGGCCAGCTCGACGTACTCTCCATCAGAATCAAGCGTACACATCTTCTTATCTGCATTTATACGCAGATTATTGCACAGTATCCGCTGTCAGGACAGTGGCGTTGGCCGGATGGGATCGACGGTCCAAGCCACAGATGAGACCCGAACGACTCGGAGCCCGCCCTGGTTGTCACGTCTTCCGTAGACCCGAATGCGCGGTATGGCGTTCATGCACATGGCGGCTTTGGCCGAGATATACCTGACCATCAAACGCGAGATTTAAGGTTGCGGAATTGACCATATTGTTTCGCGAGATAGTTACAAGAAACTTCAAGCCGCACAAGCCAAGCCGAGTGTTGGAGTAGACCGCGGCGGCATCGCGCCGCGTCATAGCGGGAATGAGACAGTCATCCCCGTGTCGAATCTCATTCAAAGAGGGGGGCGCTAACGTCGTTGGAGCCGGGATCGCTATCTGTTTAAAGCATTTCTTCGGGCAGAAGAGTAAGCACTATCCCGCCGACAGCACCGACGCCTACGACAGCCCAAGCCGGTATGCGCCACGCGATGAGCAGCACGAAACACAAGAGAGCCAGGACGAATGGGGCAGGACCCGTGATCGAATTTGTAAAAACTGGGTCATACAAGGCTGCGGCGAGGATACCGACAACTGCAGCGTTCGCGCCGCGCATGAGCGCTTGCGCCCACGCTCGCAATCGAAACGCATTCCAGAACGGTAATACCCCGATGAAGACAAGTAATCCTGGCAGGAACACACCAATTAAGGCGAGAGTGGCACCTGCGGTACCGCCCGGGCCCACGTTTGAGACGGTGCCGAGATACGCAGCGAATGTGAACAAGGGGCCGGGTAGCGCCTGCGCCGCGCTGTATCCGGTGAGAAATTGATCCGGAGAAACCCATCCCGGATCCAGGACTCCGGCTTGCAACAACGGCAAAACGACGTGACCGCCGCCAAACACCAGCGCCCCGGCCCGGTAGAACGCGTCGAACACTTCAATCGTCTCCCATTCGGTCGCGGTAGCCGCAACCGGTAACGCGACCAGCAAGATTGCGAAGAGCGACAGGCAAACCCATCCGGCGGCACGGGAGACCGGGAATCGGATCATTTCAGTCACGGTGCCGGAGCCAGCACGGCACCAGATCAGGCCAGCACACGCGCCCGCCACAAGAGCGATGATCTGACCCATTGGTCCCGCGAGCAGAAGCGCGCTGAGAACAGCAATCACTGCGATGGAAGCGCGAGCAGGATCGGGGGTAATGGTACGTGCCATTCCCCAGACAGCCTGAGCGACAATCGCTACGGCGACGATCGTGAGTCCAAGGATGATCCCGGAACCAATCTCGCTGTGAAATAAGCTCGCACCGTAGCCAAAAGCCACCATCAGGATGGCAGAGGGGAGAGTGAAAGCGAGGAACGCGGCGATAGCCCCCAGCGGCCCTGCTCGGTACAGGCCCAGACCGAATCCGACCTGGCTCGACGCAGGGCCTGGGAGGAACTGCCCGAGCGCGACGAGATCTGAGTAATCGCTATCGCTAAGCCATCTGCGGCGTTGGACCAACTCCTCACGGAAATATGCGAGATGTGCCACCGGGCCCCCGAAGGATGTTAATCCCATTCTCAAAAATACCCAGAAGACCTCCCAGGCGCTCTTACGCACGCGAGGTTCAACCATGCGGCCTTCCGAGGCTATTGCTTGGCCCACTCCCCACGCGTTCGGCCTGATATTCCGCTTGTGAGTTACTTTTCTGGACACAAATGAAGTGTCGCACGCTCCGGTTAACGAGCGGATACCCCCCCTGCACCGCAGGGAGATCGCCAAGATACGTGACGTGCTGGACCAAGGTCCAGAGGTTAGAGGTTAGAGGTTAGAGGTTAGAGGTGAGAGGTGAGAAAGTAGAACAAGAAACCGAGAGGAAACGCCACTCCGGCGAGGACGATGAGCTCTCCATCGCAGTCGTGTGCCCCAGCCGGTGCGGGGCGTCATTCTGTTCGGCCTTGATCAGGACTCTCGTTAAGAGCCATGGCGACAGCCCGGCCAATGATCGGGTTCGATCACCTCTGCCGAAAACTTGACGGTCATATAGCCATCGGTAGCTTTGACGGCGATAATACCGCCAGCCAGGCTGAAGGGTATAAGACCGTCGGAAGGAGTTTGTCCTGGCTGCACGTGGAGAAGTGAAGGGCCCAGAGGGTCTCGGTCGAATGCTGCAGCAGGGCCGTCTCGTAAGCGGTCTGACGCAGCGCGATCTCGCGGAGAGGTTGGACACCGACCAGAAGTACATCTGGGGTTTGGAGTCCGGCAAGAACACCATCGTGATCGAGCGCCTCTTTGCGATCATGCGGGAGACCGGTATTCGCATGTACATGGAGGTCGATCCAGGCACCGACGGGCCCCAAGACGATGTTGTGGACGAGCCCCGTGGGTGACTTGCGCGTCGAGCTATACGGCGAGTTGGTCGGGCATCTGGTCGGTGCGCACGCTGTGATTCTCAGTTGACGGCGTCGGGCTGGCTGCCGGCGATCTGAGCGAGGGCGGCCAAGTGGCCCTCGAACGTTTTTCGCCCATCGACCGTGAGCGCGTGTGTTGAAGACGCTCGGGCGCAGCCATTTCGTGAAGCTGCTTTCCGGCTGAGAGCCGATTGCGGCATCCGCTCTTGGTGGCCATTCGTTCGGTGCGGCTCAATCACGGGCAGGAAGGCAGCTAACGGCGGTGCGACGCCTTCGCCCTGGAGTTCGCGTGCACCCCCAGGTCGGGCAGGACTCAGCTTTCTCCTAGCAAACTCGGATTACGCCCCGCAACTATCCCGACTACGTTCGGGGCACCATACCAATTTCAAGGAGAGACCATGCCCTTCATCACCGTTCCCGCGCCAAATGAAACCGATGTCGAACTGCATTACGAGGACGCAGGCGCCGGTAAGCCCGTCGTGCTGATTCACGGCTGGCCACTCAGTGGCAGGTCGTGGGAGGGCCAGGTGCCCGCACTCGTGGACGCCGGCTACCGGGTGATCACCTATGACCGTCGCGGGTTCGGCCAGTCATCCCAGCCCTGGAACGGATACGACTACGACACGTTCGCTGCCGACCTGAAGGTCGTGCTCGACACCCTCGACCTGCACGAGGTCACCCTCATCGGATTCTCGATGGGCGGCGGTGAGCTCGCCCGCTACGTCGGCACTTATGGCACCGACCGCGTGGCGAAACTCGTCTTCGCCAGCGCAGTAACTCCGTATCTCTGGAAGTCGGAGGACAACCCCGAGGGCGGTGTCGACGCCGGCCTGGCTCAGTGGTTCCACGACGGCCTGACTGGCGACCGGCCGGCATTTCTGCACGAATTTCTTGAAATGTTCTTCACGGCCGGTAAGCCCTCGTTGGCCAACAAGCCTAAGGTCAGCTCCGAGCAGATTGCCTACAACCGCGATATCGCAGAAATAGCGTCACCGAAGGGCACGCTCGACTGTACGACCGCGTTTGCGACCACGGATTTTCGCGACGACCTGACGAAAATCACCGTGCCGACCCTGGTAATACACGGCGACTCCGACACGATCGTGCCGTTTGAGGTCAGCGGTAAGCGTACTCACGAGGCCATCGCCGGCAGTGAACTCGTGCTGATCGAAGGTGCTCCGCACGGTCTCACCGTGTCGCACACGGACGAATGGAACCGGCACGTTCTCGAGTTTCTCGCGAAGTAGAGACTCGAGGAGAGCCCGTCGCTGATCGGTGGCGGGCTCTCCTCCGCCCGGGGTCGGACTCGACCAGGCCCGCTCGCAAAATCACCGTGGCACGTCGAGCTGCAACCGGTTGCGGAGTCGAATTGACGGATGCCGTCGCCGCCAGCTGTGCCAGTGGCCTTCCGTACCGAATCGACGATATCCGCTACATCGACGGCGGCTACCGATCGAACGCCGAGAATGCTGATCTGGCCGCCGGATACGGACGGGTGCTGGTGGTGTCACCGTTCGGCGGCAAATCATTGACGCCGCTGCCCTCGGGAGTGCATCTCGCCACTCAGATCGCCGAGCTCCGCGCCGAGGGCAGCACGGTCGGAACGATCTTTCCAGAAGAGCGCTCCGAGCACCTGTTCGGTGTTCACGCGATGAATCTGTCGCTTCGGCCGCTCGCTGCTCGGGCTGGATACGAGCAGGGCACAGCAAGCGCTGACTACCTCGCCGGGTCACGTCCCGCTGAGTGGTGGAGTTTCTCGACACCGTGCAGGTCAGTGGTTCTGATTATGCCGCAGTGAGTTCGGGAACGGGAATCACCCCTGTGAGGATGCTGGCGTCGACGGTTGCGCGGGCGTCGTGGAGCATCTGGGCGACCCTGGGGTGGGAGTGTTCGAGCATGCGGGTGACCTCGTCGAACTGGGCCTGAACGTGCTTGGCGTCCGGCTGGGCGAAGATGGTGCGGATGACGCTGGCGACCATTTCCTGGCTGGCGCGCGGGACGATCGAGAGAATATTTCGCATTTGATGGACACGGCAGCGTTGCCAGCTGGCGCTTTGGAACACGGTGCCGATGGCTTTCTTCGATGACCTGCTCCAGCCGGATTCCGAGAATGTCGATCAGCGCTGTGACCATCTCAGGATCGACCGCACCCGAGCTCAGCAGTGGCGGCGCTGCGAACGCAAGTTGTTCTTTCTCGATGCGAACGGGAACCAACCCTGCGTTGCATTCCTGAACCACAACGCCCGGAGTTGCAGGCACGCCGCCAGCGTCCAGCCAGGCCCGGGCGGTGCCGAGCGTTGAATGGCCAGCGAACGGTTTCCGGTGCAGGGACCGTCGCCGAACACGTCGACCTGGCGAAATTGTCGGATCATCCTCGAACGCTACCAAAACGCGGAAGCGGATTCCGCGGCGGCCCTATTGTCATCTAGCGGTCTTCGAGAACTCGGTTGACGATGTCACTGACTGTTTCGGAAGGCGGGAGCCTGCGCTCCCGTACAAAACTGAGTGGTTGCCATCCGTGGTACCAGACGGCCATCTCGTCTGCGGTGAAGTCGACAGCCCTTGAGCGGGTTTGGTGTCGGAGGACAGTTTCCTCAAAACTCAGGTCGAAGGCATAGAAGCGGGCGTCTTCGGTCATAAGCCTGACGCGCGCGAGCATAGGACCGTACCGGTCGGCGTTGAAGATGCCATCAAGGATCACGTGCTGTCCGACACCCAGGCAGTGCGCCGCCGCAGCTTCGAGCAGATCAGCGTGCGCGAGGCTGTCCTGTTCACGCTCGTGGTAGATCACCCGGCGGAAGTGGTCTTGGCTGAGAATGGCGGCCCGTCCCGGCAACTCCGATTGGAGTCGTTCGGCGATTGTGCTCTTGCCTGAGCCAGAGTTACCACGCAGCACGATCAGCATGAATCGACGCTCGCGGCTGAACCGAGCCCTCGGTATGCGCCAATAATTAGCGTAACGCCAACGTCGATGTTCAATTGTCTCCTCGTTGACCCGACTACTGCCGTGCCCCTCCTTCACAGCGTATCGACGACGACGCCACGCTGGTCACGCGGGCACGAATTCTGCGTGGATGCCTTGACCTTGGTTGACGACGGCTAGAACGCGGCGACTACGACGAGAATGGCGACGACACCCAGCACGATCCCCTTGGCGACGTAGCCCACGACTCCGAGAGTGATCACGGCTCGGGCCGCTCGGCACGGTGAGGTCGGCCGTGAATTTCTTGGCGGCACCCTTGTAAACGAAGTAGGCGCTGATCGCGAGCACGATCAGCCCGGCCCTGAACAAAAGGACCACGCCGCCGGGGGAGGCGAGCAGCGTCGCGCTGACGTCGCTGGCGCTGTATTTCTCTGCGGATGCGACGTGGTTCGGTTTCAGCAAGGCTCGAGACGTGTGCGTGGCCGCGCAGTGTCGGCTCCGGACGATCGACAGACTGCCATCACCTGATGGCCGCTTCGGCACACGAGTCGTCCTGCGCCGTTTGGCCGGTGAGACCGTCCAGCGGCTGAACGGTCGGTACTGGTGCAGGGACGGCGGTTTCGCCCGGTTCCGGCGTTGACGTTTCGACCGGCACTGCGGAATCCGCTGTCGGTTCCGGAGTGGAGGTCGTTCCCGGGAGAGTGAAGGGCTGATCGGCTGCGAGTTTGGTGAACATCTCAGCGGCCACGGATTCCACCGGAACGACCTTGCCCGGAAAATCGGGATCCTCGGTGGTGCCGGGATATTGCACGAACAGCAGTCGGTCCAGATCGATGTCCTTGAGTGCCAGGGCCATCGATACCATCGTGTCGATGTCGGCCAACGAGGTCGACAACTGAATGTTGGTGGCTGCAGCATTGGCTAGTCTGACCAGGGTGGGGATGCTGGTCAGGGTTCCGTTGCCCTGCACGGTGCGCATGAGTGAGGCCATGTAGATTTGCTGCGAGGAGATTCGTGCCAGATCGCTGCGGTCGCCGACGCCCTTGCGGCTGCGCAGGAACGCGAGCGCGGTGTCTCCGGCGACGATGCTGGTGCCCGAGGGCAGGTCCAGTCCCGCAGCGGGGTCGTTGATGGCTGCATTCAGGCAGATGGGAACGCCGCCGACGGCGTCGCTCATCTGCACGACCCCGTCGAACGAGATCAGCCCGGCGTAGGGGATGGTCAGCCCGGTCAACTCGGACACGGTTTTGACCACGCAGGGGAGTCCGCCACGAGACATCGCCTCGTTGACGGGCCGTGCGGCCATCGCCGAAAACTCGGTGCCGCTCGCGGCATCCGTGCAGGCGGGGTGCGCCACGATGAGATCGCGGGGGATGCTCACAACGACCGCGTTGCTGTGGTCGGCAGACACGTGCACGAGAATGTTCACATCGTTGAGAGTGCCGTCACGTTCACCGTACGCCGCGCTTTGCGTTGCATCGTTGTCGATGCCGACCAGCAGAATGTTGAAACCGTTTTCGTAGCTTTCGAGCTGTGGCACGGGCGCGGCCGTGTCACCCGTGGTGATGTCGATCGCGTTGTCGTCGACCGTCTTGCTGAAGCTCCACACCGCCACCGTAGCCACCGCTGACGTGCTCACTGCGGCAACGGCCAGCACGGTCGCCACCAGTCTGAGGGCGATAAAGTACGGATTCGAGCGTTTCAGCCGCCCGTGACGTGCTACTCCGACGATCCGCTTGCTTCGCCTGCCCGCTTCAACCACAGAGCTCCGTTCGTTGTATCCGATCAAGCCCCTCGACGTTGCGCTGGACCATTCCGAGGGTATCGCGCCTCCCGGGGATGACCGTGTTCACGCCCTTTGGCGGAGCGGATGCGCTGACGCAGACGCGGCGTGCCGGTTCACCGCGATAGCCAGCCAGCGGGCCGCTTGACTACGGTGCGACGTAGGCGGACACTGTTGGCACGTGCGGCGAGGTACTAGACATGACCATGCCGTCGGCCAACCATGTTGCCGTCAGATCGAGAAGCACGCGTGGCCCGGTCGCCTCGGGGTCGAGGGTACCCAAAACCACGGCGTTGAGACGCAGGCCGTTCTCGGCAATCTCGGTGGCAGCCGCGCAGATACTCGTCGCGGTGAGGTCGACCTGTTGCACCACGAGGCAGTACGGGCCGGAACCGAGCCGGGCCAGGTAAATTCCGTAGGAGCCTCGAGGCGTGAGTCCGGAGGGTCGCACCATGCTGTAAGCCGGTCCGAGGTCGGCCAATTCACCGGCCGAGGGGTCGATCGGTTGGTCGAAAAGCCCGGCAATGGCGCCGACCGCCGCTTCGTTCGGCAGCACGCCGGGTGTGTTCTCAGCTGAGCTGGGGCCGGCAGTGGCCGAAGAGCCGTTCTCGAACGTGGCCATGATGCCCTGCTGCAGCGCCTGGGCACCGAGCGTGCCCAAGACGCCAGCGGCCACCCCTGCGGCCAGCAAGATTGAACGCCAACGCACTCGGCCGGCCAGCGGCCGGTCATCGGTGACCGCGTTCGTGGATCTGTCGGCGGGTGGGGGAGCGGCGACACCGGACGCGAGATCCTTGGTGACCGCCATCGTGGCGGCACCCGCATCAGTCAGATCGGTACCGAACCGTTCCAGCAGCTGGGCGACGGCATCCGCGCGCGCAGCGAGGTGCACAGTGAGCTGCCGCAGGCGGTGCTCGCTGGCTGTCGCACGCACGGTCGATCCAGCCTCCGTGCGTTCGAGCGTCGGCTCGGGCATTGCTGCGCGGGAGAAAACACTGGACTGCAGCTCCACCAGGTGCACAGCCGGGTCGATCTCGCCGGCGGGTGTCGGCTGTAACGGATGCGCGGCCCACCACAGCGCGTCCATCACGTCGTGTGCGTCCCGGTTGGTACCGATCAGGGTGGCGAATTGCTGGTCGAGATCCGCGCGCAGGGCATCGTTTCTTTTCGCGGCCGCGCGTAACTGGAGCGCCAGATTGTTCACTCGTCCCCGCATCGTCTACCTCACCCTATCGCTCGGCCGCCTGCCCCTTGGTAGCTCGGCACTGCCGTCCAGGCGCTACGTGGCGTGCTGTCCGGATGCAGGCTAGATATTCGGGGTGGAGACTTCCTTGGTCGTAACGGGAGGTTTACTGCGTTTTAGGAGACCCGACAGTGCGAAAGTGATCCCGGCGATGATGAGCCCGAGAGTCAGGCCGAACACGGCCGACAAGCCAGTGTCGGTGAGCCAGACAACAGCCGGGCCGGCGGATTCGACCGAGTGCGTGACGACATGGAGCAGGTCGTAGGGGCCGTGCCAGAACGTCTCTGCGAGGTTTGCGATGACCAAGTGGCCGCCGACCCAGAGCATGGCGACCGTTCCGATGATGCCGATCACACGGAACACGGTGGGCATCGATGCCACGATGCGTGCGCCGGTACGTCGCACCTGGCGGGCGGGGTTCTCCATCAAAGCCAGGCCAATGTCGTCGATCTTGACCAATAGTGCGACGGCACCGTAGACGAGCGCGGTCATGCCCAGACCGATGACCACCAGGGCGCCGAGGGTCATCCAGATGCCGAAGTCGGGGTCGAGGCTGGCCAGCGCGATCAGCATAATCTCGGTGCTGAGGATGAGGTCGGTGCGGATTGCGCCGAAAATGAGCTTGCCCTCATCGCGGGATTCCGTCTCGTCAACGATGTGACGGGTGCCGAACCATTCGGTGACTTTTTCCGCACCTTCGAAGCACAGGTAGGTCCCGCCGAAGATCAGCAGAAACGGCAAAACCCACGGCGCGAACGCGGACAGGAGAAGCGCGAGCGGGATGATGATGACGAACTTGTTGAACAGGCTGCCCAGCGCGATGCGCCAGACAACATGGAGTTCGCGTGCCGGCGAGAGCCCCTGCACATACTGCGGCGTGACGGCCGCATCGTCGATGACGACGCCCGCGGTCTTCGCGCTCGCCTTGAGGGCGGCCGTGAGTATGTCATCGACGACAGCAAGCAGGCCGACAGACATGTGGTACTCCTCGGTTGGGGCATCGCGCTCGCACGGTGCAATGGCGGTGAGGTCCAGATTACCGTGGGGAGGTGAGCAAGAGTCGTCATGGTGGATTCAGGCGAGCGGATGCTCACGCTCGGCACCGGTCGCCGCCGCCAAGTGGCGGTCACCCGACCTGCTTGCGGGGTCAGAAGTCGAGTCGGCGGCCGAAGCTCCGTTTGGCTCGGGGGCGGGCAGAGCAGAAGGCCTCAC
Organism: Cryobacterium sp. TMT1-66-1; assembly: GCF_004403435.1. Classification (NCBI taxonomy): domain Bacteria; kingdom Bacillati; phylum Actinomycetota; class Actinomycetes; order Micrococcales; family Microbacteriaceae; genus Cryobacterium; species Cryobacterium sp. TMT1-66-1. The sequence goes on from NZ_SOGP01000023.1 coordinate 383,551, forward strand.
GGCCGAGCTGCACCATCTCATGGGGCTGGAGCCCGGCTGAATGCGCGGATGCGTCCTCGAGCACCGCTCGACACGGAAACATCCCTCTTCGCCGACGAACTGCGCAGGGCCGGGCATGTCGTTCACACACCCGACCTGTTCGATGGCCGTACCTTTGAAACCATAGACGAGGGCGTTGGCTACGCCGAGCAGGTCGGCTTCGGCGACCTGATCGACCGCGGCGGAACTATTTCTCTACCCCGGAGACCAGCACTATTTCGCCGACAGTTCGCTGCCGTCGTATGACGCGGAGGCCGCCGCGCTGTTGCTGCACCGCACGCTCGTGTTTCTTCACTCAACCGCATAAAAGGGATGTCCGAGACGCCGCCTACACTAAATGGCGTAGATCGGCCCCTGGAAAGGAACAGACCATGAGCACCATCTTCAGCAAAGAGGAAAAGGCAGCCATGCGGGCGGCTGTGGCCGAGGAGAAGGCCGCCAAGGCCGGTGCCGACCTGGCGGCAGCCTGCCTCGCTGCAATCGCCGACTTGACCGGCACAGACAAGGAGTTGGCCGAGACCCTGCACACGCTGGTTACGAGCCACACGAATCTGGCCGGGAAGACCTGGTACGGCATGCCGGCCTACGCCGATGGCGATGGCAAGGTGGTGGTGTTCTTTCAGAGCGCCGCGAAATTCAAGGTGCGCTACGCCACCATCGGCTTTCAGCCAGACGCGCACCTTGACGACGGCGATTTCTGGCCGACCTCCTACGCCGTCACCAAGCTGACCAACGCCGATCAGGATCGGCTGGTGGCATTGCTCAAGAAAGCCGTTGGCTAGCGCGACTTCACGCGGGCCCAGATCTGCGCCGTCCCGCGCTGGTCAGGCATCAAGCGAGACGCCGCGCGCGAGTCGGCAGACGGCCAGCATCGACGGAAAGGTTGCCTGATCGCCCAGGAACCGATCGTCAGAGGGCTCAGGACACCCCACGAAGGTCGGCGATCGTCTTCCCGACGCGACGCGCGCGGGTGTCGTCACCCTTCGCATCCGCGATGGCCCGAGCATATTCTTTGCGGCGGCTGTAGGACAGCCTGTTCCAGGCGGCAGTAGCGTCGGAATCCTCCGCGAGCGCCAGTGCGAGCGTCGGCGGCACCTCGACCTCCCGCGGCTCGTCGTCACGCACAATAGTGACCTCCACGGCGTCTCCGCCGCCGAGTTCTGCGACGACCGCGTCCGGGATCACGATGCCGACGTTGTTGCCGTTTTGCAATAAATTCGTGGTGAATCGAGGCATCAGTTGCGTGCCGTTCCCTTCTCAGCGCCGACCCCGCCTCTCCGCGTGGCCGCACGGCGGGAACATTTTTGGGGTCGCTATCGTTGTCGCCAGTATGACAACTATTGGAATCATCGGTGCAGGAAACATTGGCAGCCAGGTCGCGCGAAAGGCGATCGAGAGTGGCTATGACGTCGTAATCAGCAATTCCCGAGGACCGGAAACCCTGGCAGACCTCGTGGCGGAACTGGGTCCGAAGGCGAGCGCCGGGACCGCAGCGCAGGCTGCCGAGGCCGCCGACGTGGCGGTCGTCACCGTGCCGCTGAAGGCCTACGCGAACGTGCCCGTCGAACCCCTGTCCGGCAAGATCGTCATCGACACCAATAACTACTATTTCGAACGCGATGGACACATCGAGGCCCTCGACAATGGCCAGGCGACCGTGACGGGCATGTTGCAGAAGCACCTGCCAATGTCTCGCGTGGCCAAGGGATTCAACCACATCACGGCCGCCGACATCACCGCGGATTCCTTCCCGACCGGGGACCCCGAGCGGCGCGCGCTGGCCACGTCCTCTGACTTTTCGGATGCCTCTGCCTTCGTTACCAAGCTCTACGACGAATTCGGCTTCGACACCGTCGACATCGGCCCCCTCGCCGAAAGCTGGCGCGTCGAGCGTGACCGCCCCGCCTATGGCGTGCGTCAGACCATCGCAGAGCTCGAGGCCAACCTGGCGAAGGCACCGCGCACCGTCTGACCCAGCCCGGTGAGCGGAGAAGTCACCTGGAACCGCACACGTCCGCCGACGAAGATTCCCACACTTGGTGGACCCACAGTGTTGGCGAGCGGCCTGTTTCTGCCGCTCAGTCTGGGCGTCGGGGCGGCCGGCACAGCCTATGTCTCGCAGAACGCACTGGGGGTGCTCACCAAGGTCAGTCCCGTCGGCACGACCAGTGTCGTTGCGAGTGCCAACCCCGGCGATGAACTCGGGGCCGTCTCCGTGCGTAACGGCACCGTCTACTACTCGACCAACACGCACGATCACACCGCATCGGCGCTGTACTCGATCCAGCGGCACCTACCGGCCCAGCCACCTATGCCGGAATCGTCGATACCCACCCCTACGCCAGCCTTCCTTTGGATGACGGCGTGTATGTAGCGGATGCCGGTGCCAACGCCGTTCTCAAGGTCGGTTACGACGGAACGGTGAGCACGGCCTCCGTACTCCCGGCCGGTGACCCGATCGTGGTCACTCCCGAGATCGCTGCCGGAGTCGGCTTCCCCGCCGGCACCGCCTTGAGTTTCTTGCGCAGCTGCGCAACGTAGAGCCGCAGATAGCCGGAGTCGTTGGTGTGGTGGGGCCCCCACACCTCGCTCAGCAGGAGCTCGCGAGTGACCAGCTTGCCGGGGTTGCGCAGCAGAACTTCTAGAATGCGCCACTCGGTTGGGGTGAGTCGAATGACCTCCGATGCCGCACCGGTCACCCGCTTGGCGGCGAGATCGACGGTGACGGCGCCGAACTGCACCACCGGTTCGTCGCCGACCGACGGCACGCGCCGGGTGAGAGCGCGGATTCGGGCGAGCAGTTCCTCGATGGAGAACGGTTTCGTAACGTAATCGTCGGCGCCGAGGTCGAGGGCGTCGACCTTGTCGGCGGCCCCGGTGCGGCCGGAGACCACGAGAATCGGCGCCTGACTCCATCCCCGCACCGCCTCGATCACGGCCAGACCGTCGAGGCGCGGCATTCCGAGGTCGGGCATGAGCAGGTCGGGGTGCTGTTCGATGACGGCATTGAGCGCGTCGGCGCCATCGCCGGCCGTGATGATCTCGTAGCCGCGCGCGCCGAGCGTGATGCGCAGAGCGCGCAGAATTTGCGGATCGTCGTCGGCGATGAGAATCTTCATTTGGGTTCCTCCCCGGCCGGGCCGTCCGGAATAGCCGGCAGGACGATCACCATGGTGGACTCCGCCACCGGGCGTGTCATCGGCGTCGAGCGTGCCGCCCATGCCCTCGACGAACCCCTTGGCGATGGCCCGGCCGAGACCGAGACCGGTCAGGTTGTCGGTGTCGCCCAGTCTCTGGAACGGTACGAAGACATCCGCTCGCCGCCCGGCGGGAATTCCCGGTCCGTGGTCGGTCACTCGAATTTCCACCTGACCGGCGAACTCGCTGGCCGAGATCCGCACGCGCGTTCCGGCGGGAGCAAAGCGGATGCCGTCGGCCACGACGTTCACGATGGCCCGCTGCAACAGCCCCGCGTCGGCCAGAACCGTGCTGAGCTGGGGGCCGAGGTCCAAGTCGACCTGCTCGGGACCGAGTTCGAGCTCGTCGAGGGCCGGAAGAACCACGTCGGCCACATCGACCGGGCCCCGCCGCACGGCCAGTGCGCCGGCCTGCAGTCGGCTCACATCGAGCAGGTTCGTGATGACCGCCGAGAGCGATTCCAGACTTTCGTCGGCGGTCCCGAGCAGCTCGGCGCGGTCGTCGGCGCTCAGCGCAACGTCGGTGGCGCGCAGCCCGCTCACGGCCGCGGTGGCCGACGCGAGCGGGCGACGCAGGTCATGTCCGACGGCAGCGAGCAGGGCGCTCCGCACCCGGTCGGGCTCGGCGCGCGGCGCGATCGCATCGCCTCCTGTGAAGCGACCGGCCCACCGGGCAGCGACTGGGTCGCCCCGCTCAGGGTCGTGATGGTTGTAAAGCCGCTCACGTTCTGAATCACGCCGGCAGCGATGAGCACGATCGCGGCCACAATGGACAACGGCAACAGCAGGCGCAGGATGCCGCGGGTCAGGTCCACCCAGAAATTGCCGATCGTGCCGGCCCGCACGGCAGCGAACGCTCGCACCAGGGCGATGGCCACGGAGAGCGCCGCCAGGTCTGTTCGGAGCGCGGATCGACACCGATCAGTCGGTAGAAGCCGCGCTCGACGCGCAGGTTCCGCCGGCTGGTGTCGATGAGCGCTATGTAGTCACCGAGCGGGCGATAGATGAGGGCGAGAACCAGCGCCACGGTTGCCGCCTGCAGGGCAACCAACCAGTTATCCATTAGAACGACTCCGGCTTTATTAGGGCAACGAGCAGGTAGACGATGGCGGCCACGGCCAGACCGGCGGCAATGACCGAGAACACGATCACAGTTTCTCGACCCCCCAGGCGACAAACGCGACGAGGGCGAACAGGGCACAGACGCCCAGGAGATAGACAAGGTCGAGCATGAAAGCTCCTTCTGCGGCGGCGAGAGATAGACGTGGCGGCGCGGGTTGTGTGCTGCACCGGAGAAAGTAGACACCCGCCGGGAACGGGACGGGACGATCCTCACGACTTCCATACGCCGCACGGCGCAAAGCTAACGACATTGCCGCGGGCAAAGGTCGTCGGACAAATTCTTCTGGCCACTGAACCATTCCCCGTGGTAACTCGTGGTAGCTCCAAGGACCCCTACGCCTCGCACCACAGCACCGATACCAGTCATCGAATAGCAACACTTCATCACGCACCAATTCGAAAAGCGTGCACCGAGAGAAGGAAGCAATCATGAACAGCAGAATTTGGCTCAAGGTCGGGCCCGTCGTCGGGGCGGTTGCGCTCAGCGTTCTCGCGCTGACCGCATGCTCGCAGGGTACGACGGCACCGGCTGCCGACACATCGAGTTCATCCAGTGCGACGAGCGACGCCGCCGTCAAGCCGGCTCTGGCCACCGCGGACAGTTCGCTCGGCACGATCGTCGTCGATACCGCCGGGATGACCCTGTATGTGTTCGACAAGGACGTCGCCGACTCCGGCAAGAGTACCTGCGAGGGCGAATGCCTCGTCAAATGGCCAGCCGTCATCGCCGAATCCGACACCCCCACCGTTGACGGTGTGACCGGCACGGTCGGTGTCATCACCCGCACCGACGGCACCAAGCAAGTCACCCTCAATGGGCTTCCGCTCTACTACTGGGCGGGCGACGCTGCTGCCGGTGACACCACCGGCGAGGGTGTTGGCGGCGTTTGGTGGGTTGTCGCTCCCAACGGCGACAAGATCGCTGGATAACGTCCTCAATCAGGCGTCGCCTCGCAGACCCCGTACCCATCGGCACCGCGAAGCCGAGGGGTACGGGTGCTCCGGCACCGGGCAGAATAGACGAGTGTATGTTCTGGTGCGGCAGGCGAGCGGGGGCGACGTGCTCGTCGACCCGCTGGACGATGCCGGCCTCCCGCTCGAGACTGCCCGCCGACTCACCATGAGCGGGTTTCACTCGTTCGTGATGTCCCGCGAGCCGACAACGCGCGTGCCAGCGGGGCAAAACGCCGCTGCGCCCCGATGGGTCTGGGAAGACACCGCCCGAATCTATCCCGTTCTGCTCGCCGCCGGGATCCGTGTGGACCGTTGCCATGATCTCCGCCTCTGCCACGTGATCCTGAAGAATTCCGCCCTCACGATGACGAGCCCACTCGCGCTGGCCGCACCAGGTCGCTGGGATGTGGCGAGCTTGGGACCGATCGACGAGGCGGAACCTCGGGCGACGCTGTTCGACCTCGACGTCGACGGTGACGCGGCCGATGAATTTGGCGCTGACGGCTCCGGTGATGCCGCTGCCGGTGACTCCGGCGCAGCGCGCGAGTTTCGACGCCAGCTCGACGCCGTGGCATCCGCTGGCGAACCGGGTCGACTGCGGCTGCTGCTGGCGGCCGAATCCGCCGGTGCCCTGGTAGCCGCGGAGATGCGTTATGCCGGACTGCCCTGGCGCACCGACGTGCACGATGTGCTCCTCACCCGGGAACTGGGGCCGCGGGTCGCGCCCGGGGTACGGCCGGAGCGTCTGGAGCTACTGGCCCAGCGCATCCGCTTCGAACTGGATGATCCGGACCTCAACCCTGACTCCCCGCAGGATTTGTTCAAGGCGCTGCAGCGAGTGGGCCTCAGCGTCACGTCCACGCGCGGGTGGGAGCTGCAGAAGCTGGAGCATCCGGTCATCGAACCGTTGCTGCAGTATAAGAAACTGGCCCGGCTGCTCAGTGCCAACGGCTGGACCTGGATGGAGTCCTGGGTCGTCGACGGCCGATTCCACCCCGACTACGTACCTGGAGGTGTCGTGACCGGTCGCTGGGCCACCCGCGGTGGGGGAGCGCTGCAGTTGCCCAAACAGATTCGCGGTGCCGTGGTCGCTGACGACGGCTGGAAACTCGTCGTCGCCGATGCCGCCCAACTCGAGCCGCGAATCCTCGCGGCGCTCTCACAGGACACGAGCATGGCCACGGCCGGGCGCGGAACCGACCTGTATGCCGGAATTGTGTCGAGCGGCGTCGTCGAAACTCGCGACCACGCCAAGGTCGCCATGCTCGGCGCCATGTACGGCGCCACGACCGGGGAAAGCGGTCGACTGATGCCCCGCCTCGCCCGCGCCTATCCCCGGGCGATCGCCCTGACCGAGTCGGCCGCCCGCGCGGGAGAACGTGGTGAGGTCGTCACGACCAGACTCGGGCGATCGTCGCCGATCCCGGGACAGGGTTGGCACGAAGCCCAGGCGCAAGCCTATGATCCGGCGGCAACGGCGAGCGATGAGCGTCGCGCCCGCAGTCAGGCCCGCGACTGGGGACGCTTCACCCGCAACTTTATCGTGCAGGGCAGTGCCGCTGAATGGGCCCTGTGCTGGATGGCCGAGATCCGCCGCGAGCTCACGGCCTTGCCAGGCCTTGCACCCCGCGATCGCGCGGTAGCGGCCCGCTCCGAAGCGGATGCCGCCCCCCACACAGCCCCCGAGTCCGGTTCTCTCGACGAGCGGTCGACGTCGCGGGCTCCGGGGCCCCGCCGGCCCTTCGACGCCGAACCGCATCTGGTGTTCTTTCTGCACGACGAAGTGATCGTGCACACGCCGGCGGAGCTGGCCGAGGCTGTGGCTCAGATCATCGTCACGGCCGCCGACACGGCGGGGCGGCTGCTCTTCGGTGACTTTCCGGTCGACTTCATGCTCACGGTGGCCACCGTAGACAACTACGCCCAGGCCAAGTAGCCGGTCAAAGTCGACCTGCGTGACGGGTGTGCGGTGCGGGTATGCGGGTCTGGGCGCGTAGAAAGGCGGGCCCCGCGCTGTGTGCGTGGGGCCCGCCGGGTGTTCCTGCGAGGGAATTCTGTGGGGGTTGGTCTGGTGGTTAGCCCTTTTTGATGACGACGGTGGTGTTGTCGGTGTAGTAGTTGCGTTGGAAGTCGATGGTGGTGGTGGTTTTAGCGATCACGGCGCAGTTGGCGACCTTGGTGTCTCTGCCGAAGGTGTTGTCTTTGATGATCGTTCCTTTGAGTGGGCCGTAGGCTTTTTCGGCGATGTTGATGGTGCAGGCGCCGTTGTTGGCGAAGTTGTCGGTGAAGCTGAAGTTGGAGACGACTCCGCGGTCCTGGGTGATTTGCACGGCGGCGCTGTGTGAGTCGGTGAGGCGGTTGCCGGTGACTGTGACGTTGTTACCGATCTGTACTTGGATGGAGTCGTCGTGGCTGGGTGATCCTCCCTGGTTGGGGTCGTTGAGGTAGTGCGTGTGGTCGTGGATCCAGCTGTTTTGAATGAGTACGTTGCTGCCGGTGACGTGGATGCCGTCGATGACGTTGTGGATGTTCAGGCGGGTGGCGGTGAAGTTGTAGCCGTAGATGCCGTTGGCGTCGGGTGAGGCGACGGTGGGGAACAGTTCGGTGTCGGTGATCACGAGGTTGCTGTAGCCGCCGAGGTTGTTGATCAGGGCGCCGGGACCGTTCATGGTGCGGCCGCGGATGATGGAGTTTTTGATGGTGACGTTGGCGGCGCTGATTTTGATCAGGCCGCGCACGTCGAGGCCGTTCAGGACGGTGCCGGGGGTGGTGACGTTGATGTCACCGTTGACGACCTTCAGGCTGGTGCCGGCGGGAACACCGGTGTTCGTCGCTGTTGGCGTGCCCGCCGTCGGCTGAGCTGGAGTCGGTGTGGGCGTCGGCGTCGGGGTAGGAGCCGGTGCCGGGGTGGGGGTGGGGACGGTTTTGGCGGTGTAGCCGACGATGGTCATGTCGACGGTGACGTTGGCGGTGGCGCTGGCGACGGTGAGGGTGCCGTCGGATTTGCTGGTGACGGGGACGGTGTAGGTGCGTTCGGGGCCGTCGCCGGTGGGGGCGGTGAAGTAGTAGCGCTGGGTGTTTTCCGGGCCGACGAGAACTTTGATGTCGGTGCGGGCGGCGGCGGTGGTGTCGAACATGACCTGCACGGAGGCGGCGTCAGCGGGGATGGTGCCGAGGTCGGTGGTGACCTTGCTGCCGGCGGGGACAGCGACCGTGGTGGTGTTCGTGGCGGCTTGGGCCGGCAGCACGGCGAGGCCGCTGAACGCGACGGCGAACGCGCCGGCGGCGGCGATCAGGGCCAGGCGGCGCGACGGACGAGCGGTGGAAGGAAGGGTGGAGCGCGAAGCGAAAGCAGTGTTGGACATGGGTCACATTTCGTCTAGTGCACGGATTCGGGGGGTGCGGGTGAGCGGCTGTGGAGGGGGCCGCGTCGTGTGAAATGAGTATTGCCCACTATGGGTATTGTCACAATCGAATACGGGTTTTTCTCAGGTTCACCCCTCGTTCCGGGGTAGACGAAAACCCGAAACGGGCACAAAAAAGCGGCCGGACCTGAGATAACAGGGCCGACCGCATCCGTATAACGAATGTGGAGTCTGTGCACGATTTCCCGTACGCGCTGTCCCAATGCGGACTCTGGTGGTCACAGATGTGCGTTCGCGGCCAACGAAGCCTCGCCTACACCGGGCCCCGGGAAGGCCTGTCAGGTGCTTGTCAATGCGCAGGTGGCTGGGGCATAATGGCGCTATCGGCTCGCTGCGCTCTGGCGGTCGAACAATTTCATATTCACCATCGTGCCCACAGCAGTGAGTTGAAAGTAGCTCAGCGTTGTAAGCGCGGTCGTTCCGAGGTCGTTGGGGAAGACGCACCTACTAGGAACGGAGAAACACGATGGATGCAACACCTAACCGTCGGACGCGGATTGCGCGGGGGGTGCTTTTTGTGCACTCCTCTCCGCGGGCCGTCTGCCCGCATGTCGAGTGGTCGGCTGGCCGTGCGCTCGGCGAGGCTGTCAACTTTGCCTGGTCAGAACAACCGGCTCTGCCCGGATCCCATCGGGCCGAATATTACTGGGAGGGATCCCCGGGTACCGGCGCGGCACTCGCATCCGCTCTGCGCGGGTGGGAGCAGTTGCGCTTTGAAGTCACCGAAGACGCCGGACCGGGTTCGGATGGCGGTCGCTGGCTGCACACGCCTGAGCTGGGAATCTTCTATGCACAGACCGACAGCGTGGGTAATGTCGTCGTGCCGGAAGATCGCATTCGATCGGCGATGGAGCGTGCCGGAGCCAACGCGATCGAATTGCACCGGGAGCTGCGCCTGGCCCTCGGGCAAACCTGGGACGACGAGCTTGAACCGTTCCGGCAGGCCAGCGATCTGAACGCCGTGGTGTGGCTGCACCAGGTCGGCTGATCAGACCGGTTCCCCAATGCGTGCGGTTCGCCCGTGATGGCGTGGCCTGTCGACCGGCGATACTCCCGGTGGCAATCCCACGAAGTCGACGTCTGTTCCCGTGAACACGGCCAGATTCGGCGAATCGCCTTACAGAAATGACCCCGTCCGAATCCGGACGGGGTCATTCTCATCTGCAGTACTTAGACGGAACGGAACGCCACGACCGCGTTGTGCCCGCCGAACCCGAAGGAGTTGCTCAGCGCGAGCAGGTCTCCGGCAGGGAGCGCCCGCGGAGTGGTCACCACGTCGAGCGGAATTTCCGGGTCCTGCGACGTGAGGTTGATCGTTGGCGGTGCGGTGCGCTCGGCGAGAGCCTTCACCGTGAAGAACGCCTCGAGGGCACCGGCACCTCCGAGCAGGTGGCCGGTTGATGCCTTCGTGGCCGACACCGGGATACCGTCGAGCAGGTCACCGAACACTCGCTTGAGAGCGTTGTACTCGGCGATATCTCCGACCGGGGTGCTCGTGGCGTGAGCGTTGATGTGGGATACCTCAGCGAGGGTCGCACCGGCATTTTGCACCGTCGACACCATGGCGCGGGCAGCCGCGGTTCCCTCAGGGTCAGGCGCGGTAACGTGGTACGCGTCGCTGTTGACGACGCCGCCGACGAGCTCAGCGTAGATGTGCGCTCCACGTGCCTTGGCGTGCTCTTCGGTCTCGATGACGAGGGCGGCAGCGCCCTCGCCGAGAACGAAACCATCGCGGGTCACATCGTAGGGGCGGCTCGCGGTGGCCGGGTCGTCGTTGCGGGTCGACAGGGCGTGCATCGCCGCGAACGAGGCAATGGGCAGCGGGTGAATCGCGGCTTCGGAGCCGCCAGCAATGACGACATCGGCCAATCCGGCCTGCAGACGGTTGTAGGCGTTGACCAGAGCTTCGGTGCTCGAGGCACAGGCGGAAACAACCGTGGTGATACCGGCACGGGCGTGCAGGTCCATGCCAATGGCCGCTCCCGGGCCGTTGGGCATGAGCATCGGCACGGTCATCGGCAGCACGCGGCGCGGGCCGCGTTCGCGCAGCGTGTCCCACGCGTCCAGCAGGGTCCACACGCCACCGATTCCGGTGGCCCAGTCCACGGCGAGGCGCTCAGGCTCGACCTCGGGAGTGCCGGCATCGGCCCAGGCTTCGCGCCCGGCGATCAACGCGAACTGGCTGGACGGGTCGAGGCGTTTGACCTCAAAGCGCTGCAGCACATCTGCGGTCTTCACGCGCGCCTGTGCGGCAAAAGTTACGGGAATCGCTGTTTCAGCGACCCAGGCCTGCTCGAGGGTGGTGGTGCCCGATTCGCCGGCCAGAAGGGCCGCCCAGGTGTCGACCGCCGTGCCGCCCAACGGCGTAGTGGCACCGATACCGGTGATAACGATTTTCTTGGTCATAAGTCAACTCTCCATGGAACGACAAACGTGTGGGCCGGCGCGTTCCAGCACCAGCCCAGTGAACAGGTCGGCCGTTTGCCGGCCGACCTGGTTCAGGCTTGGGTCTAGTCCTGGGCCTTCACGATGAACTCGACGGCGTCGCCGACGGTCTTGAGGTTCTTGACCTCTTCGTCGGGGATCTTCACGTCGAACTTCTCTTCTGCGTTGACGACAATGGTCATCATCGAGATGGAGTCGATGTCCAAGTCGTCGGTGAACGACTTGCCCAGTTCAACCGTGTCGGTTGCGATTCCGGTCTCGTCGTTGATGAGCTCGGCCAGGCCGGTCAGAACTTCTTCGGTGGACAATGCCATGATATTTCTCCTTGAGGGGTGTCTCGGTTGACCGAGACCTAGTTTAGGGGGTGGGTAGGTTAGGGCAGCACAACGACTTGCGCACCGAACACGAGTCCGGCTCCGAAGCCGATCTGCAGTGCGAGTCCGCCGCTGAGCTCTGGGTGTTCCTCGAGCAGGCGGTGGGTGGCGAGAGGGATCGACGCCGAGGAGGTGTTACCGGTCGTGGCGACATCGCGGGCGATGACCACGGACTCCGGCAGTTTGAGCTGCTTGGCGAACTCATCGATGATGCGCATGTTGGCCTGGTGCGGAATGAACGCCGCCAGGTCGGCGCTCTCGATCCCGGCGACTTCGAGGGCCTTCTTAGCCACCTTCGCCATGTCCCAGACGGCCCAACGGAAGACAGTCTGTCCTTCCTGACGCAGGGTGGGCCAGTCGGCTTCGCCGCGACGGTACTCCTGCAGGGTGTGATTCATGGTGATCGCGTCTGCTTTGGAGCCGTCCGAACCCCACACTGTGGTAGAGATTCCGGGGTAGTCGCTCGGGCCGATGACGATAGCGCCGGCGCCGTCGCCGAGGAGGAAGGAGATGCTGCGGTCGGTCGGGTCGACGAGGTCTGAGAGCTTCTCTGCGCCGATGACGAGCGCGTAGTGCGCAGCCCCCGTGCGAATCAGGGCATCGGCCTGGGCTACGGCATAGGCGTAGCCGGCGCAGGCCGCGTTGATGTCGTAGGCGGCGGCCGGATTGGTGCCGACGCGGTCGGCCACGACAGCGGCGATCGATGGGGTCTGGCGGCTGTTGCTGATGGTGGCGACGATGACGGCGTCGATCAGGGCCGGGTCGATGCCGCTCTTCTCGATGGCCTCGCGGGCGGCATCCGTTGCGAGATCGACGGCGCTGATGTCCTGGCTGGCCCGGGCACGTGTGATGATTCCGGTGCGCTGCTGAATCCATTCGTCCGAGGAATCGATGGCTTCAACGAGGTCGTCGTTGGGTACGAGGTTTTCACCGCGGGCAGCGCCCACGGACAGAATGCGGGTGTACTGCGGTCCGTGGGACTGCTGGAGTGTGGGCTTTGGCATTGTCTCTTTCGTCACATTCTCTCGTGCTTCAGTACTGCTGGCACAGTTAGGACTGCTGGTCGATCATGGCCCAGGCGGCGGGCAGGTCGTCCGGGGTCTTGATGGCGACGCTGGGGACGCCTTTCAGGGCTCGTTTCGCGAGCCCCACGAGGGCGCCGGCGGGCGCCACCTCGATGATTCCGGTGACTCCCGCTTGAGCGAAAGCCTCCATGCACCTGTCCCACCGTACCGGCGACGACACCTGACCGACGAGCAGATCCACAAAATGGATGCCGTCGCTCACCTGGCTGCCGTCGCGGTTGGTCCAGATCGGGAGCGTCGGATCGGCGGGGCCGAGCGAGTCGGCGACCATGGTCATCCGTTCGACGGCTGGCTTCATATACCGGGTGTGGAATGCACCGGCGACCTGCAGCGGGATGACTCGGGCCCGGTGTGGGGGAGTCGCGGCGAGGGCGGCGAGGGCGTTGAGGGCCCCGGCGACGACGATCTGCCCGCTCCCGTTGAAGTTGGCCGGTTCGAGACCCAGTTCGGCGACCCGCGCGAGCAGTTCGCTCTCATCGGCGCCGATCACGGCACTCATTCCGGTAGGTTCCAGCGCGGAAGCGGCCTGCATGGCGAGGCCCCGTTCTCGCACAAAGCGCACGGCTTCAGCGTTCGTCAGGATGCCGGCGCCAGCGGCCGCGGTCAGCTCGCCGACCGAGTGCCCAGCGATACCGGCGATGCGGTCGCGGCGTCCATCGGTCAGCAGGGCTTCGAGGGTGAGGATGCCGGCAGCGACGATCAGAGGCTGGGCGATCGCCGTGTCGCGAATGGTGTCGGCGTCACTGACCGTGCCGTGGGCGACGAGGTCGAGCCCGACCTCGTCGGAAATTTGGCGGAGGCCCGCGTCGAAGGCGGGCAGAGCCAGCCAGGGTTCAAGGAATCCGGGAGTTTGGGAGCCCTGACCCGGGCAGACGACAACGATCACTTAGTTAGTCTTCCAATCTGGTGACGTAAATGAATGTGCAGATCGCACTAAGTATCCAGGAAAGCTTTGTCGACAGTAGTACATTCGCCGGTTTCCCCGGGCTGGATCAGCGGCGGCGGGTGGATCCGTCGTGGTCGCTGATCGAGCCGATGATCAGCGCGGACTGCAGAATGAGTGCCTCGCGGGCTCCCGTGGCGTCGTAGCCGATGACCTCGGACACGCGTTTCAGGCGATACCGAACGGTGTTCGGGTGCACGAAGAGTTCGCGAGCGGTCGCCTCCAGCGAGCGGCCATTGTCGAGATAGCACCAGAGCGTGGTGAGCAGCTCGGTGGAGTGGGCTTGCAGTGGCCGATAGATGCGATGGATGAGCGTGGCCCGGGCGAGCGGATCGCCAGCGAGGGCACGTTCGGGGAGCAGATCGTCGGCCTGCACCGGGCGAGGCGCATTGCGCCAAGAGCGAGCGACCGCGAAACCGGCCAGCGCGGCCTTCGCGCTTTTCGACGCGTCCACGAGGTTGGGTACCTCGTGGCCGAGCACCAGGTGGCCGGGGCCGAAGATCGGCTCGAGCTGCATGGCGATTTCCATGAAGGTGAGGGCAGCGGCCGTACCGACGTCCTCGCTGTCGACCGGCGCCGGACGGGCCCGACCGATCACGAGCACGAGGCGGTTGCCCTGAACTCCGATCAAAACGTCAGCAGCCATGTGCCGGGCGGCCCGTCGCAGCTGGTCGACGTCGAGCATTTGCGGCGTCGTGCCGACCAAAACGCAGACCTCGCCGTGGCCGTGCCAGCCGAGGGCCGCGATGCGACTGGGGAGTTCGTCGTCATATTCCCCGCTGAGAATAGAGTCGACGACGAGCGCTTCGAGTCGTGCGTCCCAGAGCCCGCGCGCCTCGGCGGCGCGAGCGTAGACATCCGCCGCCCCAAAAGCGATCTCCCGGGAGTAGAGCAGAATGGCCTCGCGCAGGGCCTCCCCGCCGTCCTTGACCCGTTCCTCGACGACTTCAACCGTCACGCGAATGAGCTGCAGCGTCTGCTGCAGGCTCACCGAGCGCAGCAGTTCGCGGGGGGCGGCGCCGAAGACGTCAGCGGCGATCCACGGCGTTGACCGGGGGTCGTCGAACCACGAGATGAAACTCGTGATTCCGGCCTGGGCCACCAGTCCAACGGCGGATCGCCGTCCTGGTGGCATATCGCCATACCAGGACAGCGTGTCCTCGAGCCGCTTGAGCGTCTGGGTCGACAGCTCACCGGAGATGGTGCGCAGCCAGTTGAGGGTCTGCTCTTTCGTCTTGGGCGCCGGTGCCACGGTTTTTTAGCTCTCGCCCCCGGCGGAGCCGGTGGTGCCCGCGCTCACATCGTGCAGGCGATACTTGGCAATCGCCTGGCCGGCGAGGCTCCGGTCAACTTCACCGCGACGGGCGAGCAGCTCCAAGGTGCGCACGACCATGGACGGACCGTCGATCTTGAAGAATCGACGTGCCGCCGGACGGGTGTCCGAGAAGCCGAAGCTGTCGGCGCCGAGCGTTGCAAAGTCGCTCGGAACGAACTGCCGAATCTGATCCGGAACGGCGTGCATGAAGTCGGACACGGCCACGAACGGACCGGCTGCTCCCTCGAGCTTCGCCGTGACATACGGAACGCGGGGCTCGTCGTCGGGGTTGAGGAAGTTGTGTTCCTCGGCGGCAAGACCATCGCGGCGAAGCTCGGTCCAGGACGTGACCGACCAAACATCGGCCGACACACCCCAGTCGTCGGCGAGCAGCTTTTGCGCCTCAAGCGCCCACGGCACGGCGACGCCGGAGGCCAGCAGCTGAGCCTTCGGACCACTCACAGCGGATGCGCTCACCCGGTGGATACCGTGCAGGATTCCGTCCACGTCGACATCGTCGGGCTCGGCCGGCTGAACGGCCGGCTCGTTGTAGACCGTGATGTAGTACATGACGTTCGGGTCGGTGTGGGTTCCGCCGTACATGCGATCGAGTCCGGCGCGCACGATGTGGCCAATCTCGTAACCGTACGCGGGGTCGTAGGAGACCACGGCCGGGTTGGTCGACGCCAGCAGCGGCGAGTGACCATCGGCGTGCTGCAGCCCCTCACCGGTCAGCGTGGTGCGACCGGCCGTGGCTCCAATGATGAACCCGCGGGTCATCATGTCGCCGGCCGCCCAGAGGGCGTCGCCGGTGCGCTGGAATCCGAACATGGAGTAGAAGACGTAGACCGGAATGAGCGGTTCACCCTGGGTGGCATACGAGGTACCCACGTTGGTGAACGCCGCGGCAGCCCCGGCTTCATTGATGCCCACGTGCAGAATCTGGCCCTGCGGACTCTCCTTATAGGAGAGCAGCTGGGCGTGGTCAACGGACGTGTAGTGCTGGCCGTTGGGGTTGTAGATCTTGGCGGTGGGGAAGAACGCGTCGATGCCGAAGGTGCGGGCCTCGTCGGGGATGATCGGAACGATACGGTTGCCGAAGTCCTTGGCCCGCACGAGCTCCTTGAGCAGCCGTACAAAGGACATCGTCGTGGCGATTTCCTGGGTTCCGGAACCCTTTTTGGCGACCTTGTACGTCTCGTCGCCAGGCAGATTGAGCGCGGTGTGCCGGGTGCGACGCTCCGGCAGGTAGCCGCCGAGCGCACGACGACGCTCGTGCATGTACTCGATCGCTTCGTCCTTGTCGCCGGGGGAGTAGTACGGCGGCAGGTACGGGTTTTCCTCGAGCTGAGCATCCGTGATCGGCACGTGCATGCTGTCACGGAAGGACTTGAGGTTGTCGAGGGTCATTTTCTTCATCTGGTGGGTCGCGTTGCGGCCCTCGAAGCTCGGGCCGAGGCCGTAGCCCTTGATCGTCTTTGCCAGAATGACGGTGGGCTGTCCCTTGTGCTCCGATGCGGCCTTGAACGCGGCGTAGACCTTGCGGTAGTCGTGGCCGCCGCGCTTGAGGTTCCAGACCTCGTCGTCGCTCAGGTGTTCGACCAGCTTGAGGGCGCGCGGGTCGCGGCCAAAGAAGTTCTCACGTACGTAGGCGCCGCTCTCGGCCTTGTAGGTCTGATAGTCGCCGTCGGGCGTGACGTTCATGAGGTTGATCAGGGCGCCGTCGACGTCGTTCTTGAGCAGGTTGTCCCACTCGCGGCCCCAGACCACCTTGATGACGTTCCAGCCGGCACCGCGGAAGAAGCTCTCCAGCTCCTGGATGATCTTGCCGTTACCGCGCACCGGGCCGTCGAGACGCTGCAGGTTGCAGTTGATCACGAAGTTGAGGTTGTCGAGGCCTTCGTTGGCTGCGACCTGCAGCTGGCCGCGGCTTTCCACCTCGTCCATTTCGCCGTCGCCGAGGAACGCCCAGACCTGCTGGTCGCTGGCGTCCTTGATGCCACGGTTGGTCACGTAGCGGTTGAGCTGCGCCTGGTAGATGGCGTTGATGGGGCCGAGCCCCATCGACACGGTCGGGAACTGCCAGAATTCCGGCATGAGGCGAGGGTGCGGGTAGGAGGAGATGCCGTCGGGAGCGTGCGACTTCTCCTGGCGAAACCCGTCGAGCTGGTTCTCGGTCAGGCGGCCCTCGAGGAAGGCACGAGCATAGGTGCCGGGGGAGGCGTGTCCCTGGATGAAGATCTGGTCGCCACCGCCCGGGTGATCCTGGCCGCGGAAGAAGTGGTTGAACCCGACTTCATAGAGGGCAGCGGATGACGCATAGGTCGCGATGTGCCCGCCGACAGCGATGCCGGGGCGCTGAGCGCGGTGCACCAGAACGGCAGCGTTCCAGCGAATCCAGGCGCGGTAGCGGCGCTCGATGTCTTCGTCACCGGGAAAGTCGGGTTCGTTCTCCGTGGCGATGGTGTTGATGTAGTCCGTCGTCGGCACCATGGGAACGCCGAGGTGCAGCTCTTTCGAACGCTTCAACAGGCTGAGCATGATCTCGCGTCCGCGTTCGTGACCGTGTTCGGCAACGAGCGAATCGAGGGATTGCGACCACTCGGCCGTCTCCTCCGGATCGGAGTCGGCGTTGTTCGTCGAGTACGGGTCCTGGTCGTTGACCGTCACAGTCGACCTCTCCTTGGGATTTATGCAGCGATGGTGCTTCGTGGGGGCATTCTTTCGCCACTACGAAGGCACGTGCCGTAAATGAGCAGGTTGGATTGCAACCAGCGGCACCACATAAGCCTACAGATTTTTACGCGTCGTCCGCAGACGGGGGTTCACCAGCCAAATTTTACGAGGACGGATCCACGCGGTCTGTGAATCCGCGCACATTGCGGGGCTAGAGTGTGTCACCGACCAATCCGTGCGCGCAGGCGCACCAGGAAAGGAGCATTTATGGCTCTCGAAAACGACACCCAGGCACCCGACTTCAAACTGATCAACCAGTTCGGCGAAAGCGTTCAGCTCAGCCAGTACCGGGGAACGAAGTCGGTCGCGCTCGTCTTCTTTCCGCTGGCCTTCTCCGGAATCTGCAGCGGTGAGCTGTGTGAGTTGCGCGACAACCTCGCTCTGTTCGACGATGGCGGCGTTGAACTGATTGGCATTTCGGTCGACTCCCGACACGCCCTGCGGGCCTTTGGTGAGCAGGAGAAATACACCTTTGACCTGGTTGCGGATTTCTGGCCGCACGGCGCCGTCGCGAAGGAATATGGCGTCTTTCTCGAGGAGAAGGGCTTCGCCAATCGCGCGACTTTTCTGATCGACCCGAGCGGCATCATCCGTTCCAGTTTCATCACCGCACCGGGCGAGGCGCGGTCGATCGAGTCGTATCGGGCCGCGCTCGAGCAGTTGGCACCGGTTCTCTGAACCCGTCGGGTCGCCAATCGCGCAGCGACTCTGACCTATACTGAGAACGCCCGCGACAAACGTCGTCGCCGGGGCCTTTAGCTCAGTTGGTAGAGCGCCACGTTTACACCGTGGATGTCATCGGTTCGAGCCCGGTAGGGCCCACAGAGATTTCTCCCACAGCTTGTGATCGTGAGGTCGAATGACACGCACGATGCACGTGCGTCCGGATTGGGTGCGTGCTCAGTGACTGATCGGCTGGCCTTCGGTGCCGCGGTGGAACAGCTGTCGCTCGCTCACGAGAGTCGCGCGAGCATCTGTGACCCTTTTCTTCAGGTGCTGCCGGTCAACGCCGCAGCCGTCTGCACGCTCGTGAATCCATTTGGACGCGAAACAGTCTGCGCGAGCAATTCGATGGCCGCGCTCTTTGATGAGCTGCAATCGGACCTGGGTGAAGGGCCATCCTGGGACGCGCTGCACACTCGGCGCCCCTTGCTCGTTAATAATTTTCAGACGTCCACGGGCGCGACCTGGCCGACACTAATGAAGGCCTCCAGGCACACCGGTGTGCATGCCGTCTACGCCTTTCCGCTGAGCTTGGGGTCGCTCGATATCGGTGCCGTTTCCCTGTTTTCGAACCATTCCGACGGGCTATCTCCCGCACAGATTCTCGATGCGCAAGTGCTCGTGCACATTGCTTCCGTGCAGGTTTTACGTGGTTCCCTCGCGTCGCAAACACTTAAAACGAATCTGGAAGATAATGAAGGATATTCGAGGCGTGTCGTTCATCAAGCGACCGGAATGGTTCTGGCCCAGCTCAATCTTTCCGCCGCTGACGCGCTTCTGATAATTCATGGACATGCTTTTGCTCATGGACGAACTGTTCGGGAAGTCGCCGCTGATGTAGTGACACGACAGCTGGATTTTTCGTCGATTCCCGAGTCTTAGAATGGAAATATGGTGACAAAAACCCGGGAAGGTCAACTCCTTGAGACCTTCGTTACCCTGGCCGACACACTCGTCGCCGATTACGACGTTGTCGACCTCTTGCACACGCTGGTGGAGAAATGTGTCGCACTATTAGAAGCCTCGGCGGCGGGCATCATCCTCTCAGCTGGCGACGGTGAACTCGAAGTCATGGCGTCGACCAACGAACGCAGCCGCTTGGTGGAAATTTTGCAGTTGCGTGCCGGAAGCGGCCCCTGCGTCGAAAGCTTCACGACCGGGCTGGCTGTGGCTATTCCGGACATCGACAACACCGGTGACAAATGGCCCAAGTTTCGGCAGGGAGCTCTAGCTCAGGGATTCGCGTCGATGCATGCCGTACCGCTGCGCCTGCGCGCGACGACGATCGGTTCGCTCAACCTCTTCTGGGATCGCACCGGCGGGCTGAGCACTGCAGACACCAACACGGTGCAGGCCCTCGCTGACGTCGCGACCATCGGCATCCTGCAGGAACGGGCTATTCGGGAGAGCGATATTGTTCGCCAGCAACTCCAGCATGCTCTCAGCAGTCGGGTGCTGATCGAGCAGGCCAAGGGTGTGGTGGCCTATACCCACGGGGTGCACATGGGCGATGCGTTTGACAAGATTCGCGGATATGCCCGCAACAACGGCCTTCCCCTCGCGGACGTCGCCGAGCGGATCGTGAATCGCGCACTCACGCTGTAACACTGCGGTCCAGTGCGTTTATGCGAGATAGCCGAGTTTCCATCGTCGTGGGGGTAGACCGGGCATATACTGCTAGAGCGACCCCGGACCCTGGAAGCACCTGAATTTTCCGTGGGCTTTCGAGGGGCGATCATGAAACGCATATTTCACCCGGGCGGTTCCGTAATAACCGGCAGCGATCTGGCTGATGCCGTACTCCTTTACGCCGAAGCACTGTGTAACCGCCGGCAGGTCGACGTCGTCGACATCCCGGTGATGGGAGATGACGGACACCTGTTGCGTGCCCAGTTCCTGATCGGTTCGGCCAGCCAGCTGGTCAGCGTGACGGCCGACAGTCCGTCGCCGGAGTTGGTTGAACCAGAGACCACCGATTTTCTGCACCGCAAAGCCCAAACCGGGGCCATGATTCCCGCTGCCTGGACCCGTGAGGAATCGGCCGTCGCCCAGTTCGACGACTTCGACTACTGACTTATCTTTCGCCGGACCGGAGCATTGGGTTGCACCGTGTCCGGCGAAGCCCCAGCGCCGGGCGCCCGGTAGGCTGAACGAGTGTCATTCTCGCTAGCCGACGTTATCCGCGTCGCCCATACCCTGTGGCCCCTGGGCGGTGCCGAGGCCTGGGACGCACCTGGCCTGGTCAGCGGAGATCCGAACCGGCCGATTCGCCGCATCCACTTGGCTGTCGATGCCGTCTCCGACACCGTCGATGAGGCCGTCGAGGCCGGCGCCGACCTGCTGCTGACGCATCATCCGTTGCTGCTGCGCGGTGTCACGAGCATTGCCGAAGACGGCTACAAGGGCGCCCTGCTCAGTCGCCTGATTCGCGCAGACTGCGCACTGCTCGCCGCGCACACCAACGCCGACGTCGTCGCTGACGGCGTGTCCGACGTGATCGCCACCCGGCTGGGACTGATCGACGCCCTACCCATCACCGACAGTGCCGCGCCCGGAACCGGCATCGGTCGCGTTGGACGCCTGGCCGAGCCGACAACCGTGGGGCACCTCGCGCACACCGTGCTGGCCCTGCTGCCGGCGACTGCGTCGGGCGTGCGCGTCGCGGGCGACTATTTGACACCGGTCACCACCGTCGCGTTGTGCGGCGGTGCAGGCGATTCATTGCTGCGCCATCCCAGAGTGCTGACAGCGGATGTCTACATCACCTCCGATCTGCGTCACCACCCCTCCTCCGAAGCGCGAGAGCAAGCGCTCTGCACGGGCGGCCCCGCGCTCATGGACGTGTCGCACTGGGCCAGTGAGTGGCTCTGGCTGGAACCGGCGGCCGAGCAGTTGCGAACAGCTCTTCCTGGGGTCGTAGTCACCGTCAGCGAACTGAACACCGATCCGTGGTCCTTCGCCGTCGTGCACTAACTAGTGCACTAATCTCCGAGTCATCCCCATTTTTTCGTACCACATCTCATCAAAAGCGTTAGGTCAGGACATCGTGAAGGCATCACCACTCCAGCAGAAGGAACTTCTGCGGCTTCAGGCCCTGGACATCAAGGTTCTTCAGCTCAGTCACCAGTCAAAATCGCTCGCGGCGCACGCCGAGCTGGCCGACCTCAATCGTGAAGCCGAGGCCAGCCGCATGAAACTGCTCGGTCGGTCGGGCGAGCTTGACGACGTGCGCACCGAACTGGGACGCATCGAGAGCGACGTCGAGGTCGTGGAGAAGCGAATCGCGCGCGACACCGACCGCCTGCAGCACACCTCGTCGATCAAGGACATCCAGGCTCTGGACTCCGAAGTCGCCTCGCTCAAGAAACGCCTGTTCGACCTCGAAGAGATCGAGATCGCTGTGCTGGAGCGCCAGGAAGAGCACGAGGCTGCCGTCGCCGTGGTGGAAAAGGAGCGTGACGCCATCGCCGAACGTGTGAGCGCGACCGAATCCGCGCGCGACGAGGTGTTGGTCGACCTCACCCGCCAACTCGCCGAACTCACGCGCGACCGGGCCACCGTAGCGGCCACCATCCCCGACGACCTCGCGGCGCTGTACGAGCGTCTGCGCATCACGGGCCACGGCAACGCCGCGGCCCTGCTGCGCGCCCGAACCTGCAGTGGCTGCACCATGACCCTCACCGGCAGCGACCTCGCCGATGCCCGCCAGGCACCGGCCGACGAGGTCATTTTTTGCCCCGATTGTGGCGCAGTGCTGGTGCGCACCGAAGAGTCCGGAATCTAGTACCGATGGGGCGTGCGTTCGGCGGCAGCCCGCGCGCCCGGTAGACTCAATTTACGGAATGGGTCGGCAAGACGGTCGCGTCATTCGTTAGATCTTCGGATCGAGCGGATGCCGAGGAACGTCCGGGCTCCATAGAGCAGGATGGTGGGTAACGCCCACCCGGGGCAACCCGCGAGACAGTGCCACAGAAAGTAGACCGCCACCAGCGCGAGCTGGTGGTAAGGGTGAAACGGTGGTGTAAGAGACCACCAGAGGCCAGGGTGACCTGGTCGGCTCGGTAAACCTCGTCCGGAGCAAGGTCAGACAGAAAGCGTTGAGGCGGCTCGCCGAGCTTTCGGGTAGACCGCTAGAGGGCTGCGGCAACGTAGTCACGAGATAGATGGCCGTCGACGGTGTGCGAACACCTGAACAGAACCCGGCGTACTAGCCGGCCCATTCCACTTCTTTGCTGGACCGCGGCCGATCAACCGGCCGCGGTCCAGTGGTAGAGCTTTTCCGGCCGCCCGGCCCGGCCATACTTCTGGGTGATGTCGGCGCGTTCGGCGGCGAGCAGATATTCGAGATACCGGCGGGCGCTGAGCGGGGCCAGGCCCAGATGCTGGGCCACATCGCTCGCCGAGATGCCCACCACGACGCGCTTGAGTGTTGCCACAACGGCATCGAGGGTCACCTCGGACAGCCCCTTGGAGAGCGACAACCCGGTGGAGCCAGCGGGAACGGTCGGTGCAGCTGCACCGGCGGCAAGGGCGGCGGGCGCGAACGCGCCGGGTTGCAGCATCCGGTCGATGCGGGCCTGATCGAGCATCGATGGTGCGATCGCGGCGTGATCTCGGAGTTCCTGCCGGTGCTGAACGCACTGGTCGAGTCGCTCAAGCAGAACGGTCGAGGTGAATAGCTTGACCAGGTAATGCATGACGCCGCCGGCCATCGCGTTGTCGATGAGGTTGCCGAGCACAGTGACCGGATCGGTCGTGCCGTCGGGCGCGAGGATTGACCCTTCATCGATGACCAAACGGATGCCCTTCTCGGCCGCGATAGTGCTCTTGGCCATGAGCAGGCTCGCAACATCCGGGTGGGTGATGCCGGGGGAGAGCGCCGGGACAGCACGGAACCGCCATGGCCGAACCGAGTGACGAAATCGACGATCTGCTCCGTGCGCCCGAGTTCAATCAACCCCGAAATCATGTGCATCGTGTTCGCGAATTCGTGGGCCTGCGCCCGCAACGCCTTCGTCACATCCCTGGCGCCGTCCAGATCCTGCATGAGCTGGTGCAGCTCGGTGCGGTCCCGCAGAATCAGCACTCGGCCGACCAGACGACCGTCGACGACGGCATCATTGGACCGCCAGCACGGTCTCGTCGTTCTCGCCGGTGTCCGCCATCATCCTGGCCAGCGCCGCACCGAGCACCTCCGTCGCCGCGCTCGGTGCATTCTCGCTCAACTTCACGCAGGTCGATGTGGGAATCCTGCTGTCGCTAAGCTTCGAAAATCAGCCCGGGAAGCGCGCGGCGAGGGCGGCCGCGCCGAGGATACCGGCGTTGTTCCGATGCACAGCAGGGATGATGCGGGTCTTCAGGTTGAGCAGAGGCAGAAAGTTCTCGTGGTGTTTCGAGACTCCTCCGCCGACGATGAACAGGTCGGGGGAGAAGAGCAGTTCGAGGGTCGAGTAATACTTCTGCAAGCGTGCGGCCCATTTGTCCCAGCTGAGGTCGTCACGTTCCTTGGCGGAGTATGCCGCACGGGTTTCATAGTCGTAGCCGTCGATCTGCAGGTGGCCCAGCTCAGTGTTGGGCACGAGCACGCCGTCGTTCAGCAGCGCCGAACCGATCCCGGTACCGAGCGTGGTCAGCAGCACGACGCCGCCGACGTCTTTGGCCGCACCGAACTGTGATTCGGCGTAGCCTGCAGCATCCGCATCGTTAACGAAGTGAATCGGCAGGCCGAGACCCTTTTCGAACAGGGCTTCCGCGGCGAGGCCGATCCACTTCGACGACACGTTCGCGGCCGACATGGTGTGACCGTTCTTCACGACCGCGGGAAAGCACACGCCCACCGGGAGGTCTCCGACGTCCTTCGAGACGGTGGCGAGCAGGGTTCGGGTGGTCTCGACAATGTCCTGCGGCCGACCACCCTTGGGAGTGGGCAACTTCACCCGGTCAGAGAGGAGCGCGCCGGTGGCCAGGTCGACTACCGCACCCTTGATTCCCGTGCCACCGATGTCGATGCCGATTGCGGTCTGTGCCGTCATGTGTTGATCCTCTATCCGTTCGAAAAGGTCGGTCAGACCAGGGTCAAAATCTCGGCACCGCGTTCGGTCACCACGAGGGTGTGTTCGAACTGCGCGGTCATGCTGCGGTCACGGGTCAGCACGGTCCAGTCATCGCTCCAGATGTCCCAGTCGCTCGTGCCGAGGGTCAGCATCGGCTCGATGGTGAAGACCATCCCGACCTCCATCACCGTGTCGTACTGCGGTGCGTCATAGTGCGGAATGATCAGACCGGAGTGGAAGGCTTCGCCCACGCCGTGGCCGGTGTAGTCGCGCACAACGCCGTAGTTGAAGCGCTTGGCGTAGGACTCGATGGTTCGTCCGATCACGTTGACCTGACGCCCAGGGGCCACGGCCTTGATACCCCGGGCGAGCGCTTCCCTGGTGCGTTCGACCAGCAGCGTCACCTCATCGATGGCTTCGCCCACGATGAAGGTGACGTTGGTATCACCGTGAACGCCATTCTTGTACGCGGTGATGTCGATGTTGACGATGTCGCCGTTTTCGAGCACCGTGTTATCGGGGATTCCGTGGCAGATGACCTCGTTCACCGAGCTGCACAACGATTTGGGGTATCCGCGGTACCCGAGGGTCGAGGGGTAGGCATCGTTGGCCACCAGGTAGTCGTGACCGATCTGGTCCAGTTGCTCGGTGGTGACGCCGGGAACGATGGCTCGGCCGACAACGGCGATCGCCTCGGCGGCGATGCGGCCGGACTCGCGAATGAGCTCGATTTTCTCGGTCGAATATACGTCAGAGCCGGTGAAGGGGCTCGGCCCCTTCTTGCCCACGTACTCCGGGCGAACGATGTGAGATGGAACGGAACGGGTCGGTGACACCGTTCCCGGGATGAGGTGACCGATTGAATCCTTAGGCATAGGATCAAGCTTATGGCCGACGACAAAGAACACGCATTCTGGTACAACATGCGCACGGGCGAAGTGGAGCACGGCCTCCAGTCGACATCGCTGGATCGGGTCGGGCCGTTCGCCACCCGTGACGAGGCAGCCCACGCTCTGGAGAAGCTGCGCGCGAACAGCGCCAAGTGGTCGGAAGACGACGCTCGGGACGCTCGCTAGCCGTTCTACTCGTAGCTGTGCTCTGGCGCGGGGTACGCGCCAGAGGCGACGTCCGCGGTGAACCGCTGAACAGCATCCGTCAGTACCGCTCGAACGTCGGCGTACTGCCGCACAAACTTGGGCACCCGGCCGCTGGTCATGCCGGCGAAGTCGGTCCATACCAGGAGTTGGCCGTCAACGGATGGTCCCGCCCCGACCCCGATCGTCGGGATCGACAGTCGTTTGGTCACGCGAGCTGCGACGGAAGCCGGCACCATCTCCAGGACGACGGCGAAAGCGCCGGCGTCCTGCACGGCGAGAGCGTCAGCGATGAGCTCGTCGGCGGCATCCCCTCGGCCCTGAATGATGTGGCCGCCCAAACCGTGTTCACTCTGCGGGGTGAAACCGACGTGTCCCATCACGGGGATTCCGGCCGAGACAATACGCCTGATCTGCTTGTGGCTGCGCTGGCCGCCCTCGAGCTTCACCGCGTGGGCCTGGGCTTCCTTCATGAACCGTACGGCGGTCGCCAGGGCCTGGTCCGGCCCGTTCTCGTACGACCCGAACGGCATATCGGCCACGACCAGGGCGCGAGTCACCGCCCGGGCAACGGCACGGGTCAGCGGGATGAGCTCGTCCACCGTGACCGGCAGGGTGGTCTCATACCCGAAGACGTTGTTGCCGGCTGAGTCGCCCACGAGCAGAAAATCGATTCCGGCCTCGTCGAAAATCTGGGCGGTCAACATGTCGTAGCTGGTCAGGCCGGTGATGGGGATGCCCTGCGCCTTGGCGTTCTGAAAGTGGCGGGTGCGCACTCGCTTCGGCCCGGAAGCCGCGTTGTAGGGATGCTGCACTGCGGCATCGGCGGAAGAAACCGTGGAATCGGGCTCGGGTGCTGTCAACTCTGGCATGCGACAAGTGTAGTCAGGCAAGCAATCGTGCCTGGAGCCAGTAGCCTAGACAGTAGTTATTGGGGTCGGTAGTTGTTTTGCTGGCTACCTGTTTGAGCAATCAGAGAGAGCGTGAATGGACAAGCAGCGCGACTTCGTTCTTCGGACCATCGAGGAGCGAGGAATCAAGTTCGTTCGACTCTGGTTCACTGATGTCGTCGGCACCCTCAAATCCGTGGCGATCGCGCCAGCCGAAGTTGAAGGTGCCTTCAACGAGGGCCTCGGCTTCGACGGTTCAGCCATCGAAGGCCTCACCCGCTCGTTTGAAGCGGATGTCCTGGCGCACCCGGATCCCACGACCTTCCAGATCCTGCCCTGGCGCGGCGAGGTCGACCCCACCGCCCGCATGTTCTGCGACATCACCACCCCCGACGGTCAGCCAGCCGTGGCCGATCCGCGCAACGTGCTTAAGCGCACCCTCGCCAAGGCAGCCGACCGCGGGTTCACGTTCTACACTCACCCCGAGGTGGAGTTCTACCTGCTCAAGTCGTCGAAATACGGCAAGAACGGGCCGGTTCCGGTCGACTCGGCCGGCTACTTCGACAACGTTCCCGGCGGCACCGCCCACGACTTCCGCCGCCGGTCGGTGCGCATGCTCGAAGACCTCGGTATTTCTGTCGAGTTCAGTCACCACGAAGCCGGTCCGGGCCAGAACGAAATCGACCTGCGCTATGCCGACGCGCTCACCACCGCAGACAACATCATGACCTTCCGTACCGTGGTGAAGGAAGTCGCGATCGAGCAGGGCGTGTACGCGACGTTCATGCCCAAGCCCATGTCGGAACACCCCGGATCGGGCATGCACACGCACATGTCGCTGTTCGAGGGGGACGCGAACGCGTTCTACGAGGCCGGTGCCCAGTACCAGCTTTCCAAGATTGGCCGTCAGTTCATCGCCGGGCTGCTCAAGCACGCCCCGGAGATCACTGCGGTGACCAACCAGTTCGTCAACTCGTACAAGCGGCTGTGGGGCGGTGACGAGGCCCCGAGCTTTGTCTGCTGGGGCCACAACAACCGCTCCGCGCTGGTTCGCGTACCGCTCTACAAGCCCAACAAAGGCCAGAGCGCCCGCGTCGAGTACCGCGCCATTGACTCCGCGGCCAACCCATACCTCGCGTATTCGCTTATGCTGGCCGCCGGCCTCAAGGGCATCGAGGAAGGCTACGAGCTGCCGCCGGAGGCCGAAGACAACGTGTGGAGCCTCAGCGACACCGAACGTCGTGCGCTTGGGTACACGCAACTGCCGGCCAGCCTCGATCACGCCATCCAGTTCATGGAGGAGTCAGAGCTTGTCGCCGAGACCCTCGGCGAACAGGTCTTTAATTATGTTCTGCTGAACAAACGGCAGGAGTGGCGCGACTACCGGTCGCAGGTTACCCCGTTCGAACTGAAAAAAAACCTGGAGATGCTCTAACTCGCCAGTGGTCGATGACCGAAGGAATCACCCGCGATGGAGCGTTTGCAGTTGACCCTGACCGAACTCGTTCGGGCGGGTTTCGTCGACCTTGCCGAGGTGCGTGCTCGTCTCGATGAGGTCGCCGAGCTCGGTGCGGTCAGCCCGCACACTGACCCGGATTCGGCGGGGAGGCTGACCGAGACGCGGGCGCTTCTGCCGCTCCTCGCGGTGACGGCCAGCCCGGATGCCGCGCTGGTAGCGCTGGTCGCCCTGCTGCGACCGGGGTCGCCCGAACTGTTTGAGCTCTTGCAGTCAGCCACGGCGACCGGGCGGCTTCTGAAGATTCTTGGAGCCTCCAGCGGACTCACCGAATTCTTCCTCAGGCATCCGGCGGAACTCTCGGTTCTGGCAACGCCTGTAGCGGTGCTACCCAGCCTCGGCGACCTGGTCAGCGACCTGTTGGACTCGGTCGGTGCGACCGAGGGATTCTCGGAGCTGGTCGACGACGCGGCCTGGTTTGCCCTGCGGGTGCGCTACCGTCGCCGACTTGCGCAGCTGGCGGCCTTCGACCTCGAACAGGCCGACCCCGTGGCGGGGCTCGACGGCGTTGCCCGCACCCTGTCCGACCTCGCCACCGCAGCGCTCGAAGCCGCCCTCGCGGTCGCCCGCACCATGTCGAGCGGTGACACGGCCGGGCGCGGTGTTTTTCCAACCGAACAGGTGCGTGCCACCCGCCTGGCCATTATCGGAATGGGCAAGGCCGGCGCGAGCGAACTCAACTATGTGAGCGACGTCGACGTCATCTTCGTCGCCGATGGGGACGAAGCGGCCGGGCTGGAAAGCTCCCGAGCCGTTGAGATCGCCACCCGACTGGCCGTGCTCATCATGCGCGGCCTGGGCGAATCCGGCATCGAACCTGAGCTGTGGGAGGTCGACCCCAACCTGCGCCCTGAGGGCAAGAGCGGTGCACTCGTACGCTCGATCGAATCACACCTGGCCTACTACGACCGCTGGGCCAAAAGTTGGGAGTTCCAGGCACTGCTCAAGGCCCGCACACTGGCCGGTGACCGCGCGCTGGGGGCGCGTTATCTCGATGCGGTCACGCCCAAGGTCTGGAGCAGCGCCAGCCGGGAGAATTTCGTCGAATCGGTGCAGCGGATGCGCGAGCGCGTCACCGACAACATTCCCGACGACGAGGTCGACGTTCAGCTCAAGCTGGGCCCTGGCGGGCTGCGCGATATCGAGTTCACGGTGCAACTGCTCCAGCTCGTGCATGGCCAGACCGACCCCGACGTTCGACAGGCCGGTACCCTGCCGGCGCTGACCGCCCTGGCCACCGCCGGGTATGTGGGCCGGGCCGAAGCCACCGAATTTGCCCAGGACTACCGCATGCTGCGCCTGATGGAGCATCGGCTGCAGCTGCAAAAGCTTCGCCGTACCCACCTGGTGCCGCGGGACGAAGCGAACCTGCGCGTATTGGCTCGCTCGACCGGTCTGGCCACGAGCGCTGACGGGCTGACCATCCGCTGGTCGGAGACCAAACAAAGGGTGCGCGGCCTGCATGAGCGGCTGTTCTACCGGCCCCTGCTGTCGGCGGTGGCGTCGCTGCCGGCCGACGGCCTCAACCTGACGAGCGCACAGGCCGAGGCCCGTCTCGCCGCAATCGGCTTCCTCAATACCAAGGGTGCACTGGCCCACATCGCCGCTCTCTCCGGCGGGGTGTCCCGGCGTGCGGCGATCCAGCGGCACCTGCTTCCCGTGCTGTTGCAGTGGCTGTCCCAGGGAGCTGACCCCGACTACGGCTTTCTGGCCTTTCGTCGCCTGAGCGACAACCTCGGCTCGACCTACTGGTTTTTGCGCATGCTGCGGGATTCCTCGGGCGCCGCCGAGCGACTCACCCGAGTCTTGTCCGGAAGCCGGTACATCGGCGAGCTCCTGGAAAAGATCCCGGAGGCGGTGGCCTGGCTAGAGGACGAGGCCGACCTGCAGCCACGGCCGCGCAAATCCCTGCAGGATGAGACCCGAGCCGTGCTGGGCCGGCATGAAAGCCCAGATGCTGCCGCCACCATCCTGCGCGCCGCCCGTCGCCGTGAGATGCTGCGTCTGGCATTCGCCTCGCTACTCGGCCAGATCGATCTCGACCAGCTTGGCCAGGGCCTGACCGACGTCAACGCGACCTATATTCAGGGCGTGATCGCCGCCATCCGTGGGGGAGACCTGAACGATCAGGGCGGCGCCGACGGGTCGTCCGGCGGCGACGGTATTGAGTTCGGTGTGATCGGCATGGGCCGGTTCGGCGGCGCCGAGCTGGGTTTCGGCTCCGACGCCGACGTCATGTACGTCTTCCGTGCCGGCACCCTCGACGGCGAAGCTGCCAATGATCGGGCCCGCTACATTGTGCGCGAGCTCAACCGGCTCACCGAGGACTCGCGTCTGCCACTGGACCTGGACATTGGGCTGCGGCCTGAGGGCAGCAACGGCCCTGTCGTCCGGTCACTGGAGTCCTACCAGGCCTACTACCGGCGCTGGTCGCTCACCTGGGAGGCGCAGGCGCTTCTTCGCGGCCGTGGGGTCGCCGGCGACGCTGCTCTATTGCGCGACTTCACGGCCGTCGCCGACGAAGTGCGGTATCCCACCGCGATCAGCGAACAGGCCGTGCGCGAGGTGCGCCGCATCAAGGCGCGGGTGGAGAACGAGCGGCTGCCGCAGGCCGCCGACCCCAACCGGCACCTGAAGCTCGGGCGCGGCTCGCTCAGCGACGTGGAGTGGCTGGTGCAGCTTTTGCAGTTGCAGCACGCGGCAACGATTCCGGCGCTCCGCACGACGTCGACGCTGTCAGCTTTGGCCGAGGCGGTCAGTGCCGGCCTGATTCCGGCAGCGGATGCCGCGGTGCTGCGCAGCGCGTGGATCTTCGCGTCCCGTGCGCGGTCGGCCATCACCCTGTGGACCAATCAAACCTCGAACGTCTTGCCGACCGATCGTGCGGCCCTCGAAGGAATCGCCCGGGTCATGGAATACCCGCCCGGCTCGGGCAATCAGCTCGAGGACGACTATCTTGCTGTGACCCGCCGGGCACGCGCCGTGTTCGAGCGACTGTTCTACGGCCCCGTGGAGCGTCCGGGGCCCACTGTCGGCTGATCCGGCACGAGGCGCGTGACAGGAGTGCACTCGGCAACACAGCACGCGGCAACGCGGCACCTTGCAACACAGAAGGGACCGCATCCGAAGATGCAGTCCCTTCCCAGTCACGCGGGCCCGATGAACGAACCGCGCGCATCTACTGCTCAGACGCCGTAGTAGAGCTCGAACTCGAACGGGTGCGGACGCTGGGCGAGCGGCTTGATCTCGTTTTCGCGCTTGTACTCGATCCAGGTCTCGATCAATTCGGGTGTGAAGACGTTTCCGGCCATCAGGAAGTCGTGGTCGGCTTCGAGGGCCTGCAGGGCCTCCTCGAGTGACGCGGGCACCTGGGGGATGTTCTTGGCTTCTTCGGGCGGCAGCTCGTAGAGGTCCTTGTCGACCGGCTCGTGCGGCTCAATGCGGTTCTTGATACCGTCGAGGCCGGCCATGAGCTGAGCGGCGAAGGCGAGGTACGGGTTACCAGACGCGTCGGGGGCGCGGAACTCGAGACGCTTGGCCTTGGGGTTGGTGCCGGTGATCGGGATACGGATCGACGCCGAACGGTTACCGGCCGAGTAGACCAAGTTGACCGGGGCTTCGAAGCCGGGGACGAGACGGTGGTACGAGTTGACCGTGGGGTTGGTGAAGGCGAGCACGGCGGGGGCGTGCTTGAGCAGACCTCCGATGTACCAGCGCGCCACGTCGGACAGTCCGCCGTAGCCGGCCTCATCGTAGAACAGCGGCTTGCCGTCGGCCCACAGGGACTGGTGGGTGTGCATACCGGAGCCGTTGTCGCCGAAGAGCGGCTTAGGCATGAAGGTCGCGGTCTTGTTCCAGTCATGCGCCGTGTTCTTGACGATGTACTTGAATTTGAGCAGGTCGTCGGCCGCGTGCACCATGGTGTCGAACTTGTAGTTGATTTCGCCCTGGCCGCCGGTGCCGACCTCGTGGTGGCTGCGCTCGAGCACGAGGCCCGATTCGATCAGCTTGAGGCAGATGTCATCGCGCATGTCGACGTGCTGGTCGACCGGGCTGACCGGAAAGTAGCCGCCCTTGAACGGGGTCTTGTTGGCGAGGTTTCCGCCGTCTTCCTTACGACCCGAGTTCCAGGCACCCTCGCTGGAGTCGACCTTGTAGTAGCTGGTGTGCTGGTTAACTTCGTAGCGCACGTCGTCGAAAATGTAGAACTCGGCTTCGGAGCCGAAGAAGGCGGTGTCGCCGATGCCGGTGGAGGCGAGGTATTTCTCGGCCTTCTTGGCTACCTGGCGCGGGTCCTTGGAGTAGATCTCACCGTTGCGCGGGTTGTAGATGTCGAAGAGCATGATGAGCGTCTTCTCGGTGCGGAACGGGTCCAGGTATGCGGTCGACACGTCGGGGATGAGCTGCATGTCGGATTCGTGGATCGACGCGAAACCGCGGATCGAGGAACCATCGAACATTTGGCCAACGGTGAAGAACTCTTCATCGACGGTGGATGCCGGAATGTTGAAGTGCTGCTGCACACCGGGGAGATCGGTGAAACGGATGTCAAGAAACTTGACGTCATTGTCTTTGATGAATTTAAGCACTTCGGACGAATCGCGGAACATGCGGAATAACTCCAGACGACGAGGGCGTGGAAACGGCCGAATCGGACACATCGGCTTCCTTGAGATTAGTAGCGCTGCGTTACTTGTCCGTGACGCTTATGTTTCGCCCATGTTACAGGCAGGCCCCATCGGTAGACTCATCGGGTGCCAGCCTCCGACTCCCGCCCGAACACTTTTGGTCAGCTTCCACCCAGTAGATGGCCGGGGGAGCGGCTCGGATTGCCCCAGATCGGGCCGAGTTCCATCGGCCGCCCCGGTCGACGGATGCTCGGCTTCGCCATCGACTGGGCCATCGCCATCGGCGTCTCAGCGATCTTCTTCAACTATGACCCGGCGGCGAACCTGATCATCTTCGTCATCCTGCAGATCGTCTTCATCCCGACCATCGGGGCCAGCATCGGTCACCGCTTGGTGGGCCTCCGACTCATCTCTATCCACGGGGGCTGGATTGGTCTCTGGCGACCCGTGGTGCGGTCGCTGTTGCTCGGAATTGCCCTCCCGGCGTTGGTCTGGGATTCCGACCAGCGTGGCTTCCACGACAAAATTGCCGGAACGGCGCTCATCCGGCAGTAATAGCACTGCGATGACGAAGAACGGCCGGGCGATGGACGCCCGGCCGTTCTGTTGTCTGTTGAGGTCAGCCGCGCTGGGGGCGCGCCTTCATGGGGTCGACGCCCTTGGGAATGGGAAGTTTCGTGCCCATAGAGTTAAGGCGGTTGTTCACAGCGAGCACCTCGGCCTTGGTCAGCGTGGGCTTGATCCTGGTCAGGCGGCGAGCCAGCTTGTGCAGTGGCACGGCGTCCTCGTCGGGTCCGACGGAAATAACCGTGATGCCGACGTTGCCGCCGATGCGCACAATCTTGCGTTTTTCTTCGTCGAGCATACGGGCAGTGCGCGTCTTAGGTCCCTCGCTGATCAGCACGACGCCGCCGCGACCGACCGCACGATAGACCGCATCCTGCGTCTTGCCGTTGACCGCTACCGGCATTTCACTGCCGACCCAGCCACGCTTCAGTGAACTGCGCAATACCGCCCCCACGGCACCGGGCTGACCCTCGATCTGGGAATACGCGGCCTTCTCGGCCCGACGACCCAGGATGATAAGCATCGCCAGAATACCGGCGAGCACGCCGGCGACGATCCAGAGCACCATCGTGAAGACGTTGCTCCCCGGGATCAGCAGGGCGAGGGCCAGGCTGATCAGAACGGGGACGACGAAGGCCAAAACCAGAATCCAGACGATGTTCGAGTCGTAGCGTCTCGTCATCTGGAATACCTGCCACATTTGCTTCAAGCGGCCGGGCTGTTTTGGTTTTTTGGGGGACTTTTCCTTGCTGCGTGCCATGGGTATAAGACTACCCAGTCACTCGAATGCCCCGTGACCGAATTCGCCTGTGTGCTCGCATCAGGAGACGGCTTGGGCGAACCCAAGTTGGGCATCCGCCAGCTGGCGCAATTCGGCCGGGATCTGGCGACCGGTTGCGACCATGGACTGGGCCCACAGCCGACCGGCGCGGTAGGACGAACGCACCAGCGGACCGGACAGGACGCCGAGAAAGCCGATCTCCTTGGCTTCCTCGTTGAGCTCGACGAATTCCTCCGGGCGCACCCAGCGGGCCACCGGAAGATGCCGGGCGCTCGGGCGAAGGTACTGGGTGATGGTGATGATGTCGGTACCGGCCTCATACAGGTCGTGCAGTGCCTGGGTGATTTCTGCGCGTTCTTCACCCATGCCGAGGATGAGGTTGGACTTGGTGATCAGCCCGGCGTTGCGGCCCTGGGTGAGCACGTCGAGCGAGCGGTCATAGCGAAAGGCCGGGCGGATGCGCTTGAAAATGCGTGGCACGGTCTCCACGTTGTGGGCGAAGACCTCGGGTTTGGCGTCGAAGACTTGGGCGAGGTGTTCCGGATTGCCGGAGAAGTCTGGGACCAGAATCTCGACACCGGTGCCGGGGCTCTGCTGGTGGATCTGACGAATCGTCTCGGCGTAGAGCCAAGCGCCTTCATCGGGGAGGTCGTCACGGGCGACGCCGGTCACGGTGGCGTAGCGCAGGTTCATCGACACGACGGACTCGCCGACGCGACGCGGCTCGTCCGTGTCATAGTCTGCGGGCTTGCCGGTGTCGATCTGGCAGAAGTCGCAACGGCGGGTGCACTGTGAACCCCCGATGAGGAAGGTCGCTTCGCGATCTTCCCAACATTCAAAGATATTCGGGCAGCCGGCCTCCTGACACACCGTGTGCAGGTTTTCGCTCTTCACCAGCGCCTGTAGCTTCTGGTATTCCGGCCCCATCTTGGCGACGGTCTTGATCCAGGCGGGCTTCCGCTCGATCGGCGTTTCCGCGTTGCGAATTTCCAGCCGCAGCAGTTTGCGGCCTTCGGGTACTGCGCTCATGCGTTCGTCCTGACGGTATTTAGGCTGGCTGGGGTCATGCTTACAGGGGCCACCGGGGCGGCATTCAGGCCCATCGTGCGACGGAAAGCGGCCGTGATCGGATCGATCAATTCGCTCGGGTCGACGGTGCGGCCGAGCACACGGGTCATCGTGGTCACCCCGGCATCGCGAATTCCGCAGGCGATGATGCGCGAATAGGCGTCCAGCGAGTTGCTGCAGTTGAGCGCGAAACCGTGCATGGTCACTCCCTGGGCAACTCGGATTCCGATCGCGGCTATTTTATCTTCGTGGCCGTCGGGTCCCACCCACACCCCTGAGCGTCCCGCAACGCGTACGGCATCGATCCCGAAGTCGATCAGGACCTCGATCAGGATTGCCTCAAGGGACCGAACGTAGCCGACGACGTCGACGGGTTCTGCGAGGTGCAGAATGGGATACCCGACGAGCTGGCCCGGGCCGTGCCAGGTGATCTTGCCGCCCCGGTCGACGTCGATAACCGGCGTGTCGTCGACGGGGCGTTCCTCCGGCAGAGTGCGTTTTCCGGCGGTATACACGGCCGGATGCTCCAGGAGGAGGACGGTGTCCGGTCGCTCGTGGGCGACGACGGAACGATGGACTGCGCGTTGGAGCTCTAGGCCCTCAACATACGGCACGGAGTTGGCGCTTAGCCCCGCGACGACAAAGTCGAGCATCTGCCCAGTCTAGGGGCGTCGCTGGCATTTTGGGCGCAGCGAGCACCCGGGCGCAGCGAGCACCCGGGCGCAGCCGGCGCCGGTGCCACCCGGACCGGCTCCTCCACAGCGGCACAGATCGCCCGTTCTGCACGAGAGCGGGGGACCTGAGCGCTCTGGCCGGCCCAGCGGCCGATCATGGGCAGGTGAGACGACGCTCTGAACAACCTCCGACTTCGGCCGATGACACAGCTGGCCGCGACTCCCGTCCCGGCCAGCGCGCGGCATACTCTAAGGCCGACGGCGCTTCCGCCACGACAGAACCGGTGCACCCGGAGGGGATTGTCGCCGGACACCGCGTGATCCGTTTGCTGGGCGCCGGGGATCGAGCCGTGGTGTACCTGGGTCATTCCGGTGCGGCAAGCGCGGTGGCCCTCAAGGTCTTCCGCGCCGACACTGAGTCGACGAGCATCGAACTCGACATTGCCGTGCTGACCTCGGGGGCAGCGCCGGGACTCGTGCGCCTGCTCGACGTTGCGCAGCTCGGGGATGGTCGCATTTGTCTAGTCCTGGAACGACTCACCGGAGGATCCCTGGCCAGGTACTTGGTCGAACACCCTCGACTGTCTCCCGGCGAAGCGGTGACCCTGTTGGCACCGATCATCGTCGCCCTGCGCGCCATGCACACGGCCGGGTTCGCGCACGGGGCCATCAGCCAGGCGACAATTCTGCTGGATGCCAGCGGCCGGGCGGTGGTGAACGGTTTCGGTGCGGTTGCGCGGCTCACTGACATACCCAGGGAGCGGATGCGGCGGCTCCGCGCCGACTACGAACGCCTGGCTATCGTGATGGAAGCCCTCGTCGAGGCCGTCGATGTAACGGACACGCACCGCGCGAGCGGCGCGGCGCTCCTCCGGCGCTTTCGGGGCGCCATCGACCCGGCCGTTTCTCCGAAATCTTCAGACGGGGCAGCTGGCGCGGCAGGGGTCGGTTCGGTCCTCGGCACACTGGAGCATGACCTTTTCGATTGGGCCGACGCCGAACCGCTTGACGCCTTTCGCCTCACCCACCGATTGGAGGCCCAAGCACAGAACGTGAACGCTGACGCGTTCGAGGCGGGGACTGGTCAGGTGAACGTGGTGCAACTCCGCCGCCACGAATTCGACGACGGATCCGATCACGGGTTCGACGACACGTCCAACGATGAGTTCACCGACACGATCGACGAGCTGTTCGACGACAGGTCGTTACCGGCGCGATTCGGCGTCGGTGGCGATGCCTTCAGCAGTCTCATGGCTTGGGGCGCAGCCAGCCTGCGCCGGCTCCAGCCGCAGTCGCGTCCTGGTCGGTCGTTGGCGAACGTCGTTGATTCTGTGATCGACTCGCATCCGCTCAAGGCTGTGGCGCACGCCCTGCGCAAACGACTGTATGGGCACCACCGGCCGCTTTTGGTGGCAGCACTGGGCGGCGCCAGCATTCTCGTGCTCGCCCTGACCCTGTTCCCGGTATCGGGCCGTGCCGGTGACAGCGCGTTACCCGGCGCTTCGGGTGCCGACGGCACGTCGAGGAACAGTGCAGGGGCCACCGGCACTCCGGTCCCCGTACCAACGGTCGCGGACTCCGCGGATGCCGCTCGTGCGGCAGGCTTGGCGGCGATAGCGGGGGACGACCCGGTATCGGCCGTGCCGGTGCTCCCCGTGCGCCGGGCGGCGTGCCTGGTCGCTGCTTCCCTGGTCTGCCTGGTCGACGTGGATCAGACCGGCTCGGCCATTCTGGCCGCGGACAGCTATGATGCCCGCGAACGGCAGCAGGGCGGATCCGGCCGGGAGGTCGCCGACTACGCGCCCTACCTGCCGTCCCTGGCAGAACGGAGCGGTAACCTGGCCGTGGTCGTGTTGACTCCGGCGTCCGGGCAGCAAAAAAGCCAGCCGGCCTCGGTCCTGGTGGTCAAGGGCGAGGGCGGCTGGCGTCTTCGTGAGATCTTCGACTACTGAGGTGTCCCAGGCCGAAACTTCCGACAGCTCGTGCTGTTAGATTCCGAGGTTGCCCTCGAACGCACCGGCTTCGAGCCGCGCCTTCATCGTGGTGAGGAAGCGGGCTGCATCCGCTCCGTCGATGATGCGGTGGTCGTAGGACAGCGCGAGGTACACGCTGGAACGGATCGCGATCGAGTCGAGACCGTCGTTGGTGACAACGAGCGGTTTCTTGTACACGATGCCTGTGCCCAGAATGGCGCTCTGCGGCAGGAACACGACGGGCGTGTCGAACAGCGCGCCGCGCGAACCGGTGTTGGTCAGCGTGAACGTTCCGCCACTCAGTTCATCGGGCTTCAGCTTGTTGTCGCGGGTGCGAGCGGCGAGGTCGGCGATCTGGGCGGCGAAACCGGCCAAGTCGAGATCCCCGGCGTTACGCACAACGGGGGTCAGCAGGCCACGCTCGGTGTCAACGGCAATGCTGATGTTCTCCTGCGCCGGGTAGACAATCGTGTCGCCCTCGATCGTGGCGTTCACAATCGGGATGGCACGGAGGGCCTCAGCGGCAGCGAGGGCGAAGAACGGCAGGAAGGAGAGCTTGTTGCCGGTCTTCTCGGCGAAAGCGCCCTTGACCCGGTCGCGGAGCAGAGCGACGCGGGTGACGTCGACCTCGACCACGGTCGTGAGCTGAGCGGATGACTGCATCGAGATGACAGCACGCTCGGCGACGACCTTGCGCAGGCGCGACATCGGCTGGGTGGTGCCACGCAGCGGTGAGACCTCGACGACCGGTGCGGCAGCGCTCGTGCCGACGGCCGAGGCCGCCTGCACGATGTCTTCCTTGCGGATACGTCCGCCCACTCCGGTGCCGCTGATCGTCGCCAGGTCAACGCCGGCTTCGTTGGCGAGCTTGCGCACGATCGGCGTGACGTAGCCGCTGGTGCCGGCGTGTGAACCGCGTGCCGCGGGGGCGGCTGCGACGGGTGCGGGTGCTGCTGCCGGGGCTGCAGCGACCGGTTCTGGTTCTGCTGCAACGGGCGCTGGTGCCGCGACTGGTGCCGCGACGGGTGCGGGTGCTGCAACTGGTGCCGCGACGGGTGCGGGTGCTGCAACCGGTGCCGCGACGGGTGCGGGTGCGGGTGCTGCAACTGGTGCCGCGACGGGTGCGGGTGCTGCAACCGGTGCCGCAACGGGTGCGGGTGCTGCAACTGGTGCCGCAACGGGTGCGGGTGCTGCAACCGGCGCGGGTGCCTCGGCAACGGGCGCCTCAGCAACCGGCGCTTCTGCAGCCGGTGCCTCAGCGACCGGCGCTTCTGCAGCCGGTGCCTCAGCGACCGGTGCGGCCGCGCCGGATCCGTCGCCGATGGTGACCAGGGGGGTGCCGACCTCGACGGTCTCATCTTCCTGCACCAGGATGGCTTCAATAATGCCGGCGACCGGGGACGGGATTTCCGTGTCCACCTTGTCGGTCGATACCTCGAGCAACGGCTCGTCGACCTCCACGCGGTCGCCCACGTTCTTGAGCCAGCGGGTGACCGTGCCCTCTGTGACACTCTCTCCGAGTGCCGGGAGGCTGACGGATTCGCTCATGCGTATGTCTCCTTCAAAACCGTTTACTTATTTGAAAAATCAATGAAAATTGTGGAATCCGACTACATCGCGTGAAGCGGTTTGCCGGCAAGAGCCAGGAAGGCCTCACCCATCGCTTCGCTCTGCGTCGGGTGCGCGTGCAGGAACGGAGCGATGTCCTCCGGGTACGCTTCCCAGTTCACCACGAGCTGGCCTTCGCCGATGAGCTCGCCGACGCGAGCGCCGATCATGTGGATGCCCACGATGGGGCCATCCTTGACGCGCACCAACTTAACCGAACCGGCAGTTCCCAGAATCGAGCTCTTGCCGTTTCCGCCGAGGTTGTACTCGTAGGTGGAAATCTGGTCGGCACCGAACTTGTCGGCCGCCTTGGCTTCGCTGTAGCCGACGGAGGCAACCTCGGGGTCACAGTAGGTGACCTTGGGGATGTTCACGTCTTCGACGATGATCGGGTTCAGTCCGGCGATTTCTTCGGCGACGAAGATGCCCTGCTGGAAGCCACGGTGGGCGAGCTGCAGGCCGGGAACGATGTCGCCAACGGCGTACACGCCGGGGATGTTCGTGGCGAGGCGCTCGTCGGTGATGACGAACCCGCGGTCCATGGTGACGCCGACTTCGTCGAAGCCGAGGCCTGCGGTGACCGGTCCGCGGCCGACGGCCACGAGCAAGAGGTCGGCCTCGACGGTCGCACCGTTCTCGAGAGTGACCACGATGCCCGAATCGGACTGCGTGACACTCTGGAAGCGGATGCCGAGGGAATACTCGATACCGCGCTTGCGGAACGCACGCTCGAGTTGCTTAGAGATCGACTCTTCCTCGTTGGGCACGAGGTGCGGTAGAGCCTCGATGATTGTGACGTCGGCGCCGAAAGACTTCCAGACGCTCGCGAACTCGACGCCGAT
The DNA here is from genome assembly GCF_004403435.1 of Cryobacterium sp. TMT1-66-1. Classification (NCBI taxonomy): domain Bacteria; kingdom Bacillati; phylum Actinomycetota; class Actinomycetes; order Micrococcales; family Microbacteriaceae; genus Cryobacterium; species Cryobacterium sp. TMT1-66-1. The sequence goes on from NZ_SOGP01000023.1 coordinate 423,603, forward strand.
GACGCCGCCGCCGAGCACGGCGACCTTCTTGGGAACGTAGTCCAGGGCGAGAGCGGTTTCGCTCGTGATGACGCGGCCGCCGATCTCGAGCCCGGGCAGCGAGCGAGAGTAGGAGCCGGTAGCCAGAATGACGTTCTTGCCGACGATCATGTCTTCGCCGACCTGAACGGTCGTGGGGGAGACCAGGTGGCCTTCGCCCTCAATCACGGTAATTCCGCGAGCCTTTATCAGGCCCTGCAATCCCTTGTACTTGCTGGCCACGATGCCCTCGCGGAACGCGGTGACGGCAGCGATGTCAATGCCCTCGAACGCGGTCTTGACGCCGTATTTGGCGGCTTCACGGCTGAAATCGGCAACTTCAGCCGAGTGCAGGAGGGCCTTGGTCGGAATGCAACCGACGTGCAGGCAGGTGCCGCCGAGTTTGCCCTTCTCGATCAGACCAACGGTGAATCCCAGCTGCACGGCACGCAGCGCTGCTGCGTATCCACCGCTTCCGCCACCGAGAACGACAATGTCAAAATTCTGTTCCGACACTCAGCTACTCCCTCGCGCATTACGCTTTGTCACGACAGCCGACAGATTATGCTGCTCGGCCGCGTGGTTTGACAAGCTTTTTCTTGCCCCTACGACTGTACTACGGGCGTGAAAAGTCCTCGGCCAGTCGAATCAGCGCCCGAACGGACACCCCGGTCGGGCCGGCAGCGGTGAATCCCCAGCCCGTGCCGGAGTTCTCGGCCGGTCCGGCAATGTCGAGGTGAGCCCACGGAATGGTCTGGCCGGCCGCATCCGTTCCGATGAATTCTTTCAAAAAGACCCCGGCGAGCAGCATTCCGCCGGCCGAGCTGCCGATCTTCGCGTTGGCGATGTCAGCGACGTCCGAGTTGAGGGTGGCGCGCAATTCTTCCGGGAACGGCATCGGCCAGGCGTTCTCGCCGGCCGCAGCGCTGGCCGCGAGCACGTGTTGAACGAGAGCGTCATCGCCCATGGCGCCGAAATACCGGCTGCCCAGCGCGACGACCTGGGCCCCGGTCAGGGTCGCGACGTCGATGATGGCGTCCGGGTGTTCTTCGCCGGCTGCGACGAGGCCGTCGGCGAGTACCAGACGGCCCTCGGCATCCGTGTTGAGCACCTCGACGGTGCGGCCACCGCGCATGCGCAGCACGTCGTTGGGGCGGATAGCCGAGCCCGACGGCATGTTTTCGGCTATGCACATCCACGCGGTGATTCGCACCGGCAGCTGCAGCCGGGCCGCGGCGACGACCACGGCCAGAACGGTGGCGGCACCTGTCATGTCGTACTTCATGCCCACCATGGATGCCGGCGGCTTGAGCGAGAGTCCGCCGGTATCGAATGTGATGCCCTTGCCGACCAGGGCGAGGTGCTTGCCGGCTCCGCTCGGGGTGTAACTGAGTTTGACCAGGCGCGGCGGGCGGGTCGAGCCGGCTCCGACCCCGGCGATGCCGCCGAACCCGTCGGCAGCGAGCTGCTGCTCGTCCCAGACCGTCACCTCGAGCTGCAGTCCGCTGGCGGCCTCGATCGCCAGCTCGGCCAGCGCTGCCGGGTACAGGTCGAGCGGCGGCATATTCACCAGGTCCTTGACCAGGGCCATGGCCTCGGCGCTGACCTGGGCGCGGTCCACAGCGGATGCCGCCGGTGTCGTCGTGTGCACCACGACGTTTCGGGCCGGCAGTTTGGTGGCGGCCAGTGAGCTGTGGCGGTAGGCAGTGTAGGAGTAGCCACCGAGCGCGGCGCCCTCGAGCACGGCCTCGACCTGATCGGCGTCGCCAAGGGTAATGGCGAAGGCGACCGAGGTCGCGCCGGTCAGCTGCCGAACGGCAGACCCGGCCGCGTGGCGAAGGGCTGCGGTGCTGAGCACACGCCCCAGTCCGACGACGGCGATGCTGCGCGGACTGCCGACACTCGACACCAGACGCACGATCTCATCGCGTGCTCCGGTGGCGTTCAGGAGCGGCAGCTGAGCCGTCACCGACGCGATCAGGGCGTCACCGAGGGTGACGTCCGCGACTAGCTGCACCCCATCATCCGTTTGCAGCGCAGCGAGGATGAGAATGTCGGCGGGGGAGCCCAGCGCGGACTCGGTGGACAGGGACAGGGTGGGAACAGTCATAACTCGATGCTATCCGGGGCCGTCACCAGGCTGTTCGCTCTGGGCACGATGGTGAAAGCCCCAAAACACAGCACAAAGGTGCCCCTCGGATTAGAGTTAAGGAATGTCAGACCCCGAGGAGCTCTACGAACTCACCGCCGACGCCGCTGGCGTCCCGCAGGGGTTGCACCTGATTATGGGCCTGACCGGCTTCGCGGATGCCGGTGGTGCGGTAGCCCAGTTCACCGACTATCTGCTGACCACCCTGGATCACACCGTCGTCGCGTCGTTCGACACCGACACTCTGCTCGACTATCGGGCGCGGCGCCCGATCATCTACTTCGACCAGGATCATCTCACCAATTATCAGCCGCCGACGTTGCAGCTGTACCTGGCCCGCGATGAGATCGGGCAGCCGTTCCTGTTCTTGACCGGTTTCGAACCCGACTTCCGCTGGGAGCAGTTCACTGCCGCCGTGCTGCAGCTCGTCGACCGATTCACGGTCGCCGGGGCGACCTGGGTGCACGCCATCCCCATGCCCGTTCCGCACACCCGACCGATCGGTGTCACCGTCAGCGGCAACCGTTCCGATCTCATCGAGAACCGATCGGTCTGGCGGCCGCACACGCAGGTCGCGGCCAACGTTCTGCACCTCCTGGAGTTCCGCCTGCAGGAACGTGGCGCCTCCACGGTCGGCTACGTGCTGCTCATTCCGCACTACCTGGGTGACACCGAATTTCCGGCCGCAGCCCTCACCGCGCTAGAGAGCACGAGCGCGTCGACCGGATTGATCTTTCCGACCGATCGCCTGCGGGAAGCCAATCGAGAATTCGTGGCACGCATCGATGACCAGGTGCGGAACAACCCGGAGCTGGCCAAGCTGGTGGGCACACTGGAGCAGCGCTACGACGCCTACATGGAGGGAAGCCCGCTGCGGTCGCCGTTCACCGACGAAGATGGCGAGCTGCCGTCGGCCGATGAAATCGCCGCCGAACTCGAGAACTTCCTCGCCCTGCGGCGCAGCCGCGATGACGGTGCCGCCAGCTAACGCAGCTGGAAGTATCTGGTCGCCACGCCTGACCGGCTGGTCAGGAACGCGATAGGTTAGAGCGAGTGAACTCGCGTCGATCCACCCTGATCTTTATCATCGGGTCGTTCGCGTACCTGTCGGCCGTACTCCAGCGCACCTCGATGGGAATCGCCGGGGTAGCCGCCACGGAGAAATTCGGCGGCTCGGCCGCCATCCTCTCGAGCCTGGCCGTCGTGCAGCTCGTTGTCTACGCCGCCGCGCAAATTCCGGTCGGGGTGTTGATCGATCGGTACGGGCCGCGAGTGCTCATGATCACCGGAACGGCGCTCATGGTCATCGGCCAGGTGACATTGGCGCTGGCACCGGATATCTCGGTCGCCGTCATCGGCCGCATCCTGGTCGGCGCCGGAGACGCGACCATCTTCATCTCGATGATCCGCCTGATCAGCTCCTGGTTCAGCGGTCGCATCGTCCCCCTGCTGTCCCAGTGGATGGGCAACATCGGTCAACTCGGCCAGGTACTCTCCGCGGTGCCCCTGGCTTGGCTTCTCCACACCAGCGGCTGGAAACCCGCCTTCCTCTCGGCGGCATCCGTGGCCGTAATCGCCCTGATCGTGGTCATCATTTTCGTGCAGGACCGCCCCAGAGACGTCACCGAGCACGTGCGTGCCAACAGCCTTGGCATCGCGCTGACCCAGCTGCGACACAGTTTTCGGCGCCCGGGCACCCAGCTCGGATTCTGGTCGCACTACGTGACGCAGTCATCCGGCACCGTCTTCAGTCTGCTTTGGGGCTATCCCTTCATGGTCTTCGGCCTCGGCTACGAACCGGCGTTCGCCGCCGGAATGCTGACCGTGTTGGTCGGCGCCGGCCTCGTGTTCGGGCCGATCCTCGGCCTGCTGACCGCACGCTACCCACTGCGCCGCAGCAATATCGTGCTTGGTATCGTGACCGGCATCGGAATCGCGTGGGCGATCGTGCTGCTCTGGCCCGGCGTTCCACCGCTGTGGAGCATTGTGCTGCTGCTGGTCGTGCTCGGCATCGGCGGGCCGGGCTCGCTGATCGGCTTCGACTTCGCGCGCACCTTTAATCCGCAGCGCAGCCTGGGCTCGGCCAACGGCGTCGTCAACGTCGGTGGCTTCACCGCGAGCTTCGTCATGATGTATCTGATCGGGCTGCTGCTCGACCTGCAGAACGGATGGCGCGTGGCCGGGGGAGCAGCGAGCGACCTGTACGCGCTCGACGCATTTCGGGTGGCATTCACGGTGCAATACCTCGTCGTCGGAATCGGCATCGGTTTTCTCGTGCACGCCCGGCGGCGCACCAGACGCCAGCTCTCTCGCGACGAGGGAATAGAAGTCGCACCGATCTGGGTTGCACTATCACGCGCCTGGAAACGGCGTAACGAACGATCGTAGTACGTGTCGTGGCTTGTCGTCCAGACAAACCGTGCAATAATAATTTCTAGGACCCGTTCTGGTCCGGGGCACGCCGAAATCATTTCGGCGTGAGCATCCCGGGACTTGACATGGGTCCAAGTTCTGCCCAAAAACGCATCTGGCACCGTCACCGGTCGCACAGAAGCAGGTACGACTCCGCATGAGAGGTGTTCGAATGGCAACCACCGTCAAGACCGAGGTAACCGACGAGTCCGTCACGACTCCGGTAGTACCGCCGGTCAAGAAGACCGTCACCAAGGCTGCAGCCGCAAAGGCAGCAGCAGCCGAGGCCGCAGCGACGAAGAAGTCCGCGGCCGCCGGTTTGGCCGCCGAGAAGCCGGCCCCGAAGAAGCGCGCGACCAAGGCGAAGGTCGTCAAGAAAGACGACGAAGCCGACGTCGACGGTGGAGCGGACGCCGATGACGACGAGTCAGACGAGGACAGCACCAAGCGCACGGCATCGACCGAGCCGCTCCCCAGCGGCGCCCTCGTACTCTCCCTGGTCGACGATGACGACGAGGTCCCGGTCTATTCCAGCGCCATCACCGGCGCCACGGCCGACCCGGTCAAGGACTATCTCAAGCAGATCGGTAAGGTCGCCCTGCTGAACGCGGCCGAAGAGGTCGAACTCGCGATGCGCATCGAAGCCGGCCTGTTCGCCGAAGACAAGCTGTCGGAGATGACGGATGTCGAGAAGAAGAACGCGCTCGGCCGTGAGCTGCAGTGGGTTGCCAAGGACGGCGCCCGGGCCAAGAGCCACCTCCTCGGTGCCAACCTGCGGCTCGTCGTGTCGCTCGCCAAGCGCTACACCGGTCGTGGAATGCAGTTCCTCGACCTGATCCAGGAGGGCAACCTGGGCCTCATTCGTGCGGTCGAGAAATTCGACTACACCAAGGGCTTCAAATTCAGCACCTACGCCACCTGGTGGATTCGCCAGGCCATCACCCGGGCCATGGCCGACCAGGCTCGCACCATCCGTATTCCGGTGCACATGGTCGAGGTCATCAACAAGCTCGCCCGTGTGCAGCGCCAGATGCTGCAGGACCTCGGTCGCGAGCCCACCCCTGAAGAGCTCAGCCGCGAACTCGACATGACGCCCGAAAAAGTCGTCGAGGTTCAGAAGTACGGTCGCGAACCCATCTCGCTGCACACCCCGCTCGGTGAAGACGGCGACAGCGAATTCGGTGACCTCATCGAAGACACCGAAGCCGTCGTGCCCGCCGATGCCGTGGGTTTCACCATGCTGCAGAAGCAGCTGGAGAGCCTGCTCGACTCGCTGTCCGAACGTGAAGCCGGTGTGATTCGCATGCGCTTCGGCCTCGGCGACGGCATGCCGAAAACGCTCGACCAGATCGGCGACACCTTCGGGGTCACGCGCGAGCGCATCCGCCAGATCGAGTCCAAGACGATGGCCAAGCTTCGTCACCCGTCCCGGTCGCAGTCCCTGCGCGACTATCTCGAGTAAACGTGACAGTGACAGGTCCCACCCGGATTGCGTTGTGCGATTCGTGAGTTCCCTTCGGTACGCCCCCGCGATTCTCATCGGTCGGGCCGTTCGTGTGCTCGCGCGCTGGCGCAAACCGGGCGGTGGCTCGGCCATTCCCGGCGTCGTCGTCAACCGCATCGCCCCAAGCTTTTTGGCCGCGGCGCTGAACGGGTTTCCGCTCGGCCTGGTAATCGTGACCGGGTCCAGTGGCAAATCAACCACGACCAAGATGCTCGTCGCCGTTCTACGCGCGCACGGCCTGTCCGTGTTCACCAACCAGTCGACGGCCAACATCAGCCAGGGGCTGACCAGCGCCCTTCTGGAACAGGTCAGCCTGTCCGGCACGATTGCCGGCGACGTTGCCGTGCTTGAAATGGATGAGGGACACGGCGCGTTCATCGCCGGTTCGCTGACTCCGCGGGTCGTCGCCCTGACCAACGTCATGGTTGACCAGATCGACCGGTTCCACGACTCCGAAATGGTCGCCGCCCTGCTGGCGAAAATCGCTGCACGGGCTACGGAGTCGGTCGTACTCAACGCTGACGACAGCTACCTGGCCGATCTCGGTCACGATCTCGAACCCGGCGTTTCGGTAGCCCGCTACGGTGTAACCGCCGAGGTTCTCGCTCAGTATCCACGCGGACTCGGTTACGCCGACACCGCACCGATTCGCCTGCCGAACGGAACCGGGCTCCAGCTCACCCGGGTGGCCGGCCTGGACGCCGACGTGCAGTTTGCCACGGGCGTTCACAGCATCCGCTTGCCGGCTCGCGGCATCCACTACGCCGTCGACGCGCTGACCGCGCTGAGCACGGCCCAGTCGACTCTGGGCGTACGTTTTGATCCGGCCATCGCCTGCACGGCGCTGTCGGCCATGCCGGCCGTTTTCGGACGCGGCGAGGTCGTCACCGTTGGCGGCAAGACCGTTGAGTTTGTGCTCGTGCAAAACCCGTCGAGTTTTCAGCTCAACGTGGACAGTCTTGAACCGGGAACCGAGCAGATTCTGGTGATCATCGGCTCCGACGTGCGTGACCCGTCGTACTTCTGGCCGGTGGACACCTCCGGGCTCGGCCACGTACTCATCGCCTCCGGGCTCAAGGCGCACGACATCGCCCTGCAGCTGGCCTACGACGACGTCACCGTCGATCGCATCGAGCCCGATGTCCCGACCGCTCTCGACGCGTTCCTGGCCCTGCCCGATCCCGTCTCCGGGGTGAAAACCATCATCTTCTCCGCCGACGGAATGCGGCGCACCCGCGCGCACCTCGGCCTCGTCTCCAACTCTGAGGAGCCGGTATGACTGCCACTTCGCTGGACCGGCCGTTCACGGTCGTCTCGCTGCTGCCGCGCCTGCTGAACACGAACGGTGATGCCGGCAATGCGCGTGTGCTCGCGCAGCGCGTTCGGTGGAGCGGCCACGACGCGCGGGTGGTCGATGTGCATTCCCGGGCCGACCTGCCCGAGCACGTGGATGCCGTGTCGATCGGTTCGGGAACGGATGCTGCACTTCTGCCGGCCAGGGACGCCCTTCGTACCCTCGTGGAAGAACTGCGCCTCTGGTCCAATTCCGGCGTGCCCATCCTGGCCGTCGGCACCGGGTGGGAACTGCTGAGCTGGGGGAGCGAGCTCCCCGACGGCAGCGTGCTGGAAGGACTCGGCCTCGTAGCCGGCCACGCCGTGCCACGCGCCGCACGCGCTACCGACGACATCATCGTCGCCTCAAAATACGGGCGGCTAATCGGGTTCGAAAACCATGCCCGCGACTACGTCGGTGCTGAAGCCAGCCCGCTCGGCCGGGTGCTGTACGGCACCGGCAACGCGGATGCTCCGGCGAGCGGACCTCAGATTGAGGGACTGACCATGGGTGAGGTGTTCTGCACCCACCTGCACGGGCCCGTTCTTGCTCGCAATCCCGCACTCGCCGACCACCTGCTGCAGGCAGCCTTTAGCCGCCACGATCTCGAATATGCGCGCGGCGCGACGGCCGAGTCCGTCGATGACACCGCGCGGACGGCCCGCAACCAAGTTGCCGTGCGGCTGGGCCAGAACGCCGAATAGGGGCTGCGGACTGAGCGCGGTTCCGCAGACCGAAAAGTCGCAGGGACGAAAAAACCGCGCCAGCGGCTGGCCTTAGCCAGCCGCCGGCGCGGCATCCGTTTTGAATGCTTACCAGCCCGCTAGGAGCGCTGGTCTTCGAGCAGACGGCTCGATTCGTCATGCCAGCTTTCGGCAATGGTTGCCAGCTTCTCCTGGTGCTTGCGGCCGTGGTGCGCGCAGAACAGCAGCTCACTGTTTTTCACGACGACACGGATGTAAGCCTGGGCACCGCACGCGTCGCAGCGGTCGGCTGCGGTGAGCTGGTGGGGGGTGCCCTGGTTGTCTACAGCACCATTTTCGGTGGCTATCTGGGACATATTCTCCTCCTCCAGACTGAATTACATGAACCCTCTTATCTAATGTAAACACGCCGCAGGGCCAATGACGAGATGATTGGCCGGTATTTCGCTCACCGCGTAGACGTGTCGTGGGGGGTTGCCTGCCGCGCCGTGCCTCCATAGCGCGAAAGATTCCCGGTCGGGGCCGGTATTCTTGGTCGTTGTGAGCTCTGACTATTCCGCGCGCCACCTGTCAGTCCTTGAGGGACTCGAGGCAGTGCGCAAACGCCCCGGCATGTACATCGGTTCCACCGACTCGCGTGGACTGATGCACTGCCTGTGGGAGATCATCGACAACTCCGTCGATGAGGCCCTGGGCGGGCACGGTGCCAGCATCAATATCGAGCTGCATCCCGACCAGAGCGTCGAGGTGCGCGACACCGCCCGCGGAATCCCGGTCGATATCGAACCCAAGACCGGCCTGACCGGTGTCGAGGTCGTCTTCACCAAACTGCACGCCGGCGGAAAGTTCGGCAGCGGGTCGTATGCGGCGTCGGGTGGTCTGCACGGGGTGGGGGCCTCCGTTGTCAACGCGCTGTCAGAACGTCTCGATGTCGAGGTTGACCGCGACGGCAAGACCTGGGCCATGTCGTTCCACCGCGGTGAACCTGGCCTGTTCGCGGATTCGGGGGAGAAGAGCCCCGACGCACCGTTCACTCCATTCGAGAACCAGAGCGAGCTGCGCGTGATCGGCAAGGTCAAGCGCGGCGTCACGGGCACTCGCATCCGCTACTGGGCTGACCGGCAGATTTTTACCAAGGGTGCAGCGTTCCAGACCGACGAGGTGTTGAACCGAGCCCGCCAGACCGCGTTCCTCGTTCCCGGCCTCGCGATCGAGGTCGCCGACCGTCGCACCGAGGAGCCCGTCACTAGCCTGTTCCAGTTCGACGGTGGCATCAGCGAATTCGTCGAACACCTCGCGACGGATGCCCCGATCACCGATACCTGGCGGCTCACCGGCAACGGCACCTTCACTGAGACCGTGCCGGTGCTCACCGACAAGGGTGCCATGGTGCCGACCGAGCTCACGCGCGACTGCCAGGTGGACATCGCCCTGCGCTGGGGCACCGGCTACGACACGATCGTGCAGAGCTTCGTCAATATCATCGCTACTCCCAAGGGCGGCACCCACCAGGCCGGTTTCGACGCCGGACTGCTGAAGTTCCTGCGCGGCCAGGTCGAACTGAACGCCCGCCGGCTCAAGGTCGGCAGCGACAAGGTCGACAAAGACGACGTGATGGCCGGACTTACCGCCGTGCTCACGGTGCGCCTGCCGGAGCCGCAGTTCGAGGGCCAGACCAAGGAGGTGCTCGGCACACCGGCGGTACGGGCGATCGTCGCCAACGTCGTCGCGAAGGCCATGGCGGAGCGGTATGCGTCGCCGAAACGCGATGACAAGACCCAGTCAGCGCTGCTGCTCGACAAGATCGTCGCCGAGATGAAGTCACGCATCTCAGCCCGCGCCCATAAAGAAACCCAGCGACGCAAGAACGCCCTGGAAAGTTCGTCGCTGCCGGCCAAGCTGGTCGACTGCCGCAGTAACGACGTGTCCACGAGCGAGCTGTTCATCGTGGAGGGGGACTCGGCCCTCGGAACGGCGAAGCTCGCCCGCGACAGCGAGCACCAGGCGCTATTGCCGATCCGCGGCAAGATTCTGAACGTGCAGAAGGCATCCGTCGCCGACATGCTCTCCAACGCCGAGTGTGCGTCGATCATCCAGGTGATCGGGGCCGGCTCCGGTCGCAGCTTCGACCTGTCAGCGGCGCGCTACGGCAAAGTCATCATCATGAGCGATGCCGACGTCGACGGTGCCCACATTCGTACCCTGCTGCTCACCCTGTTCTTCCGCTACATGCGCCCCATGATCACCGAGGGCCGCGTCTTCGCCGCCGTGCCGCCGCTGCACCGGGTCGTCGTGATGAACCCGGGCTCGAAGCCCAACGAGACCATCTACACCTACTCCGAAACCGAGCTGCACGGGGTGCTGAGCGCCCTCGAGAAGAAGAATCGTCGGTATCAGGACCCGATCCAACGCTACAAGGGCCTCGGCGAAATGGATGCCGACCAGCTCGCGACCACCACGATGGAACGTGCCCACCGCACCCTGCGGCGCGTGCGTGTCGACGACGCCGAAGCCGCCGGGAAGGTTTTCGAGCTGCTTATGGGCAATGACGTCGCCCCGCGCAAGGAGTTCATCATCGACAGCTCCGACAAGCTGTCCCGCGATCGCATCGACGTCTGAGGCATCCCAGCGCCCTCGTGGCACGTATTTGAGAAGCCGGCACGTGTTCAAACCAGTGCCGCGTTCTCCAACGCGTGCCACGAGGTGCGCGGGCTTAGATTTCGGTGCCGATTGCTCCGATTGACGCGTCGAGCATGACTCCGGAGGCGTCCCGGCGGGAGCCGGAGTCCGGCAGGGTGCGGGGAGTGCCGTCCGGACCGACGGCCCGGGCCGGAGCTCGCCCGACCCAGGCCACGGCGAGGGTGTCCTCACCCTTGAGGAAGCGCTGGGCGCGAACACCGCCGGTGGCGCGACCCTTGGCGGGATACTCCGAGAAATCGCTCTGCTTCGCGCTCCCCGGGTCGGTGCCCGGGAGGGTCTGACTGCTTGACGCCACGGTGGCCACAACGGCCGCCGCCACGTCCTCGGCTGACAGGCTGGTGAAGAACACGACGGTTTCCCCCGTCGTCAGCTTGATGCCGGCCATGCCGCCGGCTGCTCGGCCCTGCGGCCGTACACCGGCGGCGGTGAAGCGCAACAGTTGCGCATCCGTCGTGATGAAGACGAGGTCGTCGTCCTCTGCACCCTGCACCGCGCCGATCACCTCGTCCTTCGGCTTGAGCGCGATGATCTCCCAGGAGGGTTTGTTGGCCCAGTCGCCGGGAGTGACCCGCTTCACGACGCCCTGACGCGTGCCGAGCGCGATCGCCCGGTCGGAGTCCAGCGAGACGATCGCGAGCACTCGCTCCTTTTGGTCGGTGAGTAACAGATATTCGCTGACGCGCACCCCGGCGGCGAGCTGAATGGACGTCGGCGGCATCACAGGCAGGTCGACGGGGGAGAAGCGGATGAGCCGCCCCCGGTTGGTCACCGCGCCCACCTCGGTGCGGCTGGTTGTGTCGAGCGTCGAGAGCACGGCATCGTGTTTGCTGCGGCGCTGTGGTGGCTGGATCCGCGGCGGCAGCGAATCGTCGACAGCGACCAGATCGACCCGGGCGATGCGCCCGGTGACGCTCAGAAACACGCGGGTGGGGATGTCCTGCACCTCGAGCACGGCCGCCTGGCGTTTGGCGGCAGCCACCGACAGGCCGGCAATGCTCGGCTTGGCCTCGGTCAGGACTGTGCGACGTGGCGTGCCGAACTTCTCGGCGACCGCGCCCAGTTCCTCTGACACCAGGGTGCGGATCGTGGCTTTCGAGGACAGTAGTTTCTCGAGTTTCGCGATTTCAGCGAGCAACTGGTCACGTTCGGATTCGAGCTCGATGCGGGAGAATTTGGTGAGGCGCCGCAGCCGCAGTTCGAGAATGTATTCGGCCTGAATCTGGCTGAGGTCGAACACGTCGATCAGTTTGGCGCGGGCCTGCTCGGTGTCGTCGCTCGCGCGAATCACCTGGATCACCTCGTCGATGTCAAGGATCGCCACCAACAGGCCAAGCACGAGGTGCAGGCGTTCCTTGCGCCGGGCCAGTCGATAGGCCGAGCGACGGGTGACGACCTCGATGCGGTGGTTGACGTAGACGTGCAGCAGTTCGAGCAGCCCAAGAGTCTGCGGGGCTCCATTGACGAGGGCGACAGCGTTGATGTTGAACGAGTCTTCCAGTGGGGTGTACCGGTAGAGCTGCTCGAGCACGGCATCGGGACTGAAACCGGTCTTGATACCGATGACCAGACGCAGTCCCTTGGTGCGGTCGGTGAGATCGGTGACGTCCGAGATGCCGCTCAGCTTCTTGGAGTTGACACCATCCTTGATCTTCTCGATCACCTTTTCCGGGCCGACCAGGTAGGGGAGTTCGGTCACGACGAGCCCGGTTTTTCGGGCGCTGATCGCCTCGACCGAGACGCGGGCGCGGGTCTTGAAGCTGCCGCGGCCGGTACTGTATGCGTCCTTGATGCCGGCCAATCCCACGATGGTGCCGCCGGTCGGCAGGTCCGGCCCAGGCACGAATTCCATGACGTCGTCGAGTGTCGCGTTCGGGTGGGCGAGCAGGTGCCGGGCGGCCCCGACGACCTCGATCAGGTTGTGCGGCGCCATGTTGGTGGCCATCCCGACGGCGATGCCGCTCGTGCCGTTGACGAGCAGGTTGGGGTAGGCGGCCGGCAGCACGTCGGGCTGGGTGAGCTGGTTGTCGTAGTTCGGCACGAAGTCGACGACGTCTTCGTCGAGGTTCTCGGTCATTGCGAGAGCGGGCGCGGCCAGGCGGGCTTCGGTGTAGCGGGGCGCGGCCGGCCCATCGTCGAGCGAGCCGAAGTTGCCGTGCCCGTCGATGAGCGGAACCCGCAGGGAGAACGACTGGGCCATGCGCACCAGGGCGTCGTAGATCGCGGTATCGCCGTGCGGATGCAGCTTCCCCATCACCTCGCCCACAACCCGGGCGCTCTTCACGTGGCCCTTGTCGGGGCGCAATCCCATTTCGCTCATCTGATACAGGATGCGACGCTGCACCGGTTTGAGACCGTCGCGGGCGTCGGGCAGAGCCCGGGAGTAGATCACCGAGTAGGCGTACTCGAGGAACGACCCCTGCATCTCCACCGATACATCGACGTCTTCGATGCGCTCGGTGCTGGCTGTGCTGGCTGTGCTGGCGGCTGGTGCGGTGCTGTCTGAGCGGCTCATTGAAAAATTCTGCTTCAAGCGTGCCACGGCAACCGATCGAACGGTCACCGCTGCACTGCGTAGGGAGCGCTCTCGGGAGCGCTGGAGGGCTCGGGTTCGTCCCTGTGAAAGAATGAGACCCGATGCCCCCCATGCTACCGGCCCGCCAATTCAGTGCTCTGCGCCTTGCCGATGTTCTCACCAGTTCCCTCGACGCCGTCTGCGCCCGGCCGAACCCGCTGGGCCTGCCCGCAGTGCGCAAGGCGGTCGTGATTCTGGCCGATGGGCTCGGCGTCAGCTCGATCCGGGCACGCGCCGGGCACGCACGATTCCTGTCGTCCCGGCTCAACAAATCGAGCATCATCGACGGAGTCTTCCCGGCCACGACGGCCGCGGGAATCGCGACGCTCACCACCGGCGTGGAACCTGGCCAGCACGGACTGGTCGGCTACCAGGTGCTCGACGGGGCCAACGACCGCGTCGTGAATCAGCTCACCGGCTGGGATGACGGCATGCAGCCGGCCACTTGGCAGCGGGCCCGTACCGTCTTCGACCTGGCCGCCGATGACAACGTGCCGAGCTTCGCCATTGGTCCCAAACGATTCGTGGCCTCCGGCTTCACCCAGGCGGTACTGCGCGGCGCCCAGTACGTGCCGGCCGAGAAGGTGGCCGATCGTTTTGCCGCCACTCGGAGCATCCTGAATGAAAATCCAACCGCCCTGATCTACCTCTACGTGGCCGAGCTCGACGTGGCAGCGCACGCGCACGGGTGGGAGTCTGATCGGTGGCTGGCCCAGCTGGAGAATCTTGACTCCGAGGTGACCCGGTTCGCTGCCACTCTGCGCTCCGACGAGGGCCTGCTGCTCACCGCCGACCACGGTGTGATCGACGTGCCGAGTACCAAACACGTGCTCTTTGACACCGAGCCAGCGCTCGTGGCCGGCGTGCGCCACATTGCGGGGGACCCGCGCTGCGTGCAGCTCTACCTCGAGCCGCAGTGGTCAGCGGCCGGGTCCGACTCGAACGCCGCCGACACGCTGGCGGATGCCTGGCGGGCGTCTCAGGGGGACCGCGCCTGGGTCTACACCCGCGATGAAGCCGTGGCGGCCGGCCTGTACGGCCGGGTAGCCGACGAGGTGTTGCCGCGCATCGGCGACGTGCTGGTCGCCGCGCGCAAGTCCATCGCGTATTACGACTCCCGCCCGGCGAACCAGAAGGCACGCGGCATGATCGGACAGCACGGTTCCCTCACCGATGAGGAAGTGCGTGTGCCGCTGATCCGAGCGGGCGCCTTCGCGCGGTAACCCGCCGAAGCCGCCCGCGGAGTACCCGGTGCTAAACCGGGTACTGGCGGCGCTTCACCTGCGGCTTGGGCAGCCGCATCGGCCGCAGCTGGAGCGCGCGCATGGCCGCGTACCAACGCACGCGTTCAGCCTTGTCAGAACCGAACTTGGCCTCGATCTTCTTAGTGAGTACGAAGCCGAGTACGACGCAGTCGACGACAGCGAAGATGAAGAACGCCCACAGGGCGATGATCGAGTAGCTCGAGATGCTCGGGATCGTGGTGAGGAGGATGACCAGGAACATGATCGGGATCATCAGCTCCCCGACGTTGAACCGGGCATCAACGTAGTCGCGGGCGTAGCGTTTCTGCAAGCCGCGTTCCCGCAGCGGCAGGTACTTGTCCACACCGGCAGCCATTCCGGCACGCGCGACGTCGCGCGCGGCGGTCGACTTGGCGCGCGCCTGCTTGGCTGCGAGTTTGCGGTCATCCGGAACCAGCGGGCGCTTGTTGGCCGCTTCCTGCTTTTTGCGGGTCGGGGTTGCCTGACCCTTGCCTGCTGTGTGCGAGAGACCGAGGCGCGCTGCGGTCTCGTCGGAACTTTCAATCGACGGCTGGGCGTCGGGGTTTACGGGAGGCTTGGCCACATCAAATCCTTGCAATTGGGTGCCTTAAGATTACCGGTATGACTGGTAACCCACAGACGAATTCCCATTCCACTTCCCGAACGCCCGACGCTGCCGCCAATTCCGGCGACAATTCAGCCGCCGATTCGGTCACCCAGGCCGGCCTCCGGGGCGCGGTCGAACGGGGTCTCCCCAGCACGATCGCCGACCTGTGCGCGCTGGTGCGCATCCCGTCGGTGTCCTGGGCGGCCTTCGATCGTTCGCACGTCGCCGCGAGTGCAGACGCCGTCGCCGCGCTGGTACGCGGGCTTGACGTGTTCGAGTCGGTCGACATCGTGCAGGCCGCCATTGCTCCCAGCAACTCGGGCGGCGCTGCCGAACTCGGGCAGCCAGCGATTCTGGCGTCGCGCGCGGCGCGCAACGGACGACCGACCGTCCTGCTCTATGCGCACCACGACGTGCAGCCTCCCGGCCAGGACGAGGATTGGGAGTCCGATCCGTTCACGCCCACCGTGCGCGGCGACCGACTCTATGGGCGGGGAGCTGCCGACGATAAGGCTGGCGTCATGGCGCACGTCGCGTCCATCCGCGCTCTCGTTGCGACCGTCGGCACCGATTTCGATCTGGGAATCGCGCTGTTCATCGAGGGCGAGGAAGAATTCGGCAGCCGCTCCTTCGCCACGTTCCTCGACGAGAACCGCGAGGCTCTGCGCGGAGATGTCATCGTGGTAGCCGACTCCAACAACTGGGACATCAACACGCCGGCAATAACCACGGCCCTGCGCGGAAACGTGACGCTTCGGTTGACCGTGCGCACGCTCGCCCACGCTTCACACTCGGGTATGTTCGGTGGAGCCGTCCCCGATGCGATGCTCGCCACCATCAAATTGCTGTCAACGTTGTACAACGAAGACGGGTCGGTGGCCGTCGACGGCCTCACCGCCATTGACGTTCCCACACCGGACTATTCAGAGGAACAGCTACGCGCAGAAACCGGCCTGCTGCCCGGCGTCAGCCCGATCGGCCACGGATCGATCCTGAGCCGGATCTGGTCGCAACCAGCCCTCACCGTGACCGGAATTGACGCACCCACCGTCGACAACGCTTCCAACACTCTTACCCCCGCGGTGACGGTTCGGCTCAGCACTCGCATCGCTCCCGGCCAGTCCGCGGTGGAAGCCGCCGCAGCCATCGAGGCGCACCTGCACGAGCACGCGCCGTTCGGCGCGGTTCTCGAGATCGACGATGTGGATACCGGCGAGCCCTTCCTCGTCGATACCAGCGGCTGGGCAGTGACCGAAGCTCGTTCCGCCATGACGGCTGCCTGGGGCGTTCCCCCCGTCGACATCGGCGTCGGGGGGTCGATCCCGTTCATTGCCGAGCTGGTGCGGGTCTTTCCGACAGCTCAGATCCTGGTGACCGGAGTGGAAGACCCTGACTCTCGGGCCCACAGCCCAAATGAGTCTTTGCACCTCGGCGTGTTTAAACGCGCCGTACTCAGCGAGGCATTCCTGCTCGGAAGCCTGAACGAACGCAACGGACACTGAACAAACACCGGGTCAACTGCCGACGGCCAAAGAAATGTGAGAGCGTGGGAATGCCCGCGTCGACTTTCTGGTTGTCGAAGGTAGACTTTATGACATCGTCATCTATGAGACCGCACTGAGCGTGACTGCGTGAACCGAGGAGAAGCATGACCGACACCATGACAGAAACCGTCAGCGTTGCTGACACCGCGCCTACTGACACCGCACACGCTGCACACGGCGTCGGACTCACCGACGCAGCCGCGCTCAAGGTCCGCAGCCTGTTGACTCAGGAAGGTCGCGAAGACCTGCGTCTGCGCGTTGCCGTGCAGCCCGGCGGCTGCTCCGGCCTCGTCTACCAGCTCTACTTCGACGAACGCGTACTCGACGGGGATGCGCTCGTCGATTTCGACGGTGTCGAGGTCGTTATCGACAAGATGAGCGTTCCCTATCTCGACGGCGCCTCGATCAACTTCGAAGACACGATTGAGAAGCAGGGTTTTACCATCGACAACCCGAACGCCGGCGGCAGCTGCGCCTGCGGGGATTCCTTCCACTAAAAAAAAGTTCCACCAGCGGGGACATCATCATTTTGATGGTGTCCCCGTTTTTTTTCTGCCCAATCTGCACCGGATTCGCCCGGAAATGCTCCATCAACAGGGTTCCACGCGCATAAATCGTGTGCGACCCGACCCGGAGTGCACTTCGTGTGCACTCTCGCGGAGTAGGCTAGGAATCGAACAAAACGCTTCCTGAGAAGCGTCCTCGAATCTCCCGAAAGGTCCCCGGTGCGCAATAATCACCGCCTTCGTTGGGCTGCCATTCCGCTCGCAGCGACGTTAGCCGTTGTACTGGCCGGATGCACGCAAGCCCAGCTTCATGGTTTCCTGCCCGGCTTTGAAGAAGAGGGCGAGACGGCGGTGACCAATCAGACCGATCGCATTGCGGGTCTCTGGACCACCTCGTGGATCGTGCTCCTGGTCGTGGGCCTCATCACCTGGGGCCTCATCATCTGGACGATCGTCGTTTATCGTCGACGAAAGGGCCAGACCGGGCTTCCGGTTCAGCTTCGGTACAACATGCCGATCGAGATCTTCTACACCATCGTGCCGCTCATTCTCGTCGTCGGCTTCTTCGCCTTCACCGTGCGCGACCAGATCGCCATCGAGACACGCTACGACAATCCCGATGTGACGATTGAAGTTCAGGCCAAGCAGTGGGCCTGGGACTTCAACTACGTCGACGAAGACGTGTACTCGCCCGGAATCCAGGGCCAGCTTGATCCCAACGGTGAAACCGGCGCGATCAACCAGTCCGAGCTTCCCGTGCTGGTACTCCCGGTCGACAAGACCATTGAGATAGCACTGGAATCTCGGGACGTCATCCACTCGTTCTGGGTTATCGACTTCCTGTACAAGAAAGACGTCATTCCCGGCAAGACCAACTACATGTCGGTCACCCCCCAGCGCATCGGAACCTATGCGGGCAAGTGTGCTGAACTCTGCGGCGAATACCACTCCCTCATGCTCTTCAACGTCAAGGTCGTCTCCCAGGCTGACTACGACACGTACATCGGGTCCCTGCGCACCGCGGGTAACGTCGGTCAGCTCGACAATCAGTTCGATCGCAATCAGAATCAGCCGGGCACCAGTGCCCCGACGGCTCCGGAGGGCAACTAAGCCATGACTACGACCATCGCACCAGTGGAGTCTCGCCCGACCGCGCCGGTCTCCACGTCGGCGGAGCGCAAGGGCAACGTCCTTGTTCGGTGGATCACCTCCACCGACCACAAGGTGATCGGGTATATGTACCTGATCACCTCGTTCATCTACTTTTGCCTCGGCGGCGTCATGGCGCTGATCATTCGCGCACAGCTGTTCGCCCCCGGCCTTGACGTCGTGCAAACGAAGGAACAGTACAACCAACTGTTCACGATGCACGGCACGATCATGCTTTTGATGTTCGCGACGCCGCTCTTCTTCGGCTTCGCGAACTTTCTGGTTCCGCTGCAGATCGGCGCCCCTGACGTCGCGTTCCCGCGCCTGAACGCACTCGCGTACTGGTTCTTCAACTTCGGCAGCCTCATCGCCGTCGCCGGGTTCCTCACCCCGCAGGGGGCGGCATCCTTCGGCTGGTTCGCCTATCAGCCCCTGGCCAGCACGACGTTCTCGCCGGGTGTCGGCGGCAACCTGTGGATGGTTGGTTTGGGTCTCTCCGGTTTCGGGACAATTCTCGGCTCCGTGAACTTCATCACCACCATCATCACGATGCGTGCCCCGGGTATGACGATGTGGCGCATGCCGGTCTTCACCTGGAACTCTCTCATCACGTCGCTCCTCGCGCTCATGGTCTTCCCGGTGCTCGCTGCAGCGATGCTCGCCGCAGCCTCCGACCGCATATTCGGTTCGCACATCTATGATCCGGCCAACGGTGGTGCCATCCTGTGGCAACACTTGTTCTGGTTCTTCGGCCATCCCGAGGTGTATATCATCGCGTTGCCGTTCTTTGGCATCGTCTCTGAAGTGTTCCCGGTCTTCAGCCGCAAACCAATGTTCGGGTACAAGACGCTGATCTACGCGACCATCTCGATCGCCGCGCTGTCCGTCTCCGTCTGGGCGCACCACATGTACGTCACAGGCTCGGTTCTGCTCCCGTTCTTCTCGCTCATGACGATGCTCATCGCGGTACCCACCGGGGTGAAGATCTTCAACTGGATCGGCACCATGTGGCGAGGGTCGATCACCTTCGAGACCCCCATGATCTGGGCCATCGGCTTTCTCGTCACGTTTACTTTCGGCGGCTTGACCGGCGTCATCTTGGCTTCGCCGCCGCTCGACTTCCACGTGTCTGATACCTACTTTGTTGTCGCCCACTTCCACTACGTGGTCTTCGGTACGGTGGTGTTCGCAATGTTCAGCGGGTTCTACTTCTGGTGGCCGAAGTGGACCGGCAAGATGCTCAACGAGAGCCTTGGGAAATGGCACTTCTGGTTGCTTTTCATCGGCTTCCACACCACCTTCCTGATCCAGCACTGGCTCGGTGTCATGGGCATGCCTCGCCGGTACGCGACCTACGCACCTGAAGACGGGTTCACCTGGATGAACCAGGTATCGACGATTGGCGCCATGATCCTGGCCGTGTCGATGATTCCGTTCTTCCTCAACGTTTACATCACGGCCCGCAAGGCTCCGCTGGTGACCGTGAACGACCCGTGGGGTTACGGTTCGTCGCTGGAGTGGGCCACCTCGTGCCCGCCGCCGCGCCACAACTTCACTTCTATTCCCCGTATCCGTTCCGAGCGTCCGGCCTTCGACCTGAACCACCCCGAGGCCGGCCTGCCCGTCGGCATCGGCCCTGGCAAGGATGCGCCCGACGCCGCGGTCTACGACATCGATTCGAATCAGGTCAAATAAATGAAGACCAACGTCAACATCCTTTGGGTCCTCACCGCCTTCTTCGGAATCGTCACGGTCGTCTACGTGGCGTGGAGCCTGCTCGACCCAGCCCACGGAAGAGTGGAATGGGCGGGAACGTTCACGCTGGGGTTGTCAACCTTGCTGGTAGCGTTCATCGCCTTCTACCTGGACAAGGTCCATGCCGCCCAGGGCGGGGAACTGCCCGAAGACCGTCTGGATGGCAACATCGATGACGGTGACCCGGAGATGGGCTTTTTCAGCCCGTGGAGCTGGTGGCCGATCTTCCTGGCCGCATCCACAGCGCTGCTCTTTCTCGGGCTCGCAGTCGGAATCTGGATCTGCTTCATCGGACTGGGGCTCGGCCTGGTGGCCCTGACCGGATGGGTCTACGAGTACTACCGGGGCTTGTTCGCCCGCTAAGCACACTACGCGGACGATACCGATCTCCCTCATGGGTGGTCGGTATTGTCGTTTAACGTGCCCGTTTCGCCGGGGCATCCAGCGGCCTGCTATCGACGCCGAAAGCCGAAGATATCGAAGGCAACCGTCACGAGTTGGTCGAGACCCGTGCTGTCCTCGTCGGCGGAAGAGCGGGAATGGTGCGAGGACGGTCCCATTCCGATGAGCGATGCCACCTCGAATGGTGACAGGTGCACGGTGCGGTCGAGTTGGTCGTGACGCTCGAGGCGGAACCAGGCGGCCAGGCGCGTCGTCAAATGAGCGGCTTTGCCGGCTTGCATCTCTACGGCCAGCCCCGACTCCCGAAGCTGACGCAGGTGCGTCGGCTGCGGCACTACGACGAGCAGTAGACCGTCGGGCCGCAGAATGCGTTGGAATTCCGCACCGTTGCGCGGTGCGAACACGTTCAGAATCACGTCGGCGGCGCCGGCGCGAATGGGAAGGGGCGACCAGACATCCGCCACCAGCCCGTCAACGCGATCGTGCGAGCGGATGCTGCGACTCACGGCAGTGGGGGAGAGGTCCATTCCCAGCGCTCGCACGTCGGCTCCCGCGGGCAGCGCTGCGCCCAGGTAGTAGCCGGTCCCGCAACCAACGTCGAGAAGCCGCCGGGGGGACTCACCGGCGACGACAGTGTGGATGGCGTCTCGCAGTGGTTCGTACCACCCGGCGCGAAGGAATCGGTCCCTGGCCTCCAGCATGGCCGCGCTATCGCCGATGAATTTGCGTGGGCCGGTGAGCAGGTTGACGAACCCCCTTTTATTCACGTCGAAGGAATGACCCCGTTCACAGGCCAGCATGAGTTCGCCGCGGGGATGCAGGGGGAGAAAACAGTTCGGGCACCGAAGCCACTCCGATAACGTCTGGAGTGACATCGATGCCCGTTCTGTTTGATTTCTGTCTACTTGTCGGTGATCTCCGCGGGGTGATCGCCATGAGCCTGGTTCAGCTCAGCCTGCGTGACCGGAGTAATCCGGTCCTCGAAGAACCAGCGGGATAGTCCGGCACGTACCTTCTCGGCCGGGCCGATCTTGCCCTGAGCGTTCGGGCGCAGCATGAGCGGCTTGAAGTCGCTGTAGCTGACCAGCTTCCAGCGTTCGTACTCGTCAACCGGCTGGTGTACCTCGACGAATTCGCCACCGGGCAGCCGAACGATGCGGCCGGATTCGTAGCCGTGCAGGACAATCTCGCGATCCTTCTTCTGCAGAGCGAGGCAGACCCGCTTGGCGATGAAGAACGCAAGGAACGGTCCAAGCAACGTGGTGGCCTGGAGCGTGTGAATGACGCCCTCCATGGTCAGGTGGAAATGCGTGGCCATGATATCCGACGACGCTGCCGCCCACAAGGACGCGTAGAACGTCACGCCGGCCGCGCCGATTGCGGTGCGGGTCGGAGCGTTGCGCGGGCGATCGAGCACGTGGTGCTCACGCTTGTCGCCGGTGATCCACGCCTCGATGAACGGGTAGACCATGACTGTCACAATGAACAGTCCGACCACGATGAGCACCACAAGGATGTTAAGCGAGTAGGTGTGGTTGAGCCAGACGAACTCCCACCCGGTCGGGATCAGCCGCATTGCACCGTCGGCGAAGCCAATATACCAGTCGGGCTGGGTACCGGCTGATACCGGTGACGGGTCGTATGGGCCATAGTTCCAGATCGGGTTGATCGTGAAGAGCGAGGCGATGAGCATGACCACGCCGAACACGATGAAGAAGAATCCACCGGCCTTGGCGGCGTATACCGGCAGAACCGGGTAGCCGACCACGTTCTGGTTGGTGTGTCCGGCAGCCGGGTACTGGGTGTGCTTGTGCACGACGACGAACAGAAGGTGCATGGCGATCAACGCGACGATGATGGCCGGCAGCAGCAGAATATGCAACGAATACAGCCGTCCAACGATGTCGGTACCGGGAAATTCGCCACCGAAAAGCAGGAAGGAGACCCAGGTACCAACGACCGGGATGCCCTTGATCAGGCCGTCGATGATGCGCAGTCCGTTACCGGAGAGCAGGTCATCGGGGAGGGAATAGCCGGTGAAGCCTTCGGCCATGGCCAGGATGAAGAGGATGAAACCGATGACCCAGTTAAGCTCACGCGGCTTGCGGAACGCGCCCGTGAAGTAGATGCGCAGCATGTGCAGGCCGATGGCGGCCACGAACAGCAGGGCCGCCCAGTGGTGTACCTGACGCATCAGGAGGCCACCACGAACGTCAAACGAGATGTCCATCGTGGAGGACATTGCCGCCGACATGGGGATGCCCTTGAGCGGGGCATAGGAGCCGTTATAGACGACTTCTGCCATGGAGGCCTGGAAGAAGAAGGTCAGGAATGACCCCGAGAGCAGAATGATGACGAAGCTGTACAGCGCCACCTCACCGAGAAGGAACGACCAGTGGTCGGGGAAGATCTTGCGGCCCAACTCCTTGACTGCGCCCGAGATACTCGTACGTTCGTCAATGTAGTTGGCGGCGGAGGCGGTGAAGCCACCGGTTTTCTTCACCCCGACGCCTTGGTCCTCAGCGGATTCGCGGGTGGTTATCGTGGTCATGCTCGCTCCCAGAAGCTCGGGCCGACTGGTTCAGTGAAATCGCTTTGCGCGATCAGGTATCCCTCAGCGTCCACGGCGATCGGGAGCTGGGGTAGTGCCCGTTTGGCCGGACCGAAGATGACCTTGCAGTGGTTCTCAACGTCGAACTGCGACTGGTGGCACGGGCAGAGCAGGTGGTGCGTGTGCTGTTCATAAAGGGCAACCGGGCATCCAACGTGGGTGCATATCTTAGAATATGCCACGATGCCGTCATAGGACCAGGACTTGCGGTCTTCCGTTTCGATCAGGTCTTCCGGATCCATTCGGATGAGCAGAACGGCTGCTTTCGCCTTCTCTTCCAAACGGCCGTGGCCCATTTCGGACAGGCCTTCGGGAATGACGTGGAACGACGAGCCAAGCGTGACATCCGCTGCCTTGATCGGGGTTCCGCTCGGGTCCATGGTGAGGCGAACGCCCTTTTTCCACATGGTCTCGTTGAGCAGGGCCACCGGATCCTGGTCCATCGGGCCGAGGCCACGAAACAGAACGACCGCCGGGAGCGGGAAGACGACGAGCGCGCCGATGAGGCTATTGCGAATGAGTGTGCGGCGGCCGAAGCCCGATTCCTCATTGGCCTGCTGGAAGATTTCTACGGCACGGGCCCGAACTGGCTCGGTTCCACGCACGGGGTGGCGTTCGTCAACACCCTCATGATCGCTCATGAGCGCCTTGCCCCAGTGAACAGCGCCGATACCGATGGCGAGCAACGCGAGGCTGAGGCCGAGACCGATGAAGAGGTTGTTCAGTCGAACCGACCCCGGATCCTCGGCCACGATCGGAAAGGCCATGTACGCGGCAATTGCGAAGACACTACCCACGATGGATACATAGAACAGCGTATAAACGGTGCGCTCAGCCTTGCGCTCTTCCTTGTGTTCAAGGTCGGTGATGCGCGGACGGTGCGGCGGGAATCCTGGGTTAGCCAGGGCATCCCGTGTAACGACGGCTGTGCTTGCGGCGGATGTCGCGAGCTGCGCGCCAGGCGAGTCGGCGCCGGTTACGTCCTCCGCGCCGTTATCGTCCTTGGCCATGGGTCTCCTTTGTGGGTGTAAATACTGTGCACTGTGGTGCTACGCGACGTTCAATCGGTATCGAATGAAGTGTCAAGACCGGATACCGACTCTTAGTTTGATTTTGCAGTGATCCACACGGTGAGGGCCACGATTGCGCCCAGTCCGAAGATCCAGATGAAGAGTCCTTCAGCTACCGGCCCCAGAGAACCGAGAGCTAGCCCGCCCGGTGACGGGTTGTCCTCGACGTACTTGAGGTACGTGATGATGTCGCGCTTGTCTTCAGGCGAGATGTTCATGTCGTTGAAGACGGGCATGTTCTGCGGGCCGGTGATCATGGCCTCGTAAATGTGCTGGGCAGAAACGTTTTCGATGGCAGGAGCAAACTTGCCCTCGGTCAGTGCGCCACCGGCACCGGCAACGTTGTGGCACATAGCGCAGTTGATGCGGAACAGCTCAGCTCCGGTTGCGGCATCGCCAGCAGCGTCCAGCAGCTCGGCGGCGGGAATACCCGGACCGGGAGCCAGCGAGGCCACGTAGGCCGCCAGCGCTGCAGTCTGCTCGGCCGTGAACTGCACCGGCTTCTTCTGCGCTTGCGGACCCTGCATCTGCATCGGCATGCGGCCGGTGCCGACCTGGAAGTCGACCGAGGCAGCGCCGACTCCGATCAGGCTGGGACCTTCTGACGAGCCCTGAGCGCTGAGGCCGTGGCAGGTGGCGCAGTTTGCCGCAAAGAGTTTTTCACCCTGGGCGATGGTCTGCTGGGAGGAAGCATCCGTTGTCGCAACGGCAGTGCTGCTGCTGAAGGCGACATAGGCGCCTCCCGTAAAGAGCAGTCCGATGGCAATGAGCGCAACGCTGGCGAGTGGATGGCGACGCCCGGTCTTGCGTGGCCGGCGTGCCCGAGGGGTTTTGATCGTGGTCATGCTGAAGTAGTCCGCTCCCGTTTCTAGGTATGTACTTCTATTTGAGAACGTAGATGACCAGGAAGAGCCCGATCCAGACGACGTCGACGAAGTGCCAATAATAGGAAACCACGATCGCGCTGGTGGCTTCTTTATGGCCGAAGTTCTTGACCGCGAAGCCGCGCCCAATCACAAGAAGGAAGGCCAGCAAGCCAGCGGTCACGTGAATGCCGTGGAAGCCGGTCGTGATGTAGAACGCTGAGCCGTAGGCGTTGGAGGAGAGTGAAATACCCTCGGACACCAAGGTGGCGTATTCAAACACCTGGCCGGTGACGAAGATTGCGCCGAGAGCGTAGGTCAGGAAGAACCACTCAACCATGCCCCACTCACTCGGCTTCCAGCCGGTTGAACGAGCCTGCAGCCGTTCGGCGGCGAATACTCCAAACTGGCAGGTCACCGACGACGACACCAGCACCAGAGTATTGATCAATGCGAAGGTGAAGTTGTGCTTGTCGGCCTCAAAGAGCCACAGCTCGGGGGAGGTTGAACGGAGCGTGAAGTAGATTGCGAAGAGCCCCGCGAAAAACATCACCTCGCTGCCCAACCACACAATGGTGCCTACAGCCACGCTGTTGGGCCGGTTCACGACGGGCGCACTCGCCGTCTGAGTAATTGAGGTGCTGGTCACCCTTCTATTATGGCCGATATTCCCACAGTTTTTTCTCAAACAGGCGTGCAAGTGAGAGTTTCTACCCCGTCGGGGTGGGCAAATTCAGCACTCACAGGCCGTGAATTCGGGGGAGTTGGGCCCGTTCTCCTATGATCGGAATCATGCTTGAATCGCAGTCTTGGCCCAACATATTAAATTCTCTTCTTTCCGGCAGGGACCTGAGTGTGGCAGACGCCGCCTGGAGCATGGAACGCATCATGCTCGGCGAGGCCTCTCCTTCCCAACTGGGCGCTTTTCTCGTTGCCCTTCGCGCCAAAGGGGAAACCGTCGATGAGATTGTCGGATTCCGGGATGCGATTCTTGAACAGGCCATTGTGCTGCCGGTCAATCCGATGGCACTCGACATTGTCGGGACCGGTGGTGACCAGTTCGGCACCGTGAACATCTCGACGATGGCGTCTATAGTTTGCGCAGCGGCCGGTGTTCCGGTCGTCAAACACGGCAACCGGGCTGCCAGTTCCGCATCCGGGTCATCCGATGTACTCGGCGAATTGGGCATCGATTTGTCCCGAGACGCGACCCGGGTCGCCCAGGTCTTCAAAGAAACCGGGATCACTTTCGCCTTCGCGGCTGCTTTTCATCCCGGATTCCGCCACGCGGCCCTCACCCGCAAGGAGTTGGGGATCCCCACCGTGTTCAACTATCTCGGCCCGCTGTGCAACCCGGCGCGGCCGGAGGCATCCGCTGTGGGGGTCGCCGACCTCGATCGAGTGCCGCTCTTCGTCGGCGTCTTTCAGACCCGAGGCGCGACGGCACTGGTCTTTCGCGGGGATGATGGGCTCGACGAAATGACGACCACCGGGCACAGTCACGTCTGGGAGGTCTCGCGCGGCCTCGTGACCGAACACGACATCGACCCGCGGGATCTCGGCCTGAAGCGAGCGCACATCAGCGAGCTGGTGGGCGGTTCGCCCCAGCACAACGCGGATATCGTGCACGCCGTGCTCGCCGGCGAGCCGGGCCCAATTCGTGACATCGTGCTGCTGAACGCCGCGGCCGGACTGGTTGCGTTCGACCTGGCCAATGATGCGTCGCAGGTGCAGATCGCCATCCTGGACCGTTTTCGCAGCAAATTGGCGGTGGCTGCCGAGGCGATTGATTCCGGGGCGGCCACGGCCAAGCTGGCGTCGTGGATTGCGGCGACCCAGGTCTGAGACCGGGCCGCCGCAGTTTTGGGCTGTTCGTTAGAGGACGTCCTCGTCGACCCACCCGAAGGTCTTCGTGACCGCCTTCTTCCAGTTGCGCAGCTGGCGGCTGCGTTCGGCTTCGTCCATCTGCGGCGTCCACCGGCTGTCTTCCTGCCAGTTGGTGCGCAGCTCGTCCAGGCCGCTCCAGAAACCGACGGCGAGGCCGGCAGCGTAGGCTGCGCCCAGCGCCGTCGTTTCGGCGACGACCGGTCGGACCACTGGAACACCGAGGATGTCGGCCTGGAATTGCATGAGCAGATTGTTCGCGATCATGCCTCCGTCGACCTTGATCTCGGTGAGGGGGACACCCGAGTCGGCGTTGACCGCATCGATGACCTCCCGCGTTTGAAAAGCCGTCGCCTCGAGTGCCGCTCGCGCGATGTGCCCCTTGTTCACAAACCGGGTGAGCCCGACCAGGGCCCCGCGGGCGTCTGAACGCCAGTACGGCGCGAACAGTCCCGAGAATGCGGGAACGAAATACGCTCCGCCGTTGTCGTCGACTGTTTTCGCGAGGGCCTCAATTTCTGAGGCTGAGCTGATCATGCCGAGGTTGTCGCGCATCCACTGCACCAGCGCACCGGTTACCGCGATGGAACCCTCCAGGGCGTAGTGCGGGGCGTCATCGCCGAGCTTGTACCCAAGGGTGGTCAACAGGCCGTTCTTGGAGTGCACAATTTCGGTGCCGGTGTTGAAAATCAGGAAGTTTCCGGTGCCGTAGGTGTTCTTGGCCTCGCCCTGATCGAACGCTGCCTGACCGAAGGTCGCGGCCTGCTGGTCGCCGAGGATACCGGCGACGGGGACCTCGCGCAGCAGGCTCGAGGTGTGCGCAGTGCCATAGATCTCCGACGAGGAACGGATCGACGGCAGCATTGACTTCGGAACGTCAAAGATGGCTACGATCTCATCGTCCCATTGCAGGGTTTCAAGGTCCATGAAGAGCGTGCGACTGGCGTTGGTGACGTCGGTGGCGTGCACTCCGCCGTCAACGCCGCCGGTGAGGTTCCACAGGACCCAGGAATCGGTGGTGCCGAACAAAAGGTCGCCGGCATCCGCTTTGGCGCGAGCGCCCGCGACGTTTTCGAGGATCCAGACGATCTTGGTGCCGGAGAAGTAAGTCGCCAGCGGCAGCCCGACCTTCTTCTTGAACCGTTCGACCCCACCGTCAGCGGCGAGGCGGTCGACGATGGGCTGGGTGCGGGTGTCCTGCCAGACGATGGCGTTGTAGACGGGGACTCCGGTTGTCTTGTCCCAGACCACCGCGGTTTCACGCTGGTTGGTTATTCCGATGGCTTTGATATCGTGCCGGGTGAGGTTGGCCTTGGAGAGCGCCTGCCCGATCACTTCGCGGGTGTTGTCCCAGATTTCCTTCGGGTCGTGCTCGACCCAGCCGGCTTGCGGGAAAATCTGCTCGTGTTCGAGCTGCCCGGTCGACACGATCGATCCGGCCTTATCGAAGATGATGGCCCGGGAACTGGTAGTTCCCTGGTCGATGGCGAGAATGTAGTCAGTCATTGGTGCGTGTCCTCCTAGTGAGTGTGCTTGGCGTTTGCGCGTGTGCAGATCTGGTCGCACGACAACGGACCGGTCCGCGGGGACCGGCCCGTTTGTTCAGGTCAGGTGAGCAGGGGAAGGAGCGGGATAGCCACCCAGCCGGCGAGCAGACCGCCGATGACGGGCCCGACTACGGGTACCCAGGAGTAGGCCCAGTCGGAGCTGCCCTTGCCCTTGATCGGCAGGATGAAGTGCGCGATGCGCGGACCAAGGTCACGGGCCGGGTTGATGGCGTACCCGGTGGGCCCACCGAGCGAGGTACCGATGACGATGACCAACAGGGCCACGGGAAGCGCTCCAAGAGAAGCCAGACCGCCGTTGGCGCCCTGCCGGTCTCCACCGAAGGCGATGACGACGAAGACCAGCACGAACGTGCCGATGATTTCCGTGACGAGGTTCCAGCCGTAGGAGCGGATGGCTGGCCCGGTGGAGAATACCCCGAGCTTGTTGGCCGGGTCGGGTTCGGCGTCGAAGTGCTGCTTGTAGGCGAGCCAGCAGGCGACAGCGCCCAGGATGGCTCCAATCAGCTGCGCCCCGATATACGCGAGCACAGACACCACGTTGACGGGGACTCCCATCCCGAATTCCTTGGCTCCGTTGGCGACGAGCCCCAGGGTGACGGCGGGGTTGAGGTGTGCCCCCGAACGGTAGGCGACCACGACTCCGGCAAACACTGCGAAGCCCCAGCCGATGGTCACCATAAGGAACCCACCGCCAAGGCCCTTATTCTTGGCCAGGGCGACGTTGGCGACGACGCCGGTTCCGAGGAGAACCAGCATTGCAGTGCCCACGACCTCCGAGACGAATACAGCTCCGATATTTTCCACGAGAACCTTTCTGATCAGGTCGGGGACGCCGAAGCTGCCCCTCTGCGGCGAGCGGTTGGCAATAACATAGCGCGCGGTGTCGTCGAGGGGAATGGGCTGGCGAGGTTCATTGGCCCCCTTTCCGGGCGTGGTTTCAGCGCGTATGGTAATTTTGGGAAAATGGCTGTCCCGGGCGGTGCTGCCCGGGCCTTGCCGTGGTCCTCTCTCTGTCGAACCGTGGCATCACCGAGTGAATGGATGGTCATGAAGAAGCTCATCAACGATCCCAAGAACGTGGTCAACGAGGCCGTCGCCGGATTCGAGGCGGCGCACGGTGACATTGTGCGTATCTCGCACGATCCGGTCTATATTGTGCGTAACGATGCCCCGGTGCAGGGAAAGGTGGGAATCGTCAGCGGTGGTGGAAGCGGGCACGAACCGCTGCACGGCGGTTTCGTCGGCTACGGCATGCTGGATGCCGCGGTGCCCGGAGCTGTTTTCACCTCACCGACTCCCGACCCGATCCTCGCGGCAACCCAGGCCGTCGATGGCGGCGCCGGCGTGCTGCACATCGTGAAAAACTACACCGGGGACGTGTTGAACTTTGAGACGGCGGCCGATCTGGCATCCGCTGAGGGTATCGACGTGCGCGCGGTCATCATTAACGACGATGTCGCCGTCAAGGACTCGCTCTACACGGCAGGTCGCCGGGGCGTGGCGGGCACGGTTCTGGTCGAGAAGATCACCGGGGCCGCCGCCGAACGCGGCGATGGCCTCGATGCCGTGGTCGCCGTCGCCGAAAAGGTAAATTCCCGCGTGCGCACAATGGGAGTCGCGCTCTCTCCCTGTGTGGTGCCGCACGCCGGGGAGCCGAGTTTCGTGCTCGCCGACGATGAGATCGAGATCGGCATTGGAATTCACGGCGAGCCGGGGCGGGAGCGGATCAAGCTCGAGCCCGCCGACGCGATCGTGGACCGGCTGCTCGGCCCGATCCTTGAAGACCTGCCCTTTGTAAGCGGCGACGAAGTACTCCTGTTCGTCAACGGCATGGGCGGTACACCGCAGATCGAGCTCTACATCGTCTTCCGCCGGGCCGCCGAAGTGCTCAAAGAGAAGGGAATCACTGTCACCCGGAGCCTCGTCGGCAACTACACGACCAGCCTCGAGATGGCGGGAACGTCCATCTCCGTTCTGAAACTCGACGACGAGCTCACGGGGCTGTGGGACGCCCCGGTGCAGACTGCGGCGCTACGGTGGGGACGGTAGAAGGAGATTCGATGACCCTGAACGATCAACCAGACTCCGTTTTCGCTGACGCGGCGCCAACGCTGGACACCGCCTGGACTGTGCGCTGGATTCGCCGAAGCGCTGAGGTGCTCGCGGCCAACCGTGCCGCCCTGAATACCCTCGACCGGGAAATCGGCGATGGCGATCACGGTGAGAATATGGATCGCGGCTTTCAGGCGATCCTGCCGAAGCTCGACGCTCTGCCCGACGAGACAACGCCCGGAGCGGTGCTGAAACTGGTCGCCACAACGTTGATCTCAACGGTTGGCGGTGCTGCCGGTCCGCTGTACGGCACGGCTTTTCTGAAGGCCTCCGGTGCTGTCGGGGACGCCGAGTGGGTGGATGCGGCCGCTCTGGTTTCCCTTCTGGCTGCAGCCCGCGACGGCATCGTGCTGCGTGGCAAAGCGGATGAGGGCGATAAGACCATGATCGACGCCTGGACACCGGCCGTGAACGCGGCGTGGTCTGCGCAAGCGGCCGGTACCGGCGTCGACGTCGTCTTGCTGGCCGCAGCGGATGCCGCAGCGCGCGGCGCGCAAGCCACCGAGCCGTTGGTGGCACGCAAGGGACGGGCGAGCTATCTCGGTGAGCGGGCGATCGGCCACCGGGATCCGGGTTCTCAGTCGACGTCGCTGCTGCTCCGCGCCGCTTTCAACGTGCTGGCGACCGCGTGATGGTCCGCGAGTGAGCGCGGCGGTATCCGCTGACCGCGTTGGCCTGGTTTTTGTCTCGCACAGCGAGAAGATCGCGGCGGGGCTGGTTGAACTTGCGCGTCAGATGGCGCCGACGGTGCAACTGGTCGCTGCGGGAGGAACGGATACCGGGGGGATCGGTACCAGCTTTGAGAAGATCAGCGACGGCATCACCGCGGCGAACGGCGGCGTCGGCGTGGTGATTCTGTGTGATCTGGGTTCGGCGATTCTGACCGCGGAAACCGCGCGTGATTTTCTTGACGATGCCGAGCAAAACCAGGTGCGAATTGTGGACGCGCCGCTGGTCGAGGGCGGGGTGGCCGCAGCCGTGGCCGCAGAGATCGGGGGAGACCTCGATGCGGTCGTGGCGGCCGCGCAGTCAGCGCTGCACCCGTCGAGTAGCGCCCCACCGGCCGCTGAACAGCCCGCACCGGCCGGGGTCTCGCGCACCGTGATCCTCGTCAACAAAGACGGATTGCATGCACGACCCGCCGCAGAATTCGTGAATCTGGTGAGCACGTTCTCGGTTCCGATCACCGTGAACGGCACGGACGCCAGCAGCCTGCTGAGCATCATGTCCCTCGGTCTGGCTCGGGGAAGCAGCGTGCAGCTGTCGTCGACTGACCCGTCGGCCGGCCCGGCGATCACCGCCCTCGCAGAACTGTTGGAATCAGGTTTCGGGGAAGAGTAGGCCAGACTCCAGAGGTTTGCCGCAAAGTCGTGTAGCAGTTACGTGCCTAATTGTCCAATTCGGCGTATCGTAATGGCATGATTCAGGACAGGAAGACCCCACGAGGCCCGGAACAGTGGGACGCGACCGATTTTCGGTCATGCCCGATCTGCTCACACGCCATGCGAGAACACGCCATCGACCATTCGTCGCGAAATACCGTGGTCGACTGCCCGGTTCCGCACCCCGGCGCCTGGGACCGAGACGCTTTCGAGCCGGTCAATGAATTCGGAATGGTGATTCACCACTCGCACGCCTAAGTCGTCAGGGCGAAGTGGCGCTGAGTGGATGCTTCCGCATTCCCGGGTCTGGCCAGTGTGCACGGGGGTGCCCAGTGGGTCTCCTTATAGTCGAGGAGGCCGTTTGGACGACTGCGCTCGGCAAGTCCGTGGGTTTCACCAAATTGTGGCCGACCGTCATTTTCGGTGCAGGGCTCGCGCTCAGCATGGGAGGCCTGGCCGGGGCAATGCGCGAAATCCTAATTGGGAAGGCCTATGCCGTCGGGGTTGGCATTGGCGCACCTCTACCGGTGGTCTGGGCGATGGTCAGCAGGAGCATTTCCTGGCTGTAGATCGCTTTGCTTGTCGGGCTCATCGGCTGCGTCGTCGGCCTCAAGCTCGTGCACGCCCCTACCGAGGCTACAGCCCTCGGGGACACATCTCGAGGCGCGTCGACGAGCTCGCGCTAACCGAGGAGCTCGTCAACGTAACACCAACGCCACAATTCCCTCGGCTCGGCGCTGCACATGATGGGGTGGCCGGACTCTTGGAAATGCCTGGTCGCGTGCTGACCGACGGATGAATCGCAGCACCCCACCTTGCCGCACAGTAGGCACATCCGAAGGTGTACCGGGGTAGTGCCTTCGCGTACACAGTCGTAGCATTCCGAGTCCGGTGGCACTGGATGCTCACCGACGGCCCGTAAATGCTCGCAGCCGCCGGCGCCCAGGGGGACTCCAGCGGTGTCGGGCCGGATCGCGGCAGGAGCTTCGGCACTGAAGGTGCTGCCAGTGTCGTCAGGCGAGGTGTCCAACATAGATTCTTCAACATCGAGCATCTCAAGCACTTCGCTGATTACCTCGTGGGCGTATTCTCCCGAGCGGCGCAGTTTCAGAACCCGGGCGCGCTCCGCATCAAGCATAGCCAGCCGCAACTGTACGTAGCGTTTACTGGGAGTGCGGTCCGCGAACTCCGATCGTCCGAGGCGTTCCCAGGCCGCCCGGTTGCGTTCCTGGGTGCGGCGTTCGAGCATGTCGAGCACCTCAGGCGGATCGTCGGGCCGAGTGTGCCGCCGCAAGTTTTCTATTCCTGCAGCGGTGGCCTGATCCATTAGCGCAGCCTGGCTGAGCGCATCCGCTTTGGTATCAGGACCACGTACCCCCAGCAGGCGAACGAGCCGCGGCAAGCTCAGGCCCTGCACAACCAGGGTTCCGGCCACCACTCCTAGGGCGGCGAGAACGAGGACGGGACGGTGGGCGACGCCTTCCGGTAGGGCGAACACCGCAGCCAGGGTGACGACACCGCGCATGCCAGCCTACGACAGGATGGTGGGCAACTGCCAGGGCGGTGCGGGGTCGACCTGTCGAATTTTGGGTATCAGCCGAGGGAGATAAATCGCTGGGAACACCCAAATCGGGCGCAACAGGAGAACCGCGACGAGGATGACAGCGCAAGCGCCCCAGATACGCCCGGCACCGAGCGAGTCGCCTGAGGTCGCCTCAATGATCGACCGTACCTGTAATCCGATGAGAAGAAAAACGGAGTTCTCGAGCAGAAACTGCACCGTCGCCCAGTTGCTGCGCTGGCTCAATCGCGACGCGCCGCCGGGCATAGCTGGCGTTCTTGTACCGACCACGAGGCCGGCGACAACGACAGCCAACACGCCAGATGCGTTGACTCCCTCAGCAGGAATATAGGCCACAAACGGGGCTGCAAGAGACATAGACGTGTTTATGGCCACGTTGCGGACCCGTTTTCGGATCTGCAGCAGGAGCCACGCCGCGACCAAGCCGATCACTACAGCCCCACCGGCAGCAAAAGCGAGGTCTGACGCCACTTGCCAAACGGTGACGCTCCCGCCAATGGCGACGATCGCCGTGCGAAGAAGCACCAGCGCGGTCGCATCATTGACCAGCGACTCACCCTCCAAAAGGCTCACAACCCGCCGCGGGAGCCCAACTCGGCGCGCGATCGTGGTCGCCGCGACTGCATCCGGCGGAGCCACCACCGCACCCAGGGCAAATGCAGCAGCCACGGGAATTTCTGGGATCAACCACCAGACGATCAGGCTGATCGCCACGGTGCCAAAAATGACATATCCGACCGACAGCAGGCCGATAGACCGCAGGTTCGTGCGAAATTCAACCAGGGAGGTACGGATAGCGGCCGCGTACAGCAGTGGAGGAAGAATTCCCACCAACACCAGTTCCGGATCCAACTTCACCGCTGGAATAAACGGCAGATATGAGCCGATGACACCGACCACAACGAGCAGCAGTGGAACAGACAGGTTCAAGCGTCTACCGAGTGCGCTGGCCGCGCAGACGACAACGACGAGAGTGAGAAGGCCGAGTGATACGTCCATCATTTACCGCCAAGAGTTTCAGGTGCCTGACTACGGCAAGATATGTCCAGCGGCCGTGAAGAGTCGATACCACTCTTCGCGCGTGAGGGCGATATCAGACCCTGCGGCCGAATCGATCAGATGGTGAACGCTGGTCGTGCCGAGTACAACCTGCATGTGGGCAGGATGACGAGTGATCCAGGCTACGGCGATGGCAGCCGGGGGAGCATCGTAGGTCAGAGCAAGGTCCTCGATGACGTTGTTCAACGCGGCATAGTTTTCTCGATCGTTCAGGAAAATACCGTCGAAGAAACCCTTCTGGAACGGCGACCATGCCTGCAGGGTGATGTTGTTTAGTCGGCAGTAGTCGAGAATGCCGTTGTCCCGGTCGATGGACTGGTCCAGGCCAGCCATGTTGGCCGAGACGCCGGCGGCAATCAGGGGCGCATGCGTGATGCTCAACTGCACCTGGTTGACGATGAGCGGCTGGGCCACCGAGCTTTTCAATAGCTCTACCTGTCCCGGAGTGTGATTGGAGACGCCGAAATTGAGTACTTTTCCCGCATTGTGCAAAATGTTGAACGCCTCCGCGACCTCGTCGGGTTCCACCAGGGCGTCAGGGCGGTGCAGCAGCAGCATGTCGAGGTAATCGGTCTTCAACGCCGTGAGCGACTCGTCGACCGATCGAAGGATGTGCTCCCTGGAGAAGTCCCAGAAGCCCGATCGAATGCCGACCTTTGACTGGATGGCGACACGTGCCCGATCTTCTGCCGAAAACGATACGGCGTCGCCAAAACGCCGCTCACATTCGTGGGGTTCGCTGCCGTACACGTCGGCGTGATCGAAGAAATTTATGCCGGCCTCTCTGGACGCTCCAACCAAGGATCGGATCTCTTCGTCGGCGAGGGGAACGATCCGCATCAGCCCCAGAATGATGTTGGAGACCTTGAAGTGTGTATTCGGTAACGTCATTGTCTTCATACCTCCAGTCTGGGTGCAGACGGGCCAGAACAATACTGGCGAGTAGCGCTTGATGGTAGCGCCAGTCCAGGTAGTTGGTAACAAAGTTCTGACGAGGTGGTAGCGGCCCGGGAGTGGTGCCCGGGCCGCCTTGGGGTTATTCCCAGTAGCCTTTCTGGGC